>JBCCEL010000001.1:0-86966 GCA_039030315.1 Pseudomonadota bacterium
CAGGTGCGCAAGTCGCCCTATTCCGATGCGGCCCTGCGCTGGGGCGCCAGGGGGTTTTCGGTCTACAACCACATGTATATCCCGCGCGATTTCGGGGACCCGGTGGAGAACTTCTGGAACCTCGTGAACGTGGCGATCCTGTGCGACGTCGCCGTTGAGCGCCAGGTCGAGATCACCGGTCCGGATGCCGCCAGGTTCACGCAATACATGTGCTGCCGGGATCTCTCCGGCATGGAAGTGGGGCAGTGCAAATACGTCCTGATCACCGACCAGGACGGAGGCATCATCAATGATCCAATTCTGCTCAAGCTTGGCGCCCAGCACTTCTGGCTTTCAATCGCCGACAGCGACGTCCTGTTGTGGGCCCGCGGGCTTGCCGTGAACTCAGGCATGGATGTGGAGATCCGCGAACCCGATGTCTCGCCCCTGCAGCTCCAGGGGCCGAAATCCAGGGACATTCTCCGGGCGGCCTTCGGCGAGGCGCCCACCGGTCTCAAGTACTACCGGTTCATGGAATATGACTGGGACGGGGTGCCGCTGATCATCTCGCGGACGGGCTGGTCCAGTGAGCTCGGCTACGAAATCTTCCTGCGTGACGGCGCGGCCGGAGACAGGTTGTGGGAGCATCTGATGGCGGCCGGTGCGCCCCTTGGCCTGAAGCCGGGCCACACCTCCAGCATCCGCCGCATCGAGGCGGGAATGCTGTCCTACCACGCCGACATGACCCTCGTGAACAACCCTTACGAGATGGGCATGGACCGCCTGGTGGATCTCGGTATGGACGCTGACTTTGTCAGCAGGCGGGCTCTGACCAGGATCAAGGCTGAGGGCGTGTCGCGCCGCTTCGTCGGCCTGGAAATCGATGGAGATCCGCTGATCGGCTCCAACGATGCGCACTGGCCCATCATGAGCGGATGCCAGGCGGTGGGCCATGTCACTTCTGCGGTCCACTCTCCGCGCCTGGAAAAGAATATCGCACTGGCGATGGTCGCGGTGGAGCTGTCCGCGACCGGCACGCGTCTCACCATCGAAGCGGAGCGCGAGGCGCGCACCTGCGCCATTGTGCCCATACCCTTCTATGACCCGAAGAAGACTCTCGCCGCAAAAAGCTGACCGGGACCCGCCTTAGCCGCTGCCGCCGTGCTCTCCCAACGGACTAAGTCCTGCATAGGCGTGCACGCGGAAAGTTTCCGCCTGGCCGATCAGCCAGTCCCACAAGATTCTGACTTCGGCCCTGCGCAGATACTCCTCCACGCAGACCGCATAGTACGCTTCTTCGGTCTTCAGAGCCGTCGGGAACAGGCGTATGAGAGATCCATCCTCAAGATGATGGTCCGCCAGCGCCAGGCTCCCCAGCGCGGCCCCGTGGCCTGCGACGGCGCAGTCCAGCAGTAGGCCACTGTCGCTGAAATTGTATCCGGCGCTGGCATCCTGCCGCTCCACGCCGGACAGTCTGAACCAATCGTGCCAGTCCTCCCGGACCTCATCATGCAGGAGGGGCAGCCCGGACAGATCTGCCGGCGCGCCGTTCGGCCCTGCACCTTGCAGGAGGCCGGGGGCGCAGAGCGGCGTAATCCAGTCATCGAACAGTTTCACGGTTTTCAGGCCCGGCCAATCTCCATGGCCTCGCCAGATCCCGATCTCAAGTTCGGCATATTCTGAGTCTGCCTGCTCGTTCGTTGCATAGATCCAGGGCTCGATCAGCGGAATATCGCGCCGCATCTGCTCGTACCGGGGGATTAGCCACTTGCCCGCAAAGGCGGGCGAGGTAGCCACGACGACCTGTCCCGGCTTGAGGTAGGCATCCATACGCCGCGTTCCGCGCGCCAGATGCTCCAGAGTCCGTCTTGCGGTTTCGAGGAAGTCGCCGCCCGCATCGGTCAGTTCCACCGAGCGTCCGACCCGGGAGAAAAGCGGCTGGCCGAAGAACTCTTCCAGCGATTTCACCTGATGGCTGATCGCGGACTGGGTCATGTTCTGCTCTTCTGCAGCCCTTGAGAAACTGCCCAGCCGGGCAGCGGCCTCAAACCCGCGCAAAGCGTTCAGAGGGGGCAGGCGCCCAAAATTCTTATCCATGAGCCAGATCGATTAGAAGCATGAGGAATTCGCGTTTTTCTCCTGTGCCCTGGCACAATATGTTGATCCGCGGCGCCTGTCGATCTCGCGGCCTGCCGGATCGATAAGGAAACTTCATCGTTTTGACCGCCGCCTGATGGGGCGGTGGATCGTGCGTCTAGGCAAGTCTTCAGGAGGTCCCATGAAACAAAGATCGCTGGTTTTCGGCCTGCTGTCAGCGGCGGCCCTCTGCGCCGCCACCACGACCCATGCGGCCGATACCGTGCTGCGAAACGGCACCATCTATACGGTCAACGACAAGCAGCCCTGGGCCGAGGCACTGGCCATTCGCGATGGCAAGATCGTCTTCGTGGGTTCGAACGCCGGAGCGGTCACGCACATCCGTTCCGGGACCGAGGTCATCGACCTTGAAGGCCTCTTTGTCATGCCCGGCATCCACGACGTGCACACCCATCCGCTTGAGGCCAATAACAATGCGCTTGCCGAGTGCAATCTCAAGGCGGGCCTGGCCGCCAGGAATCAGCTCAAGACCATCCGCCGCTGCTCGAAGGAGCAGAAGGGCAATGCCTGGGTGACCGGCTGGGGTCACTACATCGAGGATGTGATCCGGGAACGTTCTCCGGCGAAAATGCTGGACCAGGCGGTCCCGGACCGTCCGGCAATCATGATGGAATTCACATCCCACTCCATGTGGGTGAACTCAAAGGCGCTCAAGGCTGCCGGCATCACGGCCAGGACCCCAAATCCGCCAGGCGGCGTCATCGTCAGGGACAAGAAAACCGGCGAGCCGAACGGACTGCTGATCGACAATGTCGGCAACATGATCTGGGAGCTGCCGCTGAAGCCAAACCGGCAGATCCTCGATCTCACCTATGACGGCCTGAAGGTCGGCCTCAAGAAGCTCGCCAGGAACGGCATCACCTCGATTTCGGATGCCCGGGTTTACTGGACCCGCAAGCACCACGAAGTCTGGCAGCGGGCAGAGCGCGAAAAGACACTCACCGCCCGGGTGGTCATGAGCCTCTGGGCTTATCCGCAGTTCGGCGACGAGCAGATCGAGACGCTCGAGGCGATGTACAGCAATGATCCTGGCCGGTTGCTGAAAGCCTCGCAGATCAAGGTCTATTCGGACGGGATCGTCTCCATCGGCACCGCGGCGATGAAGCGGCGCTATGCCTATGACTACGGCCTGGTGAAGGGCAATCGCGGCCTCAACTATTTCGACCAGGACCGGCTCACCAGATACATTGCACGCCTGGAGAAGACCGGGTTCGACTTCCACATCCACGCCATCGGTGACAGGGGCGTGCATGAAGCGCTCAACGCCATCGAGGAGGCGGGCCGGATCAACGGCTCAACGCTCGGCCGCCGCCACCGTCTCACCCATGTGGAACTGGTGGACAAGGCCGATATCCCCCGCTTCAAACGGCTGGGCGTCATCGCCGACTTCCAGGTGGCCGGCAGCTGGTCCAATCCCGGCGAATACAAGCGCGATACGGGCTACCTGATCGGCAAGCGGGCAAATGCGGCCATTCCGCTGAAGTCCATCTATGACACCGGCGCCACGGTCACCCTGTCCAGCGACTATGACGTCAGCACCATGAACCCCTTCATCGGCATGCAGCACGCCCGCTCCCGCGGCCGGCAGAAGCTGCCCAGCATGGATGCCGTTGTCCGCGCCTACACCATCAACGGGGCCTATACGCTGCGCCAGGAAGAGATTACCGGCTCGCTGGAAGTGGGCAAGTATGCCGACCTCATTGTGCTCGATCAGAACCTGCTTGAAGTCAAGCGGGCGCATATCGGCAGGACCCGGGTGCTCTGGACGCTGCTCGCCGGGGAGGAGGTCTTCCGCCACAAAGAGTTCTGAGCGCGCGGCCTGGCTCAGGCCTGGCCGATGGGATGATCCTTGAGCTGCTCCCGCAGTGTCCGCTTGGAGACCTTGCCCGTCGCCGTCAGCGGCAGGTCATCGACGAACTCGACCGCGTCGGGGACCTGCCATTTCGCCAGGTGCGCGCCGACATGCGCCCTGAGCTCCTCTGGAGACGGGTCCGCGCCCGCCTCTTTTTGCACCACCAGCAGCGGACGCTCGTCCCATTTGGGATGAGGGACGGCGATCACCGCGCAATTGGCAACGCCTGGATGCGCGAGCGCGGTGTTCTCCACGTCGATGGAGGAAATCCATTCGCCCCCGGACTTGATCAGGTCTTTCGCCCGGTCCGTCAGGGTCAGCCAGCCGTCAGGGCTGATCCGGGCGACATCGCCGGTGCGGAACCAGCCGTCGCTGACCGCGACATCCGATGCATCCTCGTTCTCGTAGTAACCCGCCGCGATGCCGTTGCCGCGCACCAGCAGCTCGCCTTCGGCCTCGTCGTCCTCGGGCAGGCGTTTGCCGTCCTCGTCGACGATCTTCATGTCGACGCCGAACATGCGCCGGCCCTGCTTTGAGATCAGGTCGATCTGCGCCGGCTCATCGAGCTGCTTCATCTCCGGCGACAGGATGCTGAGGGTTCCGACCGGCGACATTTCCGTCATGCCCCAGCCGTGGCCGACCTCGATGCCGAAAGCCGAGAACTCCTCGATCAGCGTGCGCGCCACGGCGGACCCGCCGGACAGGATCTCGGCGAGTGCGGAGGGCTTTTCGCCCCGCGCCTTCATCTCGTTCAGCACGCCCAGCCACACGGTCGGCACACCCCAGGACGAGTTGACCTGCTCGGATTCCATCAGGTCGAAGACCGACGGCCCGTCCAGCTTCGGTCCGGGGAAGACCAGCGAGCAGCCGCAAAGCGGGGCGACGTAGGGCAGGCCCCAGGCGTTGGCATGGAACAGCGGCACCACCGGCAGGATGCGGCTGCCCTGAAAGAAGGTCGGGTGCCGCGCGATACTCACGAACAGCGAATGCAGCACCATGGCCCTGTTGGAGTAGAGCACACCCTTCGGATCGCCCGTCGTGCCGGAGGTGTAGCACAGCGCGCAGGCCGTGTTCTCGTCCAGCTCCGGCCAGTCGATGGTTTCCGGCTGGCCCTCAAGCAGCGACTCGTAGGCCTTCAGGTCCAGATTGCTGTCGGGAAGGGCGTCCGCATCGCACATGGCCACATATTCGATATCTGCGGGCAGGCCCGGGGCCAGCGCCTCGGCGAGCGACGTGAACGTTGTGTCGAAAAACAGCGCCGTGTCGCCCGCGTGGTTCACAATGTAAGTGAACTGTTCTGCGGACAGGCGCGGATTGATCGTGTGGCAGACCGCGCCGATCCCGGCGATGGCGTAGTAGAGCTCAAAGTGCCGGTAGCCGTTCCAGGCGAGCGTCGCCACCCGGTCTCCCGGTCCGATGCCCATGGCGCGCAGCCCGTGTGCCAGCCGGCAGATGCGCTTGTGGATTTCAGGGTAGGTGGTGCGGTGGATATCCCCCTCAACCCGCGCCGACACGATTTCCGCGTGACCGTGAAGATCGCGCGCATAGTCGATAATGGACGACACCAGCAGCGGCTGGTGCATCATGAGACCGCTCAGCATGCTTCCTCCCTCAGGGGCATTCCCCTCCATGTCCGGAACAACCAGCTTGCCGTCCATCCGCGGACGGATCAAGTGGGTTCACCTCATGGATAGAAGGAACTTGCCCTCCGAGCGAGGTGTCCTAAAGGGGGCACGTCAGAACTAATCTGTGGAACTGTCCGCGTACCTGGCATCGGAGGACAGCACCTCAGTCCAGGTCTGGAGGGCCAGAGAGGAGAGTTCTTCATCGGAGCGCACCAGATGGTCCGGTAAATCACCGAGGCTCCAGACCTGTAGTTTGTCCTCGCTTCCATGGTCCTTGCCGCCGTCCCATATGATCTTTTTCAAAGCAAGATCCAGGAACCCGCTCTTCAACAGGCTCACCAGATCTCCTTGCAGGAGCACAAAGTTCTTCCGCAGGCCCTTTTGCGGCTTGGCGTCGGTCAGCCTGCATGCGTGGACAACCCCTTCGCCGACGACGATGGGATTGCCATCCTGATCCGCAGTCCAGATCGCCGGATCACATGCGATCCCGACCCGCGACCCGACCATGTTGCTGGTGAAACGCAGATTGTCGCGTAACAGGTGATCAAGCAGATGGCCTGTCGCTGAGATCATTTCCTTTGCACAACGCGCGGCAAGATAGGTGGCGCGGAGCCGTTTGAGCCGTTGTTTCCTCCAGCGCCGCGATGTCGGTGAACCTGGCGGAAAATCGAGCTTCAGATTGTCCGCCATATCCAAGCGCGCTTCGCTGGGCGCGCTTGCCAAACAGGCTGGCCACACACTGTCAATGTGATCCTCAAGAAAATGGAGGATCACCCCGTCGCCTGTGAACTTGTCGAACACCGCCAGATTGTCATCTGCGATTTTCCGCAGCAGTATGACAAACGCCTTGATCCAATAGGAGTACAGCTTCCTGTCGCGGGACTCCCGCATGGCAATCGTGGATTTTCGCAAGTCCAGCGAGAGCGTTATTGTCGGCAGACCAAGATCGCTGGACGGCTCACCCGGTCCCGATCCGGCGGGCTCCCAAGGCAAGGCCAAACCTCCTTCCGAAGGAATCGCAGCTGAGTTGCTTTCCCACAAAGCCTCCCGGAAAACCCGGGGGAAGCAGGCGACGGCCTGCTCTCTGAACGAGAGCGCCATCGCGGTCACGTAGCACAAGATATAGGCAAAGTCGTCGTAGATTTCGATGTACTCGTCGCTCGGTTCCGGCCCTTGCAGAGACGAAATTCTGCTCGCCAAACTAGATCCTCGTCTTCCCGGTCTTCTCAGCCAGAGCATGCCATACGCGCCGGTCTTCCGGTCGCCCTTGCCATCATTGTAGCTTGAAGAATCCAGGAAAACCAAAGAGTTGAAGTCATCAGTGACCGGTCGAACCCACACGTGGCTCTGCTGAGCCGTATGTGCAAACTCAGTATCCCGCCAATCGAGAACACGACTCCATTCGGTCCGGAGCCTGTCGGGGTCCGGCTTGAACTGAGGCAAGTTTATGACAAACTCGGTGTACTCCAGGTCCCCTTTGGGAATCTGGCAGATCAACGCTGCCACCTCGTGCCGCCCCAAGAGGGACCGTACGGCCCGAAAGACCCGCCGATCCAGATCAGGGCCTGATCTGGTGGCGTTGAACAGCATCTGAAAGTACTCAGCGAGCTGACCGACCGCTGCTGAGCTTAAATTGCTATAATGCTCCGCGATAGAATAGCCCTCCTTTTTGCGGGAGCGAGCGCTGCCGAACTGATGCTATGCACGCATCAGGCAGTCGTCTCCGAGCCTCTCTGCAATCAAGCCAACCATTTCATCAACGAGTTCGTTCACCGGTGCAGGCTTGGCTACGATCCGAACCTCACCCTTGGACTTCTGATAGCTCGCGAGCTTAGCGCGGGCGGAGTTTGCGTAGCCCGTAATCAGCCAGATGGACGATTCTTCAACACCGAGGCTGATGAGGTGATCGAAGTGATGGAACCCGCCATCCCCGTTGGAATCGATTTTCCAATCGAGAATGTGGAGCAGGGCTGCCTTCAACTTTGCGTCATTGGGCCTCTCGCGATGCTCACCATCGAAAATCAGATAGACAATCCTGCAATCCTTCCCACAACACCGAAAGGTGAAACTATGCTCTGTTTCGTCATCTGACGATATAAAATCAGGTTTTTCCAGATCAAATCTCTCGTGAAGTGCAATTTCGAGGTTGCTCGGATAGTTTACTCGTAGCGGTTCGTCTTCAAGATGGAATATATATATTTCCAATTCTTGCTCCGATTGCGGCATATTTTCCATTCCTAGTACAAGTTAAGCGGCATGCGTATGGTGAAGGTTGTTTTTGCTTTGATGACTTCACCACGATTACCCTGCCGAAGGATCGGCTCAGAGCTCACGTCTATCTTTGCCTTGTTTGAATGTAATTTCATGGCGCGGTCAACTGCCGAAAGCCCCAGTCCGGTGCCGGGGCGTCCCGACTGGCCGGAGGCTGGTTTCAGCCTCTGAAACGGTGCAAAAATCTTCCTTCTGGCGTCCGGGGAGATGTACTGACCGGTATCTACGACCGCGAGTTCCCAGAGGCCGCCCCCTGCCGGGGCAAGGTGAACTTCTATTCTTTCATTCTGGTGGGAATACTTGATGGCGTTGTCGATCAGATTGAACACGATGATCTTGCACAGTTGATGATTGATCTGGGGGTTCAGCAGTCCATGGGGCCAATCCAGATACTGATCGATATGGATACCGCGCAGTTCCGCAAACGCGCTCATCTCACTTATCCTGAGCGCAATGAAGCTCTTCATATCGACCCGGGAAAACTGAACTTTTCGCTCAATATCCGGGTTCTGCATAAGCTGAATGGTTTCGAACAGGGAATCGACTTCCGAAACGGCCGCAGAGAGTTTGAGGACATCCTTGTTCAGGCGTGCCCGTTTGGTGATTTCATCGACAATATCGCCGTGCTTGTGCTCAGGCAGGTTTCTGAAAAACCTCAGCCGGCGGCAAACAGCGGCGGCCGAGCTTGCCATGCCGTCGATTGTGGCGCGCAGGGTGTGTCGGACATCGGCCAGTTGGCTGATCATCGACTCTGCATCAGTCGCCTGGAGCAGTGCTAATCGCAAATCGGATGCAATCCGGTCGATGATCACCTCGTCATGGGCACCCAGATACTGGTGGCTCAGTTGGCAAGCCATCTTGAGGCTCCGGCTGCCACTCTCATAGATTGGCGAGTAATAGAAATACTTCCTGCCTTCAACGCCGTTGCCGTGCACGATCGAGTTATTCGCCTTGCCGTCTGCTATGTGCTCCTCAATAATCCGAGTATTTTCGGTGTTATTGCTTCCGTGGGAACTTGTGCACACAACCGAATTGCGCTCATCGGAGTTTGTTGTATCGACAATATAGCAATGCGACACTGGATCTATGTGTTTTTCAACCATTGCCGCAAATTGTTGAAAGTCTATTGTCTCGCTCTCTTCGTGTGTTGTTGTTGGTTTATAGATTAGATTTTCGTTTTGAATAATGTATTCATTGAGCGCCTCCACCTTTTTTTGCACATGGAGTCCGGGAAGAATATTTGAGATGCTGTGTCCGATGTGCTTCAGGATCTTCTCATGCGTCTTGCTGAAGTGCCCGCCTTCAAATCCCACCTTCCGAACGGTGAACAACCGGAGAAGAATATTGGGAACGGTGAGATTGCCGGGCTCGTCGCCGGCACGCCTGCACGTCAGAATCATGAACATGGCGGACAGTCCGTGCTCTTCGGAGGCGTCGCAGGGAAGCTCGTCCCTGGTGAGTTCCGAGCTGTCGCCGAATACGCGAAGTCTCTCGTCCTTGTCGAACAGATTTGCCACTCTGAAAATCGTCCCGGGCGAACCCTCTTCCGTACTGGCCAAGAGCCGAGCGGTAAAACTGTCTGCGGCCAGAGCTTGAGTGTTCTTGGTGCCTCCCTTGTCCGCGACGCGCACAAGCGAGCCACCGACAGAGGGCCGGAAAATGCAGCATTGATCTGCGTTCGCCCATTCCTTGAGGATCGTGCTTGCGTGCTCGAAGATCTCATCACCGGACTGGCGGTTGTTGACCTGATCCTGGAAACTTCCGATGGCCGCGGACACCCTGCCTGTCCGGTTGCTCTTGATAAAGGCGCCCACTGCCTGGGCGAAGTTCAGCGCCTCATCGAACCGGTCAATGAATTTGGTCTTGCTGGCGATGGACGTGTCTGAAACCGTGACGGAGATGGCACCAAGCATTTCGCACCGGCCATCTTCATCCTCCGTAGCGTGGTCGAGCAAGCCGATACAGATGGTTTTGGTTTCGGGGTCCATCTGGGAAATGACTTCAAGGTACGGCGTCAGGCCCAGCTGCTCGCATAGCTTGTCATTGCCCCGGTAGGCCAGATCAACCATTCGAAATGTGGATGTCCCGGGCCGCGCCGGTCCGAGACACCGGAATGAGTCTTGTGATTTGTAATCACAATCGACAGAGACCCAGGGGGTCAGGCGGAAGCCGTGACCATCCTGATCGAGCAGCCAGAGCATCGAGCCCTTTGGTTTGTAACCGTGAAACAGGTCCTGCAGGTGCCGGAGTGCTTCCTGTCTGAATTCGAGGGTCTTGTCCGGTTTGCCTTGAAAGCTTATCAGGCGGGCGAAATTTTGATCGAACATGTTACTTAACTTGTCAGCCATTGCGGGCCTGTGTTGCGTTATTAATTTTATTTGAGGCCGGAAGGTGAGTGCCTCCGGCGCAATGCATTTTTTCCAGGTGATATACGCATTGATACTGGGGCTAGCCAAGAGGGGCTGTCCAAAATTGCTTGTGGACCGTGTTTTCCTTCCGTCAGGTTAGTCAGGTTCTGCTCAGACGCTTCTTCCGCGTCCGCCGGTGATGTGGGCGTCTCGGCTCGCCTAGGCTGAACGAGTGGTGGTCCGGCAAGGTGGCGTCAGGGCGAAAACGGACAGGCCGCCGGCATGTGCGCAGGCGCCAGAGCTGGACTGAATTGTCATCATACCCTGCGGCGAGGACGACTGCTGCCCGGTCAAACCCCAGCTCAAGTGTCTGGCCGGGCATTTGCTGCGTTTGGCTCGAAGTGCCTTGAGCCTGCGGTTCGTCTTCAGGTCCGTCAGGTCAACGGAGCCGGTTTCCGGTCCGCGAGCCAAAACCTGCCCAGCTTCGAGCAGTCCGGGCCGTACAGGTCTGCAGATACTGACTGGCTTCCCGATTTTGTCACGCCTGTACGTCATAGTCATGCGATATGGTTGAGATTATATTTGTGTATGGAATCAAATATTCTTGAAGATATCTGCGCAACGTCTAATGTAGTTTCAAAAATTCCTTATACGGAAGATTAGAATTTGTAGATTGAATAATAAATTTTGATTTCACAAAAATATCTTTTGATGTATGTGTGAATTCATGTGGCTGATTTCGAAATAATGGCAAAGTGAACAAGCAATGAACATAATGAATGCTTTTCGTCTTTGGGGTCATTTTCAAGTTGCCACCGCCTACGATGACGAGGATCCGCAATCCGTTCAGGCCCCTGGCGTAATTGACATCAGTTTTGCCGAACAGAGTGACGGCACGGTCCGTGCTTTTCTGACATGGCAGAAGGTTGATGTCGGCGTCCCGGCCTTCCCGAGTGAAACGCCTGCGACGGGACATTCCGTCTTTGGGGATTTTGACGCTGCAGATGCCCTTCTTGCGGCGACCGACAAGGTAAATTTCTGGATCAGCTTGCCGGAAGATGAATCGGAAACGGTAGAACGCAGAGTTTTCATCCGTGGTGCAATCGCCTTCCAGCAATTCGCGCATCCGGGCATTGGCGTGCCTGAGCTCCTCTGGCCTTGCGTCGCACATGGTCCGGAGCTCGATCCGTACAATGTGAGCAGCTACGAGGACGATGTGTTGGGCACCTGGCTGGTGCTCGGACAGGGAGCCGGCACGGACTGGAACAGCAATTTCCGGCTCGATCTCGCGGTTCCCAGTCCGGTTCAGTTCAATCAGGAAGCGGCACCGAGTGGGAGGGGATCGGCCGCGATCGGTGTCAGCGGGGTTTTCGCCAGCAGACCTGAGCCTGAGGAAATGGCCAGGCCCGCGCCGTTGCTGACCGGACTGCCGGGCGATTTTGCCACGGCGGCGCGCAACGAGTATTTCGGCACCTTTGTTATGGGCGCGCGGGATTCCACGTCCGACGGAATGTTTGCTTATGCGGACAAGGCGACCCTCCTGCCGTCGCTCGCGGCGGGGCTGGAAAGTGCCGGCTTTGCGGGCGTGCGCAACCGGCCCAGCATTTCTTCGGCATTGATCCGGCCGCACTGGGATGCCGATGAGGGAAGGTTCTCGCTGACTCTCCGCCGGATGGTGGCATTTCCTGAAGAATATCTGGATCTCACCGGGCAGACGGGCGGCTTCATGCGGGTGGGTACGGCAGATGCGCTTTGCGAGCTTGAGTACAGCGTTGAGCTCCAGCCGGACGATCTGGTGGCCCGCCTGAAAGCAGGATTGGCGGCCTTTGAAGGCGACCTTCAACTGAGTTTCCGCTTTGTCACCACGGAGACCGTCAACCTTTCAGACGGTCTCCGGGACGTCACGAAACTGGACCAGGCAGTTCCCAGGTTCGATGCCGGCGGTCTCTATCAGGCGATCTTCGAGATGAACCGTGTCCGCGCCGGGCTGTTGCCGGCGAAGAGCGGGCCACAAAGCGTGTTCCCCGACATTCACGAGCATGGCGGCGGTGTCGACCAGGAAACCGCGTTCTGCTGGAAGGTGCACGGACAGGCGGCTGCGCCATCCCGGCCGGAGATCGTCGACACCGAAGCTCCGAAGAACCTTGGCAACCTGGGCTGGGCGCCGCCACGGGAAGAGACCGCGCGCATCACGGTCACGCCTCTTGATGTGCGCTTTGAGGAAGACCTTGTCGCGCGGCTTTACGCCGGCCGGACGCTCATTGAGATAAGGTGCCGGTTCGAGAACTTCGTCTCTGCGCCGGACCTTGAGCCTCCCCGGAACAAGGTGTTCGTGCTGGCGAGAGATGCGCGTGCCGACCGGCAGCCGGAGGACCGGTCGTTCGGATTTTTTGCGCTCGAAGAGACGAAAGATGACCGCAACAAGCTCGGTTACTCCGCCCAGTTGGGAGCCTTGAACTTCACCAAGGCATTCACGGAGGAGGGCCCGAACAGTCCGTTCCTGGTCACGAACGCCGGCGACAATGCCCTGGTCCTCTCGCGCCGTGTCCGGCGGCTGCCGCGTATTGTCGACGGCGTGACCGATCACGGGCGCCCCCTCATGCCGGCGCTGAATGCCAGGCTCGACCTTAGCCTGGCGATTGATGTGGTGGATCCGGTGACAACGGATATCGCCCATGGTGACCGCAGCCGGCAGACGGCTCCTTTGCTGATCCGCGAGCCTGCCCGAGCCGAACGGCTGGCAGCCCGCGAGCCACGGCTCGGACCGATGGCGGTCGGCCCGATGGCGGAACCGGCGGAACTGGGCAGAACCGAGTTCATCCTCAAGGTTTCTGAGCAGGTGCTCGACGACCAGGACTGGCACCTGCAGGCAACACTGCTGGAAACCAGCCGGCTGCGCGGAGCGGCGGATGAGCGCTACACCGTGCTGTCGTTCGAGCCGTTCTCACTCTACCGCTTCTCCCGCGAGCCCCTTACGGTCAGCGGGCAGGAAGATCAGCCGTCCGTTGCGGAGTATGACAGCGACGAACGGAGCTGGCGCTTCAGCCGTCGCTCAGAGGACTATCAGCTAACCCTGCAGCCTGCTGTGACCGGAGACGCGGCAGACAAGCCGCATCGTCTCGAAATCCACGATCCCGCACCGGCTGCTGGCGACTTTCCCGAGCCTGTGCCGGAGTTTGAGGGCGTTCCGAGAACCCATGTCGTAGACAGCCGCTTCGCACCACCCGTGAACCTCTGGGTTCGGCCGACGGATCTTACCCGAAATGCCGTTCTACCTGAGTTTGCCGGATACGATCTGTTCCGGCAGGCCGGTGACTTTGGCCGCGGTGTATCCCTGGCAGGCATGACGGCGGAATTCCTGTATGGTCTGAGCGTCGGCATCAATCCCGGACGTGAAACCGGTCCGTCCGCCCAGGCACGTGTTGCTGAATTGGATGTGCTATACGGTCGGCACCGTCGCCGGGCACCAGCAACTCCGGCGAAGGGAAGCCTGATCCGATGGCTGCGGCTCCAGCACAGTCTGAGAACCCGGCCTGAGCATCTTGAAATCTGGAATTTCGATTCAGAGAGCCAGAACGGATTTGTGTCCGCCCGGTTCTCCGAAGGAACATCGTTCGCGCTCCGGCACACGGCCTTTCAGAAGCCGCCGGTTGAGCCGGTTGGGCCGATCCCTTCGAACCCGGTGGGTCCGCGGTTCCATGACCGTGGCCTGCCCGGCGGTGCACTCTGGCCTCTGGAATCGTGGAACATCGCCCGCGCGCTGGTCGCAAACCCCACGGCCGCACCCGGCGGCACAATTGAGCGAATTGCCCTGGCGCCCCACGGCGGCACGGCAGATCAGACAGCGCGCTTCCTGGGCGGGGTGATGACGATCATCTCTGAGACCCGCAACGGTTTTGTGCAGAAGCAGAGGGTCGAGATTCTCGGGCGGATTTCCGTCTTCTGGCACCGCGCCAAGCATGTCGTCATATACGAGCGCACGACCGCGCCTTCGGACCAGTTCGCGCCGGACGAAGGCCATGAGACCCGCACCGAACGTCCTGCACTCCGCAAGGTTGAAGAGTTTGTGGAAATACTGCAGCCGGTGCGCAGCTACCCCGATTATCCCCGCAATGAGCAGGCGACCGCCGGCTTCCTGGAGGAAGTTCGGTTCAACTCAAAAATCATCCATGTCGACAGCGCCTGGGGCGGCGACGTCGGAACGACGGGCTGGCGGGTGCCGCTCTGGAACCGCGGGGCTTCGAATGAGCGGCCTTTGGTCTATCCGTTCCCGGACATTGCGATGGTCACGCTGGGAGAAGGCGATGACGACCGGCCGCGGGTTGTTCAGGAATGCCTCGATCCGGCGAACATCTATTTCTTCACCGATGCCGAGGCGGCGCAGGAGGGTAATGCGGATACGGACAGCTGGGACAGCCGCGAGGGCCTCGACTACTCGTCGCTCGGCAGTCCGGTCGATATTGATGCCGCTCTGGAAAAGGTGCTGGCTGGCAGGGATGGTGTGGACAGAGGCCGCCGGCCTTCCTCATCGCGTATCCTGCCGGGCATGCGCCCCTTCACCTGGCGTTTGGCGCCTGCTCCTGCGCGGACGCAGCTCAACGCAGGCCGCTCCGCCAAGCCGGTATACGGCGGCCTGGAATCGATCACCTTCATGCGCACCGTGTCATTCCTCGTGACGGATGACCCTATTGACCCAAAGGCTGTCGATGTCCGGGGGCTAGCCGAGTTCCGTGTCCTTGGCGATTCAGGCAACCTTGCGTCTGTCGGGACAACTCCTCAGCAACCCCCTGTTGGACGGACGGAGAACCTGCCGGAGGATTCAGACGGAGACTTCGGTGATCTTCTGAATGCGGCCAGGGACTCACTTACAAGCGCGGACCCGGCCCAGGTCAGAACCGCACTGATGAACCTTGCAAACAGTGGGGCCATTCCCAGTGCAGGTCAGGCAGTGCAGGCCTTTGGCGTGGATCTTGGAAAGCTTGAAGACCTGCGCGCTGCATTCAGGTCGGGATCGGACGCGCTAAAGAAGTTCCGCGATTTTGATGCAGACACCTGCGACCGCCTGAAGTCGGACGCATCCAGGCTTATCGAGCGCAAGCGGCTGATTGCGGTGGAAGCCATCCGCACCGCGCAAGGGGCAATGCTTGCCGAGATCGATAAGGTCTCGCTCGACAATCTCCCGGGCTGGTCCAAGCGTCAGACACGTCATGAGCTGCGGGAGCTTCTGACCGAATTGGTCAGGGCGGAACTCGACCCGCATTTTGCCAGGGCCAGGGTCAATGTCGGTAACCTGCAGGATAGTGTCGAGGTCGCCCGGGCGATCGTCCGGGACTGGCGCCAGGATGCGGCCGCCGGTCTGGCGCGGGCCCGCGCCAGGGTAGATGCCGTCGAGGCGGGCTTCGATAACGCTAAGCCATGGTCCATCAACCGCATCGAGATGCTGCGTCAGCAGGTGCTCGAACAGGTTGATGCCGCCCGTGCCGAAGTGCTGGCGACCCTGGACGAAGCGCGCCAGCGGCTTGCCGGCGAGATTGAGGGGCTGGCCTCGCGGCTCTCATCGAAGGTGTCGCGCGCGCTGGCCTTTGCGCTCGGACAGGCGATCGATGCGGAACTCCTGCTCACAGAGGTAGCAGCGCAATTGCAGGGCACGGCCACACAGGTGCGGGCCGTGATCGACAAGGTCAGGAATGCGACCGATCAGGGGAAACTGGCGCTGCATCTCCTCTCGGTTCAAAACAACACGGACCTGCCGCAAACCGTCAGAGACCTCGCAAAAGATCTCGAAGCGCTCCGTCTCAAGGTTGTGCGGGGTGCAACAGACCTCTCGCAGGATGTCGGGCAGCTCAACAGGCTGGCTCAGGGTGCAATCACGGTTGGCAAGGGTGAACTCGTCGCCGGACGCGCCCGTGCCCAGTCTCTCCATGACGACAGTCAACAGTTCATTGAAGACACTGCCGAACTGTCGGCGGCGCTTGTGGCGGCAGGGGAGGCGGCCCTGGCCCAGGATGTCGAAGACGCCGCGGCCTTCATCAATGCCACAGTCAACGACCTGACGGACGATTTGATCAGCGCGGTGTCGGGGATCGACTTCCAGATGGAAGAGGCCTGGCGCTGGATCGATCGCGCGCTCAGCGAGCTGGAGGCGGTCAGCACTCAGGGCTTCGACGCCGTCGAGGAGTACCAGTCCTATTTCGCATCCATGCTGCAGGTCACGCAAGGCGCGCTGTCCGGCGGCATCCAGTCAGCCGTCGAACGGCGCATCATCGCGCCTGTCGTGGACCGGGTGCTCGGTCCCTTCCCGGAGAGGTTCTACCTGTCGGAAACGCCGGCCGCCGATGACGTGGAGGTTTTCAAGACTGAGCTTCGCATCACAGTTGGCGAGCTCGGAGACAGGGCTCAGACAATTGTTCAGGACGCAAACGCTCTTGTTACGGGCGGTCTGGAGGAGATCGATCAGCTTTGCCGCGATCTTGCCGGCGCCAAGCTGCTCCTTGGCAATACCATCCAGGACGCCTATGATCAGGCGGTGACGGCCGCGCGTGATGCACTCAGCGGCCTTGCCGGCGATCTGCCCGGTGACTGGAGGGACGTCGATCCGGCCGCAATTGCCCAGGCGATCGAAGCGTTCGACTATCAGGTTCGGGATGTCATCAACGCGGTGGGCGACAGCACCGAGCTGGCGCGCGACTACTCCGACCGCATCATCAATGCCGCCGGCAGCATCGGCAAGCGCGGCATAGCGGCCGGCCCGAACAACGTTCTGCGGCTTTACTCGGCGGTTTCGCAGGCGCCGGAGCTTGCGGCCCTCAAGGTCAACATGGACCGCATCAGGGTCAGCATCAGAGAAGCCGACCGCATTCTTCAAACCCCTGCTCTCAGAGCCGGTTTCGACAAGCTCGGCGATGCCCTGAAGGCGCTGGGCATCGAGATACCGTTCAGTGAGCTCGGAGACACGCTCAAGATTGATGCGGATGAACTGGCCGGTTTCGATATCGGGCGCTGTTTTGGCAACTTCGGCGGCCTCAATCTGTCTGACCTGTTCTCCGGTCTGAAGATGGACAGGGGCTGGGCAGACTACATCGACATCACCCACCAGTTCGACAAGAAGGCTGTGCGGGCCTGGGTACAGATTGATGTCGATGTGCCCATCGGGGGACGCAGGACACTCTTCAGCATCGGGCCCTTCACTCTGTTTCTGCGCAACGCCCGCTTTTCCGGATTTGTCCGGGTGGAGGCGAGCAAGGATACCGAGCAGGTCACCCAATCCGATTTCGCCGTGATCCGGACGGATCTGGAAGCCGTGGTTGCCGGTCAGGTCATGGTGACGTTGCAGGACGTGCGCATCGAGTACACCAAGGACGGCGGCCTCGACTTCAAGTTCGATCCCAAGAACATCAAGATCAATGAGGTCTTCCGCTTCATTCAGGACACGTTGGGAACCCTCTTCCCCGGCGAGTTCGGCGGGCTGAGGTTCGTCAAGCAGGCGGGCATTCCGGTCGGCATCGAGCACGAGTTCAAGATGCCTCCTGTCTCGCTCAACTTCGGCACGAGCGGCGTCTCGAACCTGGCGATCTCGAACCGCTTCTCCCTGGTAGCCTATCCCGACTTCGTGATCGCCAACCGGTTCAACCTGAGCAGGGTCGAGCAGCCATTCATCTTCTCGATCTTTATCATTGGCGGGGCCGGGTACATCCAGGTCGATACCGAATACCGCCCCTTCGACAAGCGCCTGATGGTTGTCGTGGAGGCCAGTGCCGGCGGGTCCGCGGCTCTTGCGTTCTCGTTCGGGCCGGTTTCCGGCGGCGTGTATATAACCCTCAGCGTTGCCCTCACCTACCGCAAGCTGATTGGCCAGGGACCGTCAGGAGGCGGCCTATCTGTCTCCCTCGTACTGGTCATCGCAGGCAATGTAAGCCTCTGGGGCATGGTGCATGTGTTCCTCAGCCTCGTCTTGCGGATGACCTACCATTCGAACGGCCAGATTGACGCGCTGGGTTCGCTTTCGGTCGAGGTGAGGATCTCCCGCTTCTTCAAACTGAAGTTCTCCACGACCGTTCGCTACAAGCTCAGGGACGGACAGAGCAGAACGCAAGTGTCCTCCAACACCCAGGTTGGGGGCGAGGCGGCTGAAATCGCGAAGAAGGCCGGGCAACTGAACAAGGCGAGGAAACGGCTGTGAAGATCTTCATCCATACCAACACGAGTGCAGAGCCGGGCGCCTTCCACGGCGATGAGAACAAGATCTTCTATGCCGTGCACTTGGCGGCCGAGGTGTGCCGCGATGCAGCGACCGACACCGAAGCAGATGCCAAGGAAGTCTTTGCCGATTTTCTGGGGAAGGCGCCAACCTTCAAGTATGCGCTGGTGCCTGATATCGGCCTGGGGGTCGCTGAGGCGGTCGACGTGGAGGCAACCGCCGGCAGCCTTGGCGGGTTGATGGATTGGCTGGAGCAAAGGGACCCGAACGCGGCAGGTGCGTCCGACCCGGAACCATACTATCTGACCCCAACCGCCGAGCCGGCCGTCACGGATACGTTCGATGCTGCAACCGTGGGTGCGGCCCAGCTACTCCGGTCGACCCTGAACTGGATCGGCCCCGTGCCCGAGCGGCTCGGGCTGACACGGCTGATTGCGCAAGACAGTGCGCCCAGCGCGCAGGCCGCAATCATTCCCTATCTCGGCGCCACGCCGCCGGCCTCTGTCGTTACCGACGGCAGCACGATCACCTATGACCTGGCCGGGACGCTAGGAGGCATCAGCGAGGTCAGTGTCGTGTTCGAGGAGCTCGGTGATTACACGGCACCATCTTCGATTGTTCTCCCGGACGGGTCCGTCGAGGCGGTTCCTGCGGACCCGGAGTTCCGCCGCACTCTCAACCGGATCGACGCGGAAAGTGCAGGCAGGCTCTGGACCGTTCCGCACATGCTGGAGCCTTACGACGACGTCGACTGGTCGTCGCTGGACGCACGGAAGTGGCTGGCGGACGCAGGCCTGAAATCTGCCTTCGATCCATTGTTCTGGTCGCTCGCCATGCCGGCGACACTTGCAACCGGGGAGTTGGCGCCTCGGGGACAGATCATGCTGCCCTTCATAGCCTTCCTGGCCGGTGCGAACGAAAGGTTCGGCCACGCCGCCGGCGTCGATGCGGATCAGGCCTGGAGCACGTGGAGGCCTCGTCTCCGGACGGTCCTGTCCTCGCTGAGCTTCGCGGATCTGGTCGGCCTGTTGAGGGATGTCGAAGCGGTGGACCCGGAAACGCTGGGTGTCCTGGAGGACGCCGAGGCCGGAGAGGTGCCGGACGACGGAAAGACCGCGGATGAACGCGTGGCGCAGCTCCGCGAGACTCTCAACGCGGCGGTTGTCGCGCTCCAGGAGGAGGCAGCGGTCGAAGCAGTTATTGTCGCGCTTCTGAGGAAAGTGGCCGACAGCTCGGCTCTGGAGCCAACTGCCGAGCGGCCGGCATTCGATGCGGCGATGAGGGCGTTTGGCGAGTTTCTCGAGGAGGGGTTCAACGGTGCGGATGCGGTGCGCCGCTCAGTCGGCAGCATCATCTCGCGCGAGCTGGTGCTGAAGGCGTCGCGGGACCTGGACGCGCTGAACGAGTCTCTGGCCGAAGCTGACCTGTTTGCGCGGCGTCTGCTGGGAAGAACAGGTACACCGCAGGATCTTGATCAATTACTGGATGCGTTGCCGGACAGCTTTGCAGGTGTAGCACCGGCCACCCTTCGCGCGCGGCTTCAGGAGCGCTACCGGGAAGTCGCGACGATGCTGTCGTCCCCGCCGGCGGCGGAAATGCGATTCGTGCCGGACACCAGCCCGCAGCCCCTGGCCATCAGGATCCTTCCGGGCATGGACGTCGCGGAGCTCACGGAAATCTCGTCGGCCCTTCAGGGGTTTGGCGTTGTGATCAACAGCAAGATCCGGGGGGACGAGGACGCGGGCCACGGCAACCTGGTGAGAGTGAACCCTGGAAGCTCGACAATTCCCACCGCCGTGCAGCCACTGATCCCCGGGCTTAGCGATGGCCGTCCGGTCCTGTTCGCCGAATACAATGGCAGACCTCTTGCCGGTGCCAGCCAGACCGGCATCGGCGGCCGCGATGCGATCGAGGATGCCGAGCAGCGCGCGGCGCGGGAATTGGCCTCCAGAGTCTACTACAATCTCGATGAGGCCGAGGAAGAAGATCTGCTCCCGGCCGATCTCGCCTATGGCGCGCAGTATGCGGCAAAGGCATTCTGGACCCCCAATTCCGGACGCCTTCCCGCAGGGTTGCGTGATGGGACAGACCCTTCCAAGCCAGTGAAGCCTGCCGGCGATTTCAAGCCCCAAATCCCGGATGGCGCAGCCTACTACCTGCGCCGCACCGCGATTTCGGAAACCGGCCTGTCGGAAGTCGATGCCCGCAAGAGAATTAGTGTGGTGCCGGCCGACGTCTTCCCGCTTGCCTCCGACTATCCGCGGATTGCCAAGAGTGCACCGGCCGAGGCCACCGGCTATATTGATGTCTTCAGGAACGGCGATGGAACCGGCGCTCTGCCGGATGGGACAGCAAGCATAGTGCTCGTTGATGCGCTGGTTGTCGGTGCCGGGGCTGAGGTTCAGCTGCGCCGCTGCTGGGACCCGACCGGAGCCGACGAGGGGATCGAATTCGCAGCGACGCTGGCCGGGAACGGCAGCGATGAGACCCTTCAAGTGCCGGCAGACAGCGATGCCCGCCCGTTCTGGGTTCGCGTTGTCCTGACGGCCGGAAGCGGGGAGGGGGCCACCCTCAGTTTCGCCGACCCGTCCGACGACGCGGAACTTGAGGGCAAACCGGCCACGGCTCCGATTCTGTTGCTGGCGCAGGGCGACGAATGGCAATCCGAAATCGCCCGCGAAAATGTGCTTGAGCTTTCCGTGCCCCGTGTATCCTTTGCCGATTTCGAACGCTGGGCCGCAAACAGGGAGCTGTTCGTTCATTCAACCGGCAACACAGATGACCGGTTGCCGCAAGTCTTGCTCGTCGCATCCATGATGCGGCATCTCTCTGAAACTATTGACGAACTCATTGAGCAATTGCCCGATCCAGCGGTCTCCGCCCTGCATCTGGGTCTGCAGGTGACAGATGCGTTCGACGGGTTCCATGCAGAACCGAAGTTCTTCGATCTCCCCGTTGCGCCCTATGCCGGATTTGATCTGGACGCCATTGCCACAGCGCTTGACGAACTGGAACGGGCCGGTGCGATGGATCAGCCAGCAAAGGCCAGGGTCCTGATGGATCTTCTGGAAGATCTCTTGCGGGAACTGGACCGGAAGGCGCGGCCGCGCCTGACCGCCGAAGTCGGTGGTCTGCAGCTGGATGCCCGGCGCGTAGGGGTTCCGGCTGGCAAGGTTGTACATTTGTCTGCCCAGCCTGTCGTCGCCGAGACCTACTTTGACAATGGCCACGATTTCTATTGCATGGAGCCGCGTCTGACAGAGATTGCAGCGGGCAGGCTGGAAGACGCCTGGCTCTTCCCGGGCGTCGCGCTGCAGATCGAAGCCATGCAATTGCCCGAACTTGGGCTCCCGGCTGAAGACTGGTGGCGGGACGCCAGGATCGCTCCTCTCGGTCGGACAAGGGAATACGGTCTGGACCTCGATCTCACGGACTATGCCAGCAGACCCTTCAGTGATCCCGCCTTCAATTTCTGGCGCCAGTTCGCACAGGCCGACGTCGCGACTCAGCGCTGGCGCCCGACCGGCCGGCCGATCTACCACTGGATAAGGCCGGTCTCGGCAGTCGGCGGGATCGAGCATGTTTCCGGCCCCGTCGTCGATCTCAGCCACCTGGTCGCCGATCCTTCGCAGAAATCCTTGTTGTTCGAGTTTGAGAGTGACGCGTTTGACCGGGACGTGGATGAATCGGACATAGTGCGGGTGCGGCTTGATCCGGTGGACCGGATCACCCGGCTCAACACATTCAGCTGGGAGCAGCACTCCGCTACGGCGCGGCGCCACCGGATCGATCTGCGGACCCGTTACTGGGGCGGGCTCAGAAATCCTTCTGCTCGGCCCATGGTGGCCCCGCCGTCCGAGCCGCCCAGGGCCGACGATGATCTCTGGACGAACCGTGCAGCCATACTGGCGGATCTCAGCGTGCTTGAGCTGACCCGCCCCCAGGTCAGGGCGCTTCTGCCTCTGACCCGCCGCGTGGGTGACGCTGGATCCGCGCTGCCGATCGCCTGCCTGCTGGCGGAGAAGCCGTTTGACCAGGCCGGGCTGGCCGACCGGATCGCAGCCGAGATCGACACGGTGGAGAAGTTCAGGTTCTACGACCTCGACAGCACGGCCGGTGACCGCCGCCTCGGACTGGAAACGCTCCGCAAGGAAGTCGGACCTGACCCCCGGCTGAGCTACTACGGCATCGGAGACCAGCCATCCCGGAAGTTCTCCTTGATGTGCGAAGGGCCCGTCGGGCTGCACTTCGAAGCAGTCGATGCGGCCGCGCCGGCCTTCACCAATTCCCAGTACCTGCTGCATATGCGGGCCAGTGGAGACGACGTGCCAGGTATGGATGAGAGCTTTGCCGGCATCTCGCTGCGCCGCTATGTGGATCCGGACTGGTCCTGGTCTCCTTACACTGCCGCGCCGGAAAGCCTGCCGGATGTCTGGTGGCAGGACCTGCTGACCGACGAGATGTTCACCGATTTCCTGGTGACCTACGAGAATCCGCAAAGCGGGCAAACCGTTTCCGCAGTCTCCGTTGCACCATCCGCCGATGGTCAGGAGTTCGTCTTCCGCTTGGCGACAGAGGCAATCTATCCAACGCCCGGCGAACTGGATGGCGCGCCGTCATCCGTTGAACTCTGTCGTGTGGCGGTTGGACAGCCGGCAAGCGTTCTCTTCCAGAAGCTTGATGCCAGCAGATATGCATTCTCGGTCTTCGTGCCCGGTCCTTCCCCGACCCAGACCGCGGTGGAGGTCGACGGGGCGTCCGGGTTGCCGATCCTCCTCGCAAGCATGGACTGGACCGCAATGGGCCCGGTGACCGTGAGCGGTGAGGTCAGCATGAAGCGTGCGATCACCGCTTCGGCCGCTACGTTCGTGGAGTGGGCCCGCTCCGGGCGGGATTTCCAGAAGTTCGTTGCTACGCCCCTCCAAGAGGACGCGGAAGGATCAACTGTCCAGCAGCGGGACATTGAAGCAGTCTGGGACAGGACAGAGCGCCGGATTGCACTGCGCTCGGCCGTTTTCGACGACGCGGAGATCCGGCTTTCGAGCCTGACCGGGCAGGAACCCTATCCTCTTCATGTCCAGCGTCACCTGGCAATCCTGCTGACGAAGGCGTCGCCTGCGCTCGGCCGGGAAGTACCCCTGTTCGACCGGATCCTGCTGAGTGACGGGGCCGGTATCCCCCTGGCAGGTGATGATCCTGATCCCGGGGCAACTCTGCGGCTGGTGGAGTACGAAACCAGGGCCGAGGTTCTCACCAGCGATCGGTCCCATACGGTCGAGTACTTCCACCGGGCCTACTTTGATCTGGTGTCGATCGGTGCAGACACCAGATTGCAAAGCGGTGACGGGTTCCGTTTCCATCTGCGCCTCACGAACGGATCAATGCCGAAGGATATCGCGCCGGTCCTGCACATGAGCGGTGCAGGTGCTCCCGAGGGCGAAACGCCCATTGCCCTGTCCGCCAGGACTCCTGACGAGCTGCAGGCGCTCACCGTGGAGCTTGTGCTGTCCGATGCGGCCGACACCTGGAACTGGCGGGCAACCGGGCGAACGAAGAACGGCCCTGTGGAGCTCGATGGAGGCACCGTGGACCTGCCGTTTCTGGCAGCCGGTGAAGACGGCGTGTGGCTCCGGTTGGAGGCGCCGGGCCCGGGCCTCTGGGCCGACGTCTCCATGCTGTTCTCCCGCGCGAAGGCAGAAGAGCAGCGGGACGCCGCTTTCGATTTCGACTGGCTGTTCACCGCCGACACCCTGCCGCGCAAGGCCACCGAGGCTGTCATGCCTGAGAACCTGGTCCACATGTCGGAGGCTCAGGCAAAGATAATCGCCGTCTCCGACCCCATCGTGGTGCAGACGCGCTGAAGCCGCGAGGCGCGGGGATCTGAGCGGGAAGTGCCCTAGAGGCCCAAGGCGCTGGCGATCATGTTCCAGGTCTCCATCTGATACGAATACCCGTCCTGGTCGGGGGTGTAGTAACGGTAGTCGTAGATGAACACCCCGCCGAACTGCGCACGTCCCGACGCGTCTTTGCCGTAGTGCTGAACGAGATCGTTGACGGCGTCCAGCACAAGGGTTCCGCTCGTGCAGTTGTCTGTCTGGACCGTGCCCGGCTTGGTGCAACAGTTCTGCTGCGCCGTCGCATCACGGGGCTGGATCCAAAGCCGGAAATCCGGATCACAGATGCAGGGTGAGAAGCCGGCGAGGCAGAAGTAAGCCGGTTCGGCGATGCCGGAATTGGGGATTGCCGCGGTTGCGCTGACGGCCGTGATGTACTGCTGCAGCACGGCGCTCGCGCTCCCCTGTTCGCCGCCGGAGTAGTACTGGATGTTCAGCCAACTGATTGAGTTTTGCCGCTCTCCCGCCCCGTTCTCGATCACCGTGTGTCCAACCAGCGGTGTCGTTTGCGGGGCGCTCTGCTCGGGGCACAGATAGTAGGCGAGCATTGTTTCGAAGCCGGAGCTGCAGTCGAGGTAGCCGTACGGAGCGTGGGAGACGAGGCGGCCCTCCTTTCCAAACGTGTTGGAGAGTTCGATGAGAACATTCGGATATGTGCTCCACTGCGATTCCATGTCCAGATCAAGGCCGGTGAGATGGAACGGCGTGAGCACCTGCGCGTCGAAGGCCTCGTAGAAGCCTTCCGTGGTCCAGTTGTTCTGGATGTACGCAAGATCGGCGTCATGCTGCATCGAAGCAACAAGGTTCTTCCCGGAAGCGGCGATCTTCTGGAGGTACTCGCCCACATTGGGTAGCAGGCCCCACTTCTGGTCCGGGTGTTTCCAGTCCGGCGGAGTCGTCATTGGGCTCACGGGAACACCGTTCCAGGTAATCACCGGAGTGTCATGCTGGTAC
Source organism: Pseudomonadota bacterium (assembly GCA_039030315.1). GTDB lineage: Bacteria > Pseudomonadota > Alphaproteobacteria > Rhizobiales > CAJQND01 > JAAEUE01. The sequence continues at coordinate 25,278 of JBCCEL010000001.1, forward strand.
CAGGGAGAGCTCGTGTCGGTGTTTGCAAGTCCGAAGTAGCCCATGATGAGGTCTGTGAACGGCGCATCGACGAGCATGTCGGTGGTGATTTCGATGGCCTGCTTGACGGCTGTCTGCGTAAGCAGTTCGCTCCCCTCCCAGGTGTGATTTGCTGTGTTCGCAAGGTTGTACTGTGGCGCGTAGTAGTTCAGGCCAAACGGAGCCGTTACGTAGATTGCAAAGCGAACATTACCCATATGGAGACCCTCCGATAATAGTGTGAAACTCCGATAGTCTGTTTGGTTCCTTTCATTGTCGAGGGAAATTCAGATGCGGAACCCGCTGGCGGCACCGAACTGTGCTGCAGCAGCGCCTGGCACGACAATCTGGATGTAAGCGCGAAATCAAAAACCAGCCAGGTGGTCCGCTGCTTGCGGCAGGAATCTATGACCGGTTGGGTGGTGAAACCGGAGCTGGAAACTTCCCCCTTGGGCCAGTGTCTTCACATACCGGAATCTGCCCTGAAGGACTTTTCTCCCGCGTCAAGAGGTTGAAATTTGGCGAGCGCTTTGTTGACCGGGGTACTTGTAGAAGTATTTTGATTTTTTGGAGTTACCGGCGTCGAGCAGCAATTTCTGCGCGATTTTGGATTTGCTGTCTGCTGGACGAGATCAGTTATTGTCTGTAGTCTCTAAATAGGAATCGAAATTTATTTGAAGATTAATTGAGCCCATGAGCTTTGTTGGCGGTGACTATATTCACGATGTCTTCATCAGTTACAGCCACGGCACGCTGAATGACGGGGTCCCGGGTCCTCTCAAGGACTGGTCCGATGCGTTTGCCGAGGAACTTCGCACCCGGATCCATCAGATCTTTCTGTTTCGGAACGTGTCAGTCTTCTTTGATAGCTCAGAACGCCCGGCAGAGAGCGTTGATCGCAGTAGGAAACTAACCGGCCAAATTCAGAAGCATGTCCGTGGGTCAGCCATCCTGGTCAGTCTCATGACGCCGCACTATTCGGACTCTGATTGGTGCGGCGAGGAGCGGAACTGGTGGATTGAAGAAGGCGAGACCCGGACCCTGGACATGGACGGAAGGATCATCGTCTGCAAGGTCATGCCGAACGTGACGGAGGCGGGATGGAGCCTTACCAGAGAGCACGAGTCCTGGCCGGAGTGTTTCAAGGACGAGAACGGACATGGGCACGTCGGCTTCAGCTTCTACTCTCAGTCCGGCGTGACCGCAGGCACAGTCCCCTACAAGTGGCTTGGATCAAGCAACGGCCTGGACGAATTTGATGCTGAAATGCGCATGCTCGTGTCCAGCATTACCAACCGGCTCACCGAGATAAAGGCCGAACTGGACCAACGTGCCCGATGTACGGACCCCGCCGGCGGAGGGGAGAGGGAGCAGATCAGCGTCCGCATCGCAGAGCCGGATTTTGGTGAAGAGTCGATCGATGTAATCTATCTGCACGCGCGAAAGCCGCAGGCGGCGTGGTGGAACTCTGTGCGTGACACGCTGATCGACAAGGGGCGGATCATAGTACCTGATGAGTTGTCGCTGAACGAAATCGGCGCGAGGGAGCAAAAGCGACCGGCAGGAAGGAACGAAGAGCAGGTTGCCGAACGCATAGAGGCGAGAAACGAGCTCCTCTGCGAGTGCGATGCCATCGTGATCCTGGGCACGGAAAAGAATGATCTCCTGCGCAAAGATCTTCTCAGTATCGGGTTGCGTGCCTGGAGAAAGGCATGCGGATTCCAGCGCAAGGTCCTGCCGCGGGCACTGTTGAGCAAGATCGGGGAACCGGTTCCGTTGGCCAGGAATCTCAAGATTCCGGAATGCAACGGCCGCAATGCGGCCTGGCCTCGACAACTGGCCGAAGAGTTCAGGCGCACTGCCGCACGCGATGCTGAGCCATGACATTGGTCGCCCCGTTCTCTGAATCTTTAGATCATGCGCTGCCGGACAAGCCGTATCCGGGCCTGCGTGCGTTTGAGAAGGAGGAGTGGCCGATCTTCTTCGGCCGTGAACGCATGATGTCCGAGGTTGTCAGCCGGGTTCTGGAACACCAGCTGGTGGTCGTTCACGGTTCATCCGGTTGCGGAAAATCTTCTCTGATCCGGGCTGGGGTATTGCCGGAACTCGAGATCGAACACAGCGAACTGGGCAAGCAGTGGCGGACCGTGATCACCCGGCCAAGCTACGGTCCGATTGACGGTCTGGCACGGGCCATGGCCGATCTCGTGGAGGCTGGCTCAAGAGAACCGGAACGTATTGAAGAGGACCTTGCCGAAATCCTTTCATCCGGCCGCGAGGCTGCGCCTAGGCTGGCCGATTACCTCCGCCGGAATGAGAATGACTACGTCTGTGTCCTGATCGATCAGTTTGAGGAGCTGTTTGCCCATGCCAAGCGGGTGAGCCGGGCCGAAGCAATTGTGTTGACCGATGTGCTGGTTGGCCTGCAGCAGCATCGGCCAGAGGGGCTGCACTTCATCTTGACCATGCGTTCTGAGTTTCTCGGCGAGTGCGGCCGGTTCGACCGGTTTGCTCAGACCGTGAACGCCACGCAGTATCTCCTGCCCGAGATGGAACGGGCAGATCTGCTCCGGGCCATCTGCCACCCCGCCGAACTGTTCAACGGGCACGTGAGTGAGAAGCTTGCGGTGCGGATGATCCGGGAGACGGAAGGCCGGCAGGATGAATTGCCGCTGATCCAGCACGGGCTGATGCTGATGTCGCAGGACAAGCTGGAACGAACTGATCACGCGGAGGAAGACGGCTCGATTGCCGGTTTCAAGGCCTGGAATCTGGACCTTCGGGACTATTCAGAGCGCGGTGGGCTTACGCAGATCCTTTCAGACCATGCCGATAGGGTGTTTGAGACAGCGCTACAGCAGAACCTGGGGCCAGGCGGTGCCGTGGTCGGCCAGGAGCGTATCCGGGTTCTTCTGGCCCACACCTTCCGTGCGCTGACGGATGTCAATGCAGAGGGGCAGGCGATCAGGAGGCCGCGAGCATTCGGTGAACTGTGCAGGATTTGCGGTGCGAAGGGACCGTTTCTTGCGCGGCTGCTGGCACCCTTCCGAGCGGATGGCGTTTCGTTTCTTGTTCCGTACGAACCCGCCGAGCTCACGGACGACAGCATTGTCGATATCAGCCACGAGGCGCTGATCCGCTGTTGGGGGCTCATTGCGAAGGAAGAAACTGGTTGGCTGGCGCAGGAGTTTGAGGCCGGATTGAGATGGCGGACGCTTGTGCACCAGGCGCGGCGCTCCGGGCCGGGTGCAACCCGCGCGCCACTAAGCGCTTCAGCGACAGAGGATCTGCAGGCATTCCTGCCATCACTGCCATCGTCCGCGTGGGCGGACCGCTATGGAGGCGGGTATGGGGATGTCAGGAGCCTTCTCGAGCTGAGCCGCCGCGTGAACAGCCAGGCGCAACGGCGGAAGGACGCGGTTATCAAGTGGGGCGGACTCTCTCTGGCCCTGGTCGCGACGGCGTTCGCCGCAATTTCCGCGTTTCAATGGAGGCAAGCAACGAACTCGCGAGAGGTGGCGTTGAATGTTGCAAAAATTGCGCGACAAAACGCTGAGAGTGCACGCAGATCATTGGGAAGGGCCGTTGCTGCGCGAAGGGCGATGCGGAAAGCGTTGCGACGAGCTCGGGAGAGCGAGGCCCGGGCTCGGGAGAGCGAGGCACGGGCTCGGAGAGCATTGGTTAAGGCAGGTCGGGCGGAGCTGGAAGCAGAAAAACAAGCACTCCTGGCTCGAAAGGCAGAAAAGGAGGCCATCAATGCTGCCAAAGGCCAATCTCTTCTCTGGGCGCGGCAAGCGCGAACGCAATTGAAGAAAAACCTTCCATCACTGGCTGCAAACATTGCACTGGCCGGACTTCCTGCAAATCCCGATAATGCCGAGCGGCCCTGGGTTGCCCAACTGGCGGGAGTGCTGATCGAGGCGCTGAGCAGAATTCAAGCTGCGAGTGCAAGACCGATCCGTCCGGTAGCAGTCAATGCGGCGGCGTTTTCGCCGGACGGAAGGCGGCTGGTGTTTGGTGGCAGGGATGGAAGGGTGCGCCTCAATGATGCGCGAAGTGGAGCGGTGCTCTGGACCCGGTCCGGTCATCATACGGCAGTTTCTTCCCTCGCCTTTTCTCCCGACGGTCGGCGGCTGGCGTTCGGCGCAGGAGACGGAGTCGTGCAGGTTTGGGATGCCAATCGTGGCAGGCCCCTTTGGAAACGACAGGGACATAGGGGCACGGTCACCTCTGTCGCGGTTTCTCCCGATGGCAAACGTGTGGTCTCAGCCGGTTCTGCTGGGCGGTTGCGGCTTTGGGATGCGGTGAGGGGCACTCCGCTCAAAGATTTGAAAGGCCAGACTGGTGCTGCATCCTCGGTTGCATTTTCGCCCGACGGCAAGCGACTGGCTTCCGCCGGCTCTGGAGAAACGCTGCGACTTTGGAACCTTGAGTTTGACGGCAAGTTCGAAGAACTGCACGGGCATGTGAGCGCTGTAAAGTCGGTTGCATTCTCGCCTGACGGCAGACGGCTGGTTTCGGGAGACAACGACGAGACCGTCCTTCTCTGGGACGCCCGCAGTGGCAAGCTTCTCAGAAGGTTAAGTGGTGACAAGGCCAGGGTATACGCGGTTGGGTTTTCGCCTGATGGCAAGAGGGTGCTGGCGGCGGGCGGAAAAAACAGAACGGCGCGGCTGTGGGATGCCGAAACAGGCAGAACCCTTGTCGCCCTGAAGAACCACAAAAGCGAGGTTAGATCGGTTGTGTTTTCGCCTGACGGCAGGCGCTTTGTGTCTGCGGACCGTGACGGGAACGTCAAGACCTGGCCTCGCCGCCGCGGTTACGGCAGGCAGAACCCGCGTATCTCCGGCCCCGTCGGGTTTTCGTCTGACGGCAGGCTGGCGGCGTCAAATGGTTCGCGTGGATCTGGTGGAACGATACGTCTGTGGAACGCGCAGAGCGGCAGGGAACTGCGTGATCTGAAAACCGGCCAAAGCCGGCTCACCAAGTTTGCCCTTTCGCCTGACGGCAAGCGCTTGGCTTCCGGTGGGGCCGACGGAACAGTAAGAATTTTGAACGTTGCCACCGGTCGGCCCCTTTATCAAATGAAGGGGCATCGCGCCAGCGTGACCTCCATCGCGTTTTCGCTTGACGGCCGGCGGGTGGTATCGGGTGGTTACGACAAGTCAGTGGGACTTTGGGACGCGGTGAAGGGGCAGCAACTTTGGAGGGTCGCCAGCCGACAGAGTTTCGTTTATGCCGTCGCCGCTTCGTCGGATGGCAAACTGGTGGCGTCCGGCGGTTTTGACGGGACGGTTCGCCTTTGGGGTGCAGCTGGTGGCCGGGCATTGAGGGTCTTCAAAGGTAGACAGAGTGTGGTGATGTCGGTTGCCATTTCGCCCGATAGCAAGCGGGTAGCTTCCGGCGGCCGTGACGGGACGGTGCGGATCTGGGACATTGCAAGTGGGCGCCAGATTCTTAATCTGAAGGGCCACAAGGACGGCGCGGTCTCGGTCGGATACTCGCCCGATGGCAAGCGAGTGGTTGCCGGAGACAACAGCTCGACCGTACGGATCTGGGACGTAGAAAGTGGCGAAGAACTGATCCAGTTCCGCGGGATACAGGGCGGGGCCACCTACGCGGAGTTCTTGTCAGATGGACGAAGGGTGGCGTTCGGCGGCGCGGGCGCATTCGCTATCGCCTTCGTTGGACGGACCAGGGAGGATCTGCTCAAATATGCGCGGAGTCGCGTTCCGGGGCGTTTGACCACTGAACAGAGAAAACAATTCCTTCTGCCGGCAAACTGAGCTTGAGCGATCGGACTTGGCATTCTGTCGGTCCCGACCCCGAAGGGCATTCCTGGTGGTGCGGATCGATCAGTCCCAAAAGGTCCTGTTGAAATTGCTCAGTCCCGCGGAGCGATGGAAGCATGGTTTGTTGAACCGTCCTGGGGCGTTTGCACGGCAGTTCGCGATGATCTCGAACAGCGGCATGTCTTTCAGCGCTTTACATCACCAGCCACCATAGTGGTCGGCGTTCACGAAATCACTGAGATGGTCTCCAAGAGCGCAACTCGGCGCAGCAGTGCTGTTATCGGCGATTGGTCGGTTTCCACCTTGCATCCCAGGCAACGAGTTCCGCCTCCAACACGGGCCAAACCTCGGCCAGCTCCCACAAGTCGTCGTACCAGGGCGGTGTTGGAAGTTCGACGTCAACGGCATCCGGCAAAACCTGTTCGGACAACCCGCATTTCTCGAGCTCCGGCAAGACCTGTGTTTCGATGTCCTGATGCAGGGATATTGACCAGAGAGCGATCAGATCCGATCTGGCAGCTATGGCAATTTTTGCCAGATAGCCTTCGAACCCCTGGCCCGCAAAGTGGCTCCAAAACGTCTGGATCAGGCCCTTCGGCCAATGCGGGTGTTTGCCGTTCAACGAAGACTGGAGCACCGTTTCCAGGGCTTTGTACACGTCTGAATGCAGATGGTGCGAAAGTGCCCGGCTGATCCAGAGTTTGTGTGCGTCCGGCAGAATTTTGGCTTCGCGCGAAAAGTCCGGCAGAAGATCGGAAAGCGCGCAAAAGTGTCTCTCGACTTCAGGACTGAATGTGCCGGGTTCAGAGGAGTGGGCAAAGTCAGGCCACGCCTCGTCCAGCACGCTGGGTCTGATCTCGCGGATGCGTTCGGGTAACTCGATCTCCGGAGCATGATGAAGCTCTCCGGTCGATGCGATATGCACGATGAGTTCGTGCCGGATTCGATCAGCGAAGAAAGTATCCGGAGAGTGCAGGCTGTGCCGGAAGGCCGACCTGACATTTCCAAAAGTCAGTTCCCCGGAGCGGGAGTATGCCAACAAGCCGACGGGATGCTCCCGGTGACGCGCGATGACATGATCGATCTCGCTTGGGCTTTGCAGCTTGAGCACTTCGCCATCGAAGACATGAACCCGGTCAATCATGCCTTGCCACCATCGGGCGTCCTGAACGCCCGGAGGCCTCTGAAACTGCTCTTCGATCGTGCCAGCGGGCGGTTTGAGTTCCTGCGTTCCGTGCGGCACACCCGGAAAGCGCGCGAGCGTCTGATAACACCTCAACCTCTCGGGTCCATCGTTAAGAGTCGCGAGAAAAGCGTCGTTCATGGCCCAGTTTCTTGTCCAGCGTGTGTGCCATGTCGATGGTGGCGGCTTGCTTTCGACCAGTGACACCGGATTTCTCCAGATGCGCAGAAGCCTCATCCAGGCAAGGCTGGTCGGTTGCATGTGCCGCGTATGCTGAAGAAAGTTTATCAGCCTGGACTTCTGCAGCCTGCCGAGGGCCGCCCCAAATCGCTCCTCCACATAGGCCACCAGTTCGGGTTCCGACTTGTCAATCAATGCATCCGCAATGAAGTCGAGTTGCGTTTCCATGACCGGAACGTACTCAAAGATCCCGTGGAGCCGTATCAATGCGGACAAGTCCGTAGGGCTGCGAAAGTTGCCGACGCACGCTGAGCAATAAACGTTGTTTACAAGCTTCTTGGCGAAACGCGCGCTGGCGTTGCCGTGCAGCATAAACACGCGCGCCAGGTCGCCGCAGATAGACGGATGCGTGAATGTTTGCGCGACACGGCAGTCCGGGTTCCTCTGGGCCAGTTCCATGGCGAAGGAACTTCCCATCTCGCCGGCATCCCTCGCGTTCATGGGGGCAAGCCTGAAGCTGGCATCAAAAACCTTGGTGAGGAACTCCTGGATTTGCTGCTGAGTTTGCGCCGCTTCGAGTATCGGCGAGTCGTCAAAGACCACCAACACAACACCTTCAAAGTCCAGCCTGTGACGGTTCAGACTTTTGAGAACCGCTTCCTGCTGTTCGGTCGATGCACGATCCAGATCATCAATTATGAGCATGTCGGGCCGCATGATAATTCGGTCGGCAGCGGTGTAGAGCACCTGCGACAGGGGGTTCCCGAGGCGCAGCGATCGCCAGACGTCGCGCACGACGTGGCGCAGCGAACCGAAACTCAGCGCAAGGAAGCTCAAGACGGAAAGCAGCAGCTGTTGCTGGGCAAGAAACTCCAGGCCTGAGATTAGAGACAGGTTTTGCGTGAGGAAAAAGACTGCAACCGCGAGCGATGTGGCGATGATCAGGAGCAGCCTAAGTCGCGCGCCCTCGATGAAATGATCGAAATTGTAAAGCAGGTCTTCGGGCGCGTAGTTTGCGCAATTGAAGTTCAGTATTCTTGCGGGAACCAGTTTCTTGCGACCGGAGATTATCTTCAGATCAATGTCACGCCGCAGTTGTTCGATCACTCCCGACTTGCCCTGGCCAAACCGTCCGTGCAGAGCGAGAAAGAGGTTTTTCGGGCCCTGATTCCGGGAGGCAGCCTTTCGATGGAGAAAACTGTCGACCGTTCTGAGCAACTCTCCTGCAATCCGGTTCTGCTCGAACAGTTCGGGCAGATGGGGCTCGGAGGTTGACGCGTCGTCCAGCAGGAACCGGTCGGGCGGAGCCGGCCGTCGCTCAGGCCATTCGCCACGCCCAGCTCTGGACATCACTCGGCTGCTTGTCTTAGCTCGAGACGGTTCGTTTCGCTGTTGCGGTCTGCTTCAAAGCCTTTGTCGAGAGGAATCAGCCGACCGCCGTCCCCCAACCGCGTGAAGACGCGTCCAGGCCGTGTTTGCGGAACATTGCCGGTAAAGTGGATCTCGGTTTTGACACTCTGCCGATGGTTGAGGTCGGTATAGACCAGGTAACTGTCCCGCTTGTATGGGCCGGTGATGAGCGGCAGGCGCATGAGCCACGCCACCACATCAAACCACCGGAAGATCTCGGCCAACTGCTTGTCAAAATCTTCTGGAGCGAAGACCCGGTTACGGTGTATCGCCGGATTGCGTGTCTCCCGCAAAGTCGCGCAGGCTTCGGTGAAGAACTCCGAGAATTTCTGATTCTCATCCAAATGGAAGTAGGACTTGATCAGGCCCATGTCGTTGGAACCCTCCAGCCGGTTCAACTGGTTGGATATCCATGATTCAAGTTTGGACGCTGGCGCCTCGGTGCCGGGAGGCGCTTTCGTGTCCAAATTGAGGCTGGAGACGATCCCGTAGATCAGCTGCGCAAACTCAAGATTGAAGTTCTCGCGAAACTTGCTGAGCTCGGTGAAAAAATCCTTGGCCGCGTCATCATCCAAGAACCCTGAACCCGCCAGACGCTTATAGCTGTTCAAGGTGTCGCGAGCGAGATCCCGGAGAGTCGGGAACCCGGATTCCATCACAAGGGAAAGGACTCGAGCCACATATCTGTCGTGGATCTGCTTGAGAAAAAAATCCGCATACGTCGCGGCCGTCATGTACTCGTGCGCGTCGTCCGCCTCTTTATCTATGCTGGACTTCACAATGTACGGGATCTGGGCTTTGGCTCCGGCGAAGTTGGCCAGATTGGTGTTGGGGTAAGCGGTAAACAGCGCCATGAAGCCGGGCGGGTCCCATGCTCGCAGTTCCTCTATGAAATCTCGTCCCTTCTCCCGGGATACCGGACCTCCGGGCTCGTCAGGCAGATTCTGATCAATCGATACTCCGTGAAAGCAGTGATTGCGAACTAGCTTCAATGCCTCGGCTGTTGTTTCTGCGCAACTGAGGTCAACGTCGACGTCGAGTGTATCGCCTGCGATCCGCATGGCCCGTTTGATGTCAGCTATCCAGGTCGGAGTGTCCTCAATGACAAGAATTCGCATTACGTGCTTCACGAACGTTTCCTTCAACTTCAAGCAAGCTTCAGAGCCGGAGTTCAAAACAATTGGCGTCGTCGCGCCGGATCAACACTAGATCGCCCTTGAGATCGTTCGCAATTCCCTGCGAGAGAAACAACCCTTGCCCGCCGCCTTGAGACTTTGTCGTCGCGCCCATGTTGAAAATTCTGCGGACAAGATCGGGGTCAATCTCATTTCCGTTGTCACACACCGCGCAGCCTTCTTTTCCGTCGGGCAACCCCTCAAACCAGATGAGGGTCGCTCCGTTTTCCTTGCCGTGAATGAGCGCGTTGTCCAGTAGATTAAACAGGACATAGCTTGCGAGCTTCGGATCGGTATACGCTTCGATTTCTTCCGAGCGTGTCTCAACACGAAGACCTGCTGCTTTTATCCTCGGTTGCATATCTTCGACGACGGCTCGCCACAAGCCGACGAGGTCGCACGTGTCATACTCCGGACTCTTAAGCAGCACGCGGGATTTGTCGAAATCCTCCTGTGCAGTTCGCACCCGCTCAACGACCTCGTCCAGAATGTCACTGTCAGCATCCTTCGCCCTTCTGCCGAGGTCGACCGCGTTGTAGATGGAAGCGAGCTGGCTGGCGATGGAATGACGTACTTGCGAGTAGACCCGTCCGGCGCGCGCTTCAATGCGGGCGGCCGTCAGCGCCTCGCCATAGTTGTGGATTTCGGCGAACGTGGTGCTGTAGATCGTGTTGAGGAATGTCGAGTAGTCGGAAAACACCTGCACGAAGTGACCAGGGATGGGGCTTGGATGCTCAAAGAGCAGCATCAGCGCCCGCGTTTTCTGCGCGTCTGGCTCGCCAAAGAGCACAACCACATGAGATAGTGTCGGGCGTCCTCGGGGACGCAGCAGTCCATCACCATCATCGGTCACGCCAAGCTGATTGCCGTGGCTGACGAAAATGACTTCATTTGTCTTGGCATCAAGGCAGGACTTGAGAAATGTTTCCTGCCAACGCGTGCTGATATGATGATTCATGCCTTCAAGTGTATCGAGCGGGCGCCGGTTGATTTTGTTGCCGCAATCGTCGCCCTCCCACGCCTTGACAATCTGCCAGGGGTCATCTGAGACTTCCTGCGCCTCGAACAGCAGGAAGTCGGAGAACCCGCATAGCTCGTAAAGGATCTTTGCTCCCCGATTCAGAAGCGCATCCGGATCTGACGGCTCGCTCGCGGCCGGGTTGACCGCGAGAGATGTGAGCTGCGCAAGCTGTGTCATGAAACGCTGACTGCGGTGGTTCAACACAGCCGCGGCAGCCGCGCCCGCTACCGCCTCAACAATCGAGACATCGGCTTGCTTGTATGCGTCCTTGAGGCCCGTTTCCAGATTGATTGCCCCGATCGCGGCACCGTCATAGACAAGAGGAACATTGATGTAAGAGTGTATTTTTATACGCGTGGTCGGCTTGAATTTCTTGTCACACTCTTCCGGGTCGAGGCTGGTTTTCGTCTGTTTCGATATGATCGCACGCGAGTAGACGCAATCCTCATTCACGCTGATCGGCTTGACCCCGTGTTCTTCAAGCAGTCCGATCTTCGATCGTTCCGCTTCTCCCCAGCGGGCGAGCATACCGGTTCCACGCAGGAACAGCCGGGCGGTGGTTTTCGTCTTGTGCCCGCGAAACTCCAGGGACTCCTGGATCTGGGTGTGGAGAAAATCGCAAAGGCTGGCAGTTATCTGGGCGGTTGAGCTTGCCCTCAAGACAGTGCCGATTGCATCTGTGAGTGCCTCGAGCCGTTCGTTGGTTCGCTGCGTTGCAAGTGCCAGTCTCAGAAGAACAGCGGCGTGATGCAGGTTTCGCGCATCGCTTTCGAAAAATTTCCGGTCTTCAGGTTTCCGGTAAGCAGTGAGCAGCGCGATCACGCCTCCGCCCAACGTGCTGCCAACCCGCGCCGCGATGGCGTGATGTCCCAGCATTCCTGGTCTGGCACCGACTTGTTTTTCGGTCAGCTCGTTTAGAAACTGCCAGCTGTCTGCGTTGGGCTTGGAGCTGAACACAAGCTCCTTCTGGAAATCCGGCGAGTTATCGAGGTTCAGCTTCTCGCCAGCCTCGAACAGTCCGTCGTCCATGGCAATGGCATCCAGAGTGTCCCCGCGCAGCTCCCTGAAGTACCAGGCAGAAATACCGTAGTGGTCCCGAAGCAAACTTCCCAGACGCTCTGCCGCCTCCCGAACGCCGAGACCGCCGTCAAGAGCGACCGACAATTCCTTCTGGCAATCGGTCCAGAACATTTCCCGGGCCTGAGTCTGAAGATCCGGCAAGTCCGTCCGAAACTTCCGGATCGCCGCGCGTCCGGTCAGCTCGAACTTGCCCATAATCCTTGTTTCGTGGGTGGTTGCCGTTTGCTCCAGGAAGAAACTTTCAATTGCCGTGATTATGGCGATGGGCTGGTATTTGAGACCGGGCAGTTCGCGAATTCGTCTGGCCAACTCGACACCGTTGCCCTGATCCTTCAGCAACCCGTCTATGTAAATCGCTTCAAATGGCTCCTGCTCGGAAATCCAGTTGATACAGTCCGACAACCTGGCCCCACGTCTGGATGCGACTCTGAAAAAATAGAAACACGCGCGCAGCTCTGTCTGGAATGAGGAATACTTTTCCTCCGATTTCCGGAAATCGTTGATGATATCGCTTCTGTCGTCGATAACCAGAATACGCGTGCCGGTGGTGGATGTGCCTTTGATCGGGCCAAACACTTCCTCGCCATCAACGACGTCCTCCTCCCCGCGGATACCGCGAAGAAGCCTCTCAAATTCCGCCTCCCGGTTGCCCTGGTTCATGCGTCACCTTCAATTTTCGCAAACTTTGGAATGGTAAATCGAAATTTCACGGTTGCATCGGACAGGAGCCGCGATTCGGGCGCAAATCCGAACGAACCTCCCAAGTGTTGAGCAATCTGCCGGCACAAATACAGCCCCTGGCCGTGGCCGACTCCCATGGGCTTGCTCGTTATGCCCTTTTCAAAAATTCGGCTTGATATCTTAACAGGAATGTCGGGTCCGTCATTGGCAATGATGATGTAGATTTTGTCATCCTGCGAATAGGCTTCGATTGCGATTGTGTGCTTCGGGCCGGAGTCGTGCTCATTGACATCCGGAATGTCTTCCTTTGCGGCTCCTTGCTCCAGCTCCAGTGGCTTTTCAGCCTGAAGTGAAGGGTCTTCGATCGGGTCCGTTTGATCCGGCACACCATTCGAGTCAGGCTGTTGCAGGGTCGGCAGAATGGCCTCTAACGCGTTTATCACAACATTCATCACAACGTGCTCGATGTATCGGGCATCCGACACCACTTCGAGATCATCCGGTATGTCGATCAGGAACTGAGAGCGGGCGCGGTCCAGGTTGTGCTGAAGAACGGTCTCGACTTCGCGAACCAACGAAAGCAGATCGATTTTGGTTGCCGGATTCCTGCGCTCGTAGTTCGTAAACGCATCGGTAGTTCTCTTCGCATGATCGATTCTGGTCCGGACGAAGTTAAGCTCTTGCGCGAGATGAAAAAGCTCTCCGTCGTTGGCCGCGAGAGCGGTATACAATTCTGCCAGAATTTCAGTTGTTCTGCTCAGAGACGACTCCATCAGGCTGAGACTGGTCCCAAGTTCATGGGTAATTGCACTCGGCGCCAGTCCGGACAACAGCTTCCTTTGGTCTTCTTCTACATGGTCGTGGAGAGATCGAACTCTGTGTTGGAGCAGGGTAAAAATGTCCGGGACCAGCTGAATAATGTCCCACTCCTGATGGGCCCCGAGAGGAAATGACTTCCCGCCTTCACCTGTGGGATAGAGTGCCAGCAGCGAACGCTCCGGCTCGCCGCTTTCCGACGCAGGCAGCGGAAGGGAGCAGAGCCAGAACTCTCCCTTGCCGTGCAGGTTGTCGAACTCGTCGGTGTACCGCATATCGTCGATCGCTCCGTATCCGGCGACGATGCTCCGCAATTCAAAATCATAGCTATGCCGGTGAACAAGCAGGCCGATCAGGAACCTGGACTTCTCTTGACCGCGCAAGGATTCGCGCAGGTTCTCCACCCGTTGCGGGTTCTTGCTGACCATGTATGGAGCGGTCAGCCCTCGGACTCGAACGCTTTTCTCCGGATACGCCTCCAGGACCAGAACGCTCCGATCGGAGGCGTCATCCTTAGCCAGCTCTGAAAACAGGCTAGAGAGGAACTGGTTTCGCGAAACCCCGCCCCGAATGGCCTCAAGCATCTGGCGAATTAACCGCAGGTACGAGGCTGCGGTCCGAGAAGTGGGATTGTGTTTGTCCTGTGATCCGGCGATCGCCTGGATCATTTCTCGCGTAGCCGTATCGGCGATTGCATCGATGGACTTTCCGCCAGATTGCGCCTGTCTCAGTGCGCTCAAGATTTGGCTTCTGACTTGCGTAGTGACGTTTTCGAGGCGTACTTGGGCTTTGGTCTCTCTATTCAACTGACTGTTTGCCTCCTATGGTTGAAGGTAAATATCATGATACTTCAAAGTATACAATAAACTCCGCTCCGATTGCGGTCCACGGCGGCTGAAGCCTGCGTAGCTTGCGGCGAGAAGTCTGCCAAGCAACGATTCTCAGCACAAGCCGGGTTGTTTGACCAAATCAAGCCTACGAGGTTCTGCGATTCTGGGCGACCACATCGCAGAGGCAGGGGACGCAGAGGTATCTGTCCAATACTTGCTCCCGCTCTTGCGAGAGCGCACCATAGCACCGCAGAAGAGAACTTTGCGTCCCTGCACAAGACCGGATGATACACTCGAGTGCCAATGGATGTCCTGAGTATGCTCAACACGCCCGGCCAGTAGCGATAGAAAAAGAAACCCAAGTATCGGCTTTGCTCCTCAATGCGGCCGTCACGATTATGACGATGTCATCGTCGGTTGAAGTCCGATGCCGGGCAAAGCACTGGCGGCGAGCGTCCTAACGCAGTGCAAAGGCGAGCAGCGCTGCGGCTCCGAGCAGGTTGAGTGTCCAGAAGACCTCCTGGTGGCGGAGCCGGGCTCGGAGGCGTGATACCACATCAGTCATACTTAAACTTCTCGCTCAGGATTCGATGGCGTGAGACGCCCATCTTTATCAGCGCTTCTTCCACGCTATCCATCATTGGCGGCGGGCCGCACAACACATATAGCCAATCCCGTTTCGACGGGCCTGAGAACTCCCTGGCCAGAGGTGTCGCATCGACCATTCCTGTGTCGCCCGTCCAGTCCGTCTCCGGTTCTGAAAGCACATGAACAATTCGAGTGCCGTGCTTGGCCGATAGGCTCTCCAGTTCAGACGGATAAATGATCTGCTCCTTGCATCGGTTGCCATAGATCAGAACCCAGGGGCGGTCGTCCCCGTCCGCCCGCAGTTGCCGCAGAATCCCAAGCAGGGGCGCGACACCGACGCCTCCCGCTATAAATGCAAGGCCCGGTTCCGCGCGTTCCTGCACCACAAGATTGCCGTGGGGGCCATCAATATAGGCCCTGGTCCCCGTCCTTATCGTGCCAACCGTGCGGGTGAAATCCCCGAGCTCCTTGATAACGAACTGGAGACCTGGTCCTGAAGCCGGCGCAGAGCTGATGGAGAAAGGGTTCTCCTGCAGCGAGAACGGGCTATGTCCCAGATTGAGCCAGGCGAATTGGCCAGCCTTGTACCGGAGTCCCGAGTGTCCCTCGGGTGCGACGGCCACCTCCCAGGTCTTCAGACCGACCGGCCGGACCGAGGTGACGGTCCACGGCCGGTTTCTCCTCCGCAAAGGACCGATCAGATAGACGTAGACCACCGTGAGGCAGGCCAGGGCGAACATGACAGCCCAGAACAGAACCAATGCGGGCACCTGGCTGTAGCGTCCGATGGTCAGACTGTGGTGCAGAACCAGAGCCGCAATCACAACCGCACCAAGTCCATGAGCCAGTCGCCAGCTCTCATAGGTATAAGGAAGCTCGTCCCGTGCAATCGAAACCAGAACCAGCAGAGCCAGCAGCACCCAGGCGATGGTGCCCCCTGCCATCGCCAGCACATCGAACTGTAATGTCAGGCGCAGAGTTCCGTCCCAAGGCCTCGCGGACGCAAAGGGAGAGGCGTAGAGGAATGGATGAACCAACGCGAGAACCAGAAGCGAACGCGCAAACAGTTGATGCATACGCATCGTCACATCCATGCCGATTCGGGCCGACACCGTTCTGAATCGGCCGGACAGCACGAACTCGGCGAGCAGCGCGGAAAATGCCAGCATGCCCATGCCGGATGCCAGTTCATCGGGAACTGATCGCGGAGCGTATCCGCTCAACCAGGCAATGCCCAGCGGCGTCAACAAGACGATGACATAGAGGACAATCAGGGCTGGCGCATGCACTGTAGGCTATCCATCTTTCCCGATACCGGTTCTGGGCTTCGGCAGCGCGCTCCGGTAAAGCAGCACCTGGCGCACCTGACCGGCCGGCAGGAAAAGTTCAGAAAGACTCTACGTGCCCATCGATCGTGCACATTGTTATCTCTCGTGTTTTCCGGACATTCATTGACCTGGCGCAAGACATCGTTGGCCAATCTCCCCTCACACTGACCCGTGCACGACAGATGAACGGCCTGAAGCGAACTACATGCCTGATGGCAGAACGGCACTTATCTGAACGGACATTGCGGCCTGCAGAGTTTGACCAAGGTCCATCATCCGGGCGTTTCAGCAGGTTGCCGGGCTAACGGGAGTTCGGCATCGCAACGGTTTCCCCTCACCGCTAGTGCTTGCACGGCCTGGGCGATCACGACCTCTTGGTCTGTTGGAATGACAAGCACTTCAATGCTCGAGGACTCCGTGCTGATCCGGGCCGCATGCGCGGTGTTCTTGTCGTTGTCGAGTTCCAGCCCTGTCCAGAAAAGTCGCTCACAGATGCGGCGGCACACCTCGGCCGAGTTTTCTCCGATACCGGCAGTGAAGACGATCGTATCAAGCCCGGCGAGTGCGGTTGCCAGCGAGCCGATGTTCCCGGCCGCAGTATAACGATACAATTCAAGGGCTTCCCGGGCGCGAGGTTCGGTGCTGTGCTCAAGGTCTTTGACGCTGTTGGAGATGCCGGAAACGCCGAGAAGTCCGGATTCCTGATAGAGCATCCGCCAAACCTCGTCCGTGCTCACGCCGCGTTCCTGCAGCAGGTGAAGCACAATCCCGAGATCGATCGATCCGCAACGCCTGGCCATCATAAGCCCGTCCAGAGCGGTAAAGCCCATGGTCGTGGCGACGCTCTTCCGCTCCTTCATGGCGCACATGCTCGCTCCATTGCCGAGATGCGCCACGATATCCCGGCCATCTGCGCTGGTGCCTATTTGCGCAGGCGGTGCGCTGGCGATGTATTCGTAGGACAGTCCGTGAAAGCCGAAACGGATCATGCCCTCGTCGCTCACGCAATGCGGAATTGCAATGAGCTGTGCCAGTCGCGGCTGGGTGCGCTGAAAGCTGGTGTCGAAACAGGCGATTTGGGGAACACGCGGATACTTTTCCGCAATCGCCTTTATTGCCGCCAGATTGTGCGGTTGCTGCAGCGGTGCCAGCGGAACCAGTTGCTCCAGATCTGTAAGGACCTGGGCGTTGATGAGAACGGGCGCTGTCTAGCGCAGTCCTCCGTGCACCACGCGGTGACCGATCGCCACCATCTCCATCCCGCCATTGTGGTCCTCGATCCATTCAAACAGGCGCAGGATCAACGCCGCATGGGCTGCGTCCGGCTGAATGTTCTCCAAGCCGTCCTCAACCAGCAAATGGCCGTCGGCGCCTCGCGCCACGAAGTCCGGTGCTCGCCCGATCCCGCCAATCTCGCCACGCATCGGCGGCTTCTCTTCGATGTGATCTGGTGGGAACAGGGCGGACTTGATGCTTGACGACCCGGAATTCAAAACCAGCGTGGCCTGCGGCGCGGCCGTCAATCCTGAAACACATACGCGCCGGGGGCGGCGCAGAGCGGGCCATACCCTGATCTTTCGGCGCCCATTGGGGGTGGGCTCTCCGGAGCGCCTGAGCGCTCTTTCAGCCAATCCGCGAACGAAGGCCACCAGGAACCGTCCCGAACCGCGGTTTCTGCAAACCAGATTTCAGGATCCTGATAGGGTAGTTGATCGCCCCGCGATGACATTCTGAAGCGTCGCCCGGGATGGCGCGGCTCCGAAACGATTCCGGCATTGTGGCCGCCGCTTGTCAGCAGAAATGTTACGTCCGTGTCTGTCAAAAGGTTGATCTTGTACACCGAGCGCCAGGGCGCCACGTGATCCCGCTCGGTTGCGACAGCGAATATGGGGGCACGGATATCCGAGACGGTCACCGGGCTGCCGCCTGCCTCGTAGCGGCCGGCTGCAAGATCGTTGTTCAGAAAGAGATGGCGCAGATACTCCGAATGCATTTTGTAGGGCATGCGCGTCGCATCGGCATTCCAGGCCATCAGATCGGTCATCCCGGCCCGGTCGCCCATGAGGTAGTTGCGCACCATGCGTGACCAGATGAGATCGTTGGAACGAAGCAGTTGAAACGCGCCGGCCATTTGGCTGGTATCCAGGAAACCCTGCTCCCACATCATGTCTTCCAGGAAGGTCACCTGACTTTCATTGATGAAGAGCGTCAGTTCGCCAGCTTCCGTGAAATCGGCCTGGGCCGCAAACAGCGAAACAGAGGCGAGCCTCTCATCTCCGTCCCGGGCCATTGCGGCTGCGGCGATCGAGAGTAATGTTCCCCCCAGGCAATAGCCCACGCCATGGAACTTTCGCTCACCGCAGATCGCTTCGATCGCATCCAGAGCCTCCATGATGCCAAGGATCCGGTAGTCCTCCATGCCGAGCTCCCGGTCTTCGGGTCCGGGGTTCTTCCAGGACGCCATGAAGACTGTGAATCCCTGTTCGGTGAGATACTTCACCAGCGAATTCTTCGGGGATAGATCGAGAATATAGTATTTCATGATCCAGGCCGGAACGATCAGGATCGGTTCCGGGTGGACCTTCTTTCCTGCCGGTTCGTATTGGATGAGCTCGATCAGGCGATTGCGGTGAACGACCTTGCCGGGAGTGACGGCAACCTCGACTCCGGGCCTGAAGCGTTCTGTCCCTTCTGGCTTGCGGCCACTGGCCGCTCTTTCCCAGTCAGACCGGAAGTTCTCCGCGCCTCTGACCAGATTCTGCCCGCTTTCTTCGATGGTCCGATTGATGACCGAGGGATTTGTGAGGAAGAAGTTGGAAGGTGAGAACACGTCCAACAACTGCCGGGAGGCGAACTCGACGACGCTTTCATGCTGCCTGGTCACGCCGCGGACACCGGTCGTTGCGTTGTGCCACCACTGCTGGTTCAGCAGGAATCCCTGATACATGAGATTGTAGGGCCATTGCTGCCAGGCCCCGCCCTGGAAGCGCCGGTCTTGCGGGAGCGGCTCGATACAAGCCTCCGGCTCGGATCCCGTGACGCAATTGGCAGCAAATCCGGCGAGACGGACAGTTTTCTTGGCGGCCTTCTGCAGGAGCTGAGCCTGTTTGCCGGGCGCCGTTGCGAGATGAAACGCCCAGTCCATCCAGGCACCGCCGAGCGCGCTCGGAGACAACCCCAATGTAATGCGTGAGGCGGCCGCGTGAACCGCACGGTCAAGAATTTCCTGCATCGCCGTCGAAGCATAGGAATCCCGCTCGAACGGACCAACGCTCTCAGCAGCGGCTACCCGCATCGGACCTTTCGGAATTCCAGCTTTTCTCTTCGTTGATATCTGTTCCATACCGCCCTTGCTCCCCGGCGAAAACTGTCAGGATGACCACAACTGTCCTTTGGCTAACTTGCCCGGTTTTTTTGCAGTGCAGCATTGATCTGGATCATATCCCTGAGGGAATTCCGACGTAGTGTTCGCTGGCAATTGTGCGGTGCATCACGGACATGCTGGAGATCATAATCCGATGGGGCTCAGAAAGGTCATTGCCGCAGCCGCGGTCATGCTTGCGCTAGGCGCAGGCGGCTACGTCTATTGGCAAAAGCAGATTGCGGGGCGCTTGCCGGCCGGGATTGTCACCTCGAATGGCCGATTGGAAGCTGATCAGATCAATGTCGCTACCAAGTATGCCGGACGTGTGCGGGAAGTTATGGTCGACGAGGGCGAGATGGTCGACACGGGCCAGGTCGTGGCCCAGATGGATGACGGCGAACTGACGGCACAGTTCAGGCGTGCCGGAGCCGAGGTCCGACGAGCAGAACAGGGAAAGGAAGAAGCGACCGCATCCGTCCTAAGGGCGCGAAGTCAGCTGGAGTTCGCAGAAGCGGAGCTCAAGCGGGTACAGCGGCTGCATCGCGAGGGGTTCGCCACCACCGAGAAGACGGACCAGCGCTACACGGAACTGCAGGCGGCCGATGCCGCGTACCGCGCCGCCGTCGCGGGAACCCAGCGCGCAGAAGAAGCAATCTCGTCCGCCAAGGAAGAACGTGGCCGACTTGCGACCATTCTTGCGGACATGACGCTGAAGGCTCCGAAGCGTGGGCGCGTGCAGTACCGTCTCACCGAGCCTGGCGAGGTCATCGCAGCCGGAGGCCGGGTCGTGACGCTGCTCGACATTTCCGATCTGCACATGACCCTTTTCTTGCCGGCAGCCGACGCCGGGCAACTGGTGGTCGGCAGCGAGGCTCGCATTGTGCTCGATCCGGTGCCGCAGTATGTGATCCCCGCAAATGTCTCGTTCGTTGCCGCCGAGGCGCAGTTCACGCCCAAGGCCGTCGAGACTGCGGAAGAACGCGCCAAGCTGGTGTTCCGTGTAAAGGTCCGGATCAAGCCCGAACTCTTGCGCAAATACGAGGACCGGGCCAAGTCGGGGGTCCGAGGCATGGCCTATCTCCAGCTGCCCGGAGCGGAAGACTGGCCGGAGCGCCTCCAGATCAAACTGCCGAAATGAGCAATGCACGGCCATTCATTGTCGAGGTGCGGGGGGTCACCCACACCTATCGCGACCTCATTGCCCTATCTGATGTGGGGCTTGAGGTTCCCGCCGGGTGTATGGCCGGGTTGATCGGCCCTGATGGCGTGGGAAAATCCACACTGCTCGGCCTCATGGCGGGCGTGCGGAAAATCCAGTCCGGAGAAGTTCAGGCACTCGGTGCTAGCCTGACCGCAAGGACGGATCGCAGGACGTGCGTAAACCGGATCGCCTTTATGCCTCAGGGGCTGGGCAAGAATCTCTATCCGACTCTCAGCATCTACGAGAACCTCGAATTCTTCGGCCGCCTCTTCGGCCAGTCAAAAGCCGAACGCGATCATCGCATTGCAGAGCTTCTGGCCGCGACGGGCTTGAGTGAGTTTGCCGACCGTCCGGCCGGCAAGCTTTCCGGCGGGATGAAACAGAAACTGGGGCTCTGCTGCACCCTGATCCACGATCCCGACCTGCTTATTCTGGACGAGCCGACAACCGGCGTTGATCCGTTGTCGCGCCGCCAGTTCTGGCAGCTGATCGCGATGATCCGAAAACGCAGACCTGAGATGAGCGTGATCGTTGCAACCGCGTACATGGAGGAAGCCGAACTGTTCGATTGGCTGGCAGCACTAGACGATGGCCGGGTCATCGCCACCGGGACGCCGGCGCAGCTGATATCTCAGACTGGAAAGGAGACGCTGGAGACAGCCTTTATCAGCCTGCTTCCGGAAGACAAGCGGGCTGGGCACACAAGCATCGTGGTGCCGCCGCGTACCGCAGGGGACGGCACGCCCGCCATCCAGGCGGAAGATCTGACAATGCGGTTCGGGGACTTCACGGCGGTGGACAACGTGAGTTTCGAAATCGAGCGCGGTGAGATCTTCGGGTTTCTCGGTTCGAACGGGTGCGGCAAGACCACAACGATGAAGATGCTCACCGGTCTGCTGGAGGCTAGCGAAGGCGAAGCCAGGCTGTTCGGCACAGTTCTTGATGCACGGGACATGACGACCCGCCGCCGCGTCGGGTACATGTCACAGTCCTTCTCCCTCTACGGCGAACTTTCCGTTGAACAGAACCTGTTGCTGCATGCTCAGCTGTTTGACCTGGGGCCGGAGGAAACGGCAGCCAGGATTGAGGAACTGGTCTCCCGGTTTGAGCTTGCCGCAGTTCGCGAAAGTCAGCCGCAAGGCCTGCCGCTCGGTATCAAGCAACGGCTCCAACTTGCCGTGGCCGTACTGCACCGTCCGGAGGTTCTCATACTGGACGAGCCCACATCCGGCGTGGATCCCATCGCCAGGGATGACTTCTGGCGTCTCTTGATCGAACTGTCCCGCGATGAAGGCGTGACCATCTTCATCTCGACCCACTTCATGAACGAGGCGGAGCGCTGCGATCGGATCTCCCTGATGCATGCGGGCAAGGTGCTGGCGGTGGGCGAGCCGGAAGAACTGATTGCGAACAAGAAAGCCGGATCACTGGACGAAGCCTTCGTTGGCCACATGCTGGAAGCGATTGGAGAAGCGGCGGCGGACGCGCCCGATACTGTCGTCCAAGACTCGAAAGCAGATCGCCGGTCACGTTCTGCTGGCAGCAGTCCCGTCAGCACCCGCAGGATCTGGGCCTATGCCAGCCGCGAGGGGCGGGAACTATCGCGTGATCCGGTCAGACTGGCGTTTGCACTCCTTGGCCCCATCATCCTGATGATCACGTTCAGCTTCGGCATCTCTTTCGATGTGGAGGACCTGCCGTATGCGGTGCTTGATCAGGACCGGTCCGTCGAAAGCCGGCAATACCTGGAGAACTTTGCTGGCTCACGCTATTTCGAGCAGCGCGCACCCATCACATCGACGGACGGCATTGACACCAGATTACGTAGTGGCGAGCTCAAATTCGCCATCGAAGTCCCGTCCGGATTTGGCAAGCAGCTCCTGAAGGGGCAAAAACCCCAGGTTGGCATCTGGCTGGATGGGGCCATGCCGTTTCGCGCCGAAACAGCCCGCGGCTACATTCAGGGCGTAACCCAGCACTATCTCTCGGATCTGTCGCTGCGCCGCTTCGGGGAGCCTGCGGATCTCAGCCCAGCGCTTATCGAAACCCGCTTCCGCTATAACCAGTCCTTTGAAAGTACTCATGCCATCACGCCCGGCGTGATCATGCTGCTCTGCGTGTTCATTCCGGCGATGATGACCGCAGTCGGCATCGTTCGTGAAAAAGAGCTGGGATCGATCACCAATCTCCATGCAACACCGGTGACCAAGGTGGAGTTCCTCCTGGGCAAGCAGCTGCCCTATGTCATGATCGCCTACATCAGCTTCCTCAGCCTGACTGTTCTGGCCGTGGCTGTGTTTGGCGTTCCGCTGAAAGGGTCGCTGCCGGCGTTGTTCGTTGGAGCGCTGGTCTATGTCTGGGCGACGACGGGCTTCGGAATGCTCGTCTCTTCGTTCGTCAACAGTCAGATCGCCGCCATCTTTGCCGCCGCAATCCTGACCGTCGTGCCAACACTGAACTTCTCCGGATTCCTGAGCCCGGTATCTGCCATTGAAGGTGGCGGCAAGGTCATGTCGGCTGTATTCCCCGCAACATATTTCCAGCAGATAAGCATTGGCAGTTTTACCAAGGCGCTGGGATTTGCCGATCTGTGGAGGAACCACCTGTCCTTGCTGGTTTTTGCATTGATTGCATTCGTTCTTGCTGCACTTTTGTTGCGCAAACAGGACACCTGAACATGACGGTGCGGGTCGGCCATGTCGTTCGCCTGGGGGTCAAGGAGCTGCGCAGCGTCCGTTCGGACAAGGTCCTCATCGTGCTCATGCTCTGGGCATTTACGGCGGCGGTCTATATCGTCGCGACCACAGGCAAGATGGAGGTCAACAACGCCGCAATTGCCATTGTCGACGAAGACCATTCTGAAGTGTCCCGCCGGATTGGCGATGCCTTTCTCAAACCCTACTTCAAGCCTGCGGTCAGGATATCCAGCGCCGAAGTCGATAGGGCCTTGGATGGCGGCCGCTTCATCTTCATCGTCACCATAGCGCCCCGGTTCGAAGCCAAGCTGCTTTCGGCGGAAAAGCCGGAAGCGCTCATCGCCGTCGATGCCACGGCCATGTCGGTCGCGGGGAATGGCGCCGCTTACGTGCGCAGCATCATCAGCAACGAAATCAATGACTATCTCGCCGAGCAGGGAAGAATGGCGGCGCTCCCACTGGACGCAGTGATCCGTGCCAAGTTCAATCCAAACCTGGATTCCGGCTGGTTCATGGGCGTGATGCAGATCGTGAACTTCATCACCCTGCTGGCCATGATCCTCACCGGCGCGGCGCTGATCAGGGAGCGCGAGCATGGCACGATTGAGCATCTGCTGGTCATGCCGGTCACGCCGAGCGAGATCATGATTTCCAAGGTCTGGGCCAGCGGTCTGGTTATCGTGACGGCAGCCGGCCTGTCGCTGACCATTGTTGGTGAAGCCCTGCTGGGAATTCAGATTACCGGGTCCAAGCTCCTGTTCCTGTCAGGAGCGGTGGTCTACCTGTTCTCGGTCACATCCCTCGGCATCCTGTTGGCCACAATCACCGGTTCCATGCCGCAATTCGGGCTGCTGACAATTCCGGTATTCATCGTGATGAACATGTTGTCCGGCAGCACGACGCCAATGGAAAGCATGCCTGACTGGCTGCAAACGATTATGCAGCTCGCACCCTCCACCCACTATGTATCGTTCGCCCAGTCGGTGCTTTTCCGTGGCGCCGGCCTCGGCATTGTGTGGCCGGAACTGGCGGCAATGGCCGCCATTGGATGTGTTTTCTTCTGCACAGCGCTTTTCCGTTTTCGCCGGGCGATTGCCCGACTGGGTTGAGCTTTCGGAACAGGGCTGCATCGCAGAGTTCCTGCAACAATCACGCCTCTCTCGATCGAGTTTCTTGGGGGGGCACGTCAGAGGCAGGTCCCTTTTATTAGTACGCGCTCAGAGGCGCTTAGCGCATATCGGGGTGTGCTGCTCTGATGGCCGATCCCTGCCCGGCAGGCGATACCTGTATCGCCGGGAAGGAGGCTTGGGTGCGTTATGCAATCAGGGCCCTTTCCATCTTCGGAGCGTGGAGACGATCTCCACCTGTCCTTCGTGTTCTGCAGCCTATGCTGTGCTGAGCGGTGCGGGTTTGTAACTTTCGCCTTTGGTCATCAAGACCCAGGCGATACGGGCAATCTTGTTGGCCACTGCCACTGCCGCGATCTTGATTGTGCGTCGTTCCATGAGCTTCACCAGCCAGGGATAGGTGATGGCGCCCAACTGCTTGGCCCATCCGATCACTGCCATTGCACCAACGAACAACAATTGACGCATATATCGGTCGCGTGCCTCGGAGATAGAGCCGGAACGCTCCTTGCCGCCACTTGAATGCTGTTTTGGAACCAGCCCGATCCAGGCGCTCATGTCGCGGCCGGAGGCAAATGCGCGGGCATCGGGAATGTTGGCCACAAGTGCCGCGGCTGACAACGGTCCCACGCCAGGGATTGCTTCGAGACGTTTGCTCAACTCGCTGGATTTGTGGATTGCCATGATGCGCCGACCGGCTCCAAGGATTTGACGCCTGGCCAGTTTCAACTGACCGGCCAAAGCCACAAGGCAATCGCGGGCCAACTGGAGGGTACGGGAGTCCTCACCTGACACGAGTTCTCCCAACAGCTTCTGAATGCCCTTGCGCACGACAGGGGCCACAATGCCCAATTCGGCCATGTGAGCGCGGATAGCGTTGATCAACATTGTGGACTGGCGCACCAGCATCATCCGTGTGCGGTGAAGCATCAGGACCGATTGCGGCTCCGGCGTCCTCACCGGCACAAAGCGCATGGTCGGACGCTGCACCACTTCGCAGATCGCTTCAGCATCGGCCGCATCGGTTTTGTTGCGCTTCACGTAGGCTTTGACTTAGCGCGCCGGCATCATGCACACGTTGTGGCCCAGCTTCCTCAGTTCACGAGCCCAATAGTGCGACGTCGCACAGGCTTCCAGGCCGATGAGACACGGCGGCAGCTTGGCGAAATAGGCCAAAACCTGGCCCCGCCTCAATTGCCGGCGAATGACAACCTTGCCGGCCTCATCAATGCCATGCGCCTGAAACACGTTCTTGGCGATATCGAGACCGATTGTGCTAACTTCCTTCATGGATGGCTCCTCCTTGGCGTTTCTAAAGACACCGCAATGTGGCACATCGCGATGCTGGCGGAGGAGCCGTCCACCGCAGTACTAGGTGACATGGGCTTAACGGAGAATTTGGGAGGTCAAACGGAAGCATCTTGCCGCCAGACGATTCTCCGTCCTACGCTGAACTCCGGCCAGATGAGATGTACGCCTCTGGGGCCGGACAGTGGGGGCCGAAAGG
Organism: Pseudomonadota bacterium; assembly: GCA_039030315.1. Classification (GTDB taxonomy): domain Bacteria; phylum Pseudomonadota; class Alphaproteobacteria; order Rhizobiales; family CAJQND01; genus JAAEUE01. The sequence goes on from JBCCEL010000001.1 coordinate 51,275, forward strand.
ATTGTGGATTGGATAACGAAGTTGATGATCCGTACGCTGGTCGACGGATCTCCGGTTCAGAAATTGATGTGTTCGAGCCGTTTGGGCCCATGTATTGCGGTTCGGAGACGCGCGTCTACTATCAAAAGCCCGTGGCCCATCATGTCGATGTGCATCTCGATCGCGGCTGGCTGGTCCTCTGTCTGGGAGGCTGCCGGTCCACGGCAGCAATCGGCTCGGACCGGATGGGGGTCGCTGAAAGTTTCGGCCCCTCGATAACGTACATGCCCCCTGACTGCGATGTCCGCGTTTGCGAGGACAATGCGCGGACAAGCGATATCGTTCTCGTTGCACCTCCCGTCCAATCCTTCGAGGCGGCGGCGGACTTGCGCAATATCAAACCTGGCACCATGAGCTACTTCTGGCGGGAAGGGGCGGCCATCGGCAAGCTGACACGATCCCTCAGGGACATGCTCCTGATCAACGAATTTCACCGCTTCGACCCGCTGGAGATTGAAACGTGTGTGGAATATGTGGTCGCTTTCCTGACCGAACTCTATGCGGGAGAAATCGGCAAGACGCGTCGAAAAGCGAACTTTGGCCTCACCACACGGCAGCTCCGAAATGTGGCTGACTTTGTCGACGCAAACCTTGAAAACACGGTCACCCTCCAAGCGCTTGCAGAGCAGGCCGGTCTTTCTCAGCACCACTTTGCGCGTCAGTTCCGTAGAGCGACCGGGACAAGCGCATACCACTATGTGCTCACCAAGCGCATTTTGAAGGCAATGGCACTCCTCGCCGACACAGAGACTCTGTTGTCGGAGATCGCGCTTGCCTGCGGCTTTTATGACCACGCCCACATGAGCAACCACTTCGCAAAGCATGTGAGTGTCCGGCCCGCCAGATACCGGCAAATCATTCGAACTTGAGGCCAATTCGAAGCAAGATCATACAAATCGCGGTTGCATCTTCCAATCGCTCCGGCCCTCCGCTCGATAACATCCACCGCATAAGCACGTCTCAGGCAGTTGCTCAGTTTTCTGCGCCGTACATCCCATTACCCGGATTCTGCGCGATGGTGACTTGGCTCGACCCGAGAACGTTCTGCAAAGCAAATGTCGAGGGAGCGAACCATGAGCAAGGGCACAACGGGCGATGAGTGCTGTGTCACCAAAGAACAAGTCAATGATGCCCGCCGGCGCGTCCTGGCAGGCACAGTGGCCGCTGCCGCAGCAGCAGGCGTGACCGGCTCTGCGTCAGCTGCGGCCGACGCAAAGAACGCAGCCTACGCGGACCCTTCCAAGCCCGGACTTCCACCGGTGGAAATGACCGTCGAGGCGGGCAGCACGGCCCTGGTGGTCGTAGATCCGCAGGTCGATTTCCTCTCAACTGAGGGCGTCACCTGGGGGGTCGTCGGCGAGAGTGTCACCGAACAGGGTACGGTCGATAACATCGAGCAACTGTTTGCCGCGGCGAAAGCCGTGAAAATGCCGGTCTTCATTTCTCCCCATTACTACTATCCCCACGATCACAAGTGGAACTTCGAGGGCGTTCTCGAGAAGACCATGCATTCCATATCGATGTTCGACCGCAAGGACCCGCTGAATCTCGACGGATTTGAGGGGTCGGGTGCCGATTGGATGCCGCAATACAAGCCGTACATCAATGACGGTGAGACCGTCGTCTGCTCCCCGCACAAGGTCTACAGCCCGGCGCAAAACGATCTCAATCTCCAGATGAGAAAGCGCGGCATCGACAAGGTGATCCTCGCCGGCATGTCCGCCAACCTGTGCGTACAGGCTCATCTCTATGACATGCTCGAACTCGGCTATGAAGTTGCCGTCGTCCGCGACGCGACCGCAGGCGCGAAAGTGCCGGAGGGCGATGGATACCTTGCCGCCCTCATCAATTTTCGGTTTGTCGCCAATGGCGTTTGGTGGACCAAGGAAGCCGTGACCCGCATCAAGGCATCTGGCTGACAATAGCCCGGTGCCTTGAAATTCCCCCAGTCACGCGTCGTCCGGTGTCTGGCAATCCGCACATTTTCAGGAAAGAGCCGTGCTCCGTACGCGAGAAGGAATAAGCAATGGAAAACAAGGTTAGTTACATCATCGGAGGATCGTCGGGCATGGGCCTGGCGACTGCACGTAAACTGGTTGAAGACGGACGCAATGTCGTTCTGTTTGCCAATGACATCAGCAAGTTGGCAGATGCCAAATCCGGCCTTGATGCGCTTGGGCACGGCCAAACCGAAGTCAGGACTATAGATCTCTACGATTTTGACGCGGTCGATGTCGCCGTGGATGAGATTGACGGTGATACTCGTCATATCGACCAACTCGTGAATTCTGCGGGCGTTTTCGCGCCTAAGCCGTTCATCGAGAACGAAAAGACGGATTACGACAGGTACATGGACATGAACCGGTCGACGTTCTTCCTGACCCAGGCCGTGGTCCGAAACATGATCAGGAACGGCGGCGGTGCCATTCTGAACATCGGCTCGATGTGGGCCCGCCAGTCGATCAAGGCCACCCCTTCCACGGCCTATTCCATGGCCAAGGCGGGGATACACTCGATGACGCAGAACCTTGCGATGGAACTGGGGGATCACGGTATTCGCGTGAACGCGATTGCGCCTGCCGTGGTGGTGACACCGATCTATGGAGCGTTCATTGATCCGGACAAGATCGATGACACGCTTTCAAGCAGCTTCGACAGTTTTCACCCGGTCGGCCGCATTGGCCGTCCCGAAGATATCGCCAATCACGCGGCCTTTCTGCTGTCCGACAAGGCGGCATGGACGACGGGTGCGATCCACGATGTTGATGGTGGTGTGATGGCCGGGCGCTGCTGATCGCAGGAGCACGCTGTCACGGCTTCAGAAAGCTCGAACAATGATGGCGGTTTTGGACGCGCCGGCTGAGAGACGTCGGCGATGCTGCCCAGGCTGATCGAGTTGGTGCAAGTGCGCGGATTCCATCCGCCGTCATTAGGTTCAAGTAAGGAAATTTCATGATGTACGCCACGAGGAACAACATGGATGTGGCCTGCAGATTGGAGGTCATCGCATTGCTGCAAGCGAGGCTTTGCGACACGCTCGATTTGGGGATGCAGGCCAAACAGGCTCACTGGAATGTCAAGGGGCCGAACTTCCTGACCCTTCATGAACTTTTCGATCGCCTGCACCAGGAACTGGACGATCACGCGGACACTATCGCGGAGCGGATAGTTGCGCTTGGCGGCCAAGCGCTTGGGACGGTTCAGGAGGTTGCCGACCAGTCGGCTCTTGATCCCTATCCGATCCGCGCAAGCGCTGCCAGCGATCATATCTCGGCATTTGGGGCGGCGCTGTCCAGGCACGGCACGGCCGTCCGGGCGGACATCGACGCCGCGGCCAATCTGGGTGATCAGGCCACTTCGGACCTCTTTACTGAGGTTTGCCGTGGGATCGACAAGGCCCTTTGGCTGGTCGAAGCGCACGGCTGACCTGAACAAACAGATCAAATGATATCAAGGAGAACTGACATGCTCGGCACGCGAACGATCGCACTTTTCGGAGGCTTTCTGGGCTTGTTTCTTTGTTTTGCCGCACAGGCCACGGAGGTTCGTTATGGGCATGAAGTCGTCGACGGACACAAGATCTTCTTCCGCGAAGCGGGCGATCCCGCCAAGCCCACCATCGTCCTGCTGCACGGGTTCCCGAGTTCTTCGCACCAGTATCGCAATCTGCTGAGGGCTCTCGGAGATGCATACCATTTGATTGCCCCGGATTATCCCGGATTCGGCTCGAGCGATTTTCCTTCACGCGAGGCGTACACGTATACGTTCGACAGCATTGCATCGACGATTGACAGGTTTCTCACGCAGCGCGGCATCGCTCGATATTCCCTTTTCATTCAGGATTACGGGGCCCCCGTCGGGATGCGGATCGCGGCGAAGCATCCGGACCGCGTCCAATCACTCATCGTGCAGAACGGCAATGTCCATGAAGACGGCATGAACAGGGAAACCTGGAAGCCGATCATGAAGCTTTGGAAGCAGCGGACTCCCGAGCTTGAAAGAATGATCGCCTCCAATGTGTTCACCCTGGCCAGCTTGCGCTGGCAGTATACGCACGGCACGAGAAACCCGGATTCAATCCTGCCCGATAACTGGCTCCTGGATCACCAGGCCCTGTCGAGACCGGGCCAGCACAAAATGCAGCTGGATCTGTTCTACGACTATCAGAACAACGTGAAGCGCTATCCCGAGTGGCAGGCATACCTGCGAAAGCACCAGCCTCCCGTGCTCGTCGTCTGGGCAAAGAACGATGCTTTCTTCCCCGTCCCCGGTGCCCAGGGCTGGAAGCGCGACGTGAAGGATGTCGATTACAATATTCTAAACACGGGCCATTTTGCCCTCGAAGAGGACGGACTGCTGATTGCACGGAAGATGAGAGAGTTTCTGAGCAAGCGGGGCATCAGATAGCGAAGCGCGCATGGCTCCCGGGAGCTGTGGCGGCCAGCGCTTCCGAAATCCGACCTCGGCCCGCGTGCTGAAAGCTTCTAAGGATCGCAGTCCTACGTTTGATGGGTAACGTAAACTCCCACAACGGGCTTTTCTGCACTCCGAAACCAATCGCTCGCTCGATGGCGAGCTTAGGACCCAATGCGGGTGCTGTTTCAGCCAGTTCAGACTTCCATCTTGGGGCAAAAGCACCTTGTTCTTTCAATTCATCCGGCGCCGCCCCCCTCATCGTTTTTCGCAATCCAGTTCCCGGTTCTGGCGATTTCTCAAGTCTGGAAAAATTGGATAAACTGCTGTTATTGTTGCGTGAATTGTACAAGTGGGAATTCTTGTCAAACTGTAAAGTCGATTTCCCAGTTTTTCACACATATCCATCCGGTCAAGTGAGCCGGTTTTTGGCGGAGTTCTGCGGATCTCGCGCCCGGAAGCGCCATGCCACGGAGCCAATCCATCTGTCGTCAATTGCGGTTCAAAGTGTCGTCAGGCCAATTTTGGATCGCGCGACTGGTTCGCTCCCGTCTCAGCCTGTAACTCGCAGAAACCAGAGACTTTTGCCCACCAAATCCCGCTTGATCCCAGACAATCCCGTCTACCGGTCTGTGCCAATCCAAGTGTCGTTCTACAACAATTGTCGGAGTGATGTGACGAATTTGTCGGAATGAAATCCGGCACAAAAATTACACCATTGATATCATTTGAAGAATTGGTAGGCGCACGGGGACTCGAACCCCGGACCCGCTGATTAAGAGTCAGCTGCTCTACCAACTGAGCTATGCGCCTGCCGGGTCGGGTTTGTGCGGCGATACAGGTCCGTGGCCAGGCAAACCCGAAGGGTGGCGGGCTGTAGCAGGCACGGTGCGCCATGTCCAGTGCAATCGCCCGCAACGCCGTCCTCTGAACCCCTGGTGAACGGCGCCTTCAGCTCACGCTCAATCACATTCAGGTAACAGACGCGTTATCAGCAAGCCCTGGAAGGCTGCCGGCGGTGCCTGAGTGCCGCCGGCCCCCTCCGCCCAAACCCGTAATACCCCAAACCTGCTCGCCCGCCTCAAGGCGCCACAGCCGAGGGGGGCGAGCCCAATAAATGAAAGAGCATGTAGTCCCATGACCTCAACGACGACGAAACTCGCCGCTGCCGCAGCTCTTGCCGCAGCGGCCTTGGCGCTGAACACTGTCTCTGCCTCGGCCAAGACCTGCTGGCCCTATGGCACCATCGCCGGCAACGAAGGCACTGCCTACAAGATCGCCAATGCCAAGCAGAACGCGCGCATCAAATGGCGCATCCGGGTGCGTGGTTCCGCCACCGCCGGCATGGGCTGGACCGACTGGGGATTGGCCGCGAACCGCAGCTATTCCTGCCGCAAGAAGAACGGCCGCCACCGCTGCCGTGCGGTTGCCACGCCCTGTAAAGCCTGAGTGTTGATCTGCGGCAGCCGGCTCTGGCCGGTTGCCGCCCGGCTCGCAGTGAACCGGTGCCCTCAGGGAGACATTTCCCGGGATAGGGCCTCGAGCCGGTCTGCTGCCGCGGAAAGGCGCTCCGCCACACTGCGTTCAAGCGATGCCGCCCGGTTCGTGGCCGCCGCCCGGGCATCCTTCATGGTGGCGATTTCGTCTTCCAGGTCTTCGATTTTCAACAGAGAGGACGCCAGCTTGTCAGCAATCACCAGGCTGGCCATGAGCAGCAGTCGGGAATCGCCAACCTGCCCAAAGCTGCGCTTGAGTTTTGCGACCTCGGTGTCGATCAACTGAGCCAGTTCGGAAAGGTGCTCTTCTTCGCCCTCATCGCACTGCATCGCATAAGGGCGGTCATTTACGGTGACAACTACTTGCGCCATGGCCTCTGACCAATTCGTCCACTCGTTTCGTTACGCCGGCCCAGACCGTGCCGGGACCGCTCAATCACCGTCCTTGTCAACGATGCGCACCACCGCCGCCATCGCCGCATCAAGACGTTTGACCGCCTCCGCCGTAACCCTGCTCTGATCGGAAAGCCGCGCCTTGGTGCGGTCCAACTCAGCCGCCAGCTTGGACCGGTCCTCGCGCATGGCATGGGTTTCATTGTTGGCCGCCGCACTTGCCGCAAGCTGCTGGCGCACCCTGACCGCCGCCCCCTCGAAGGTCTGCATTGCCTGCTCAAAACGGTTTAGCGCAGCCTCCAAGGACAACTGCTCAGACATACACTATCCACATGTTTAGGTCCGGACCCACCCGGTCCTGACGCTCACCGCCCCGCCCCGAAGCAGTGCCGATTATGCAATCCCGGGCGGCAGCGTCAATCAAAAGCTCTTCATTATCCGTGCTTTCTGCGAAAAACATGACCCTCTACAGCAATTGTGCCGTTATCTTGCACTGCAGCATTGCGGCAAAAGCAGCATGCGATCCGTCCCCCTGAGAGGATTGACTCGGCAAAGGCAGGTGCTAAGAGTGCGCGCCAAATCCACGGGGTGGTGGTGAACCATGTCACAAACCAGCGCGGCGGCATCCCTTGCCTCCGATGAAACCGGCGCTGACGTGCCCAATCAGGAAAATTCACGCGAAATGCAGATGGCAAACGCAATCCGGGCGCTGTCCATGGACGCCGTCCAGGCGGCCAGGAGCGGCCACCCGGGCCTGCCGATGGGCGCGGCCGATATCGCGACAGTACTCTTTACCCGGGTGCTGAAATTCGACGCGACTGCGCCGGATTGGGCCGATCGGGACCGCTTTGTCCTGTCCGCCGGCCATGGCTCGATGCTGCTTTATTCTTGCCTGCATCTGCTGGGTTACGAGGATTTCTCACTCGACCAGCTGAAGAACTTCCGCCAGCTCGGATATCTCACCGCCGGTCACCCTGAATTTGGCCATGGCGCTGGGATCGAAACCACGACCGGGCCGCTGGGGCAGGGGGTCGGAAACGCTGTGGGCATGGCTCTGGCCGAGCGTATCATGGCGGCAAACTTTGGCAACGAGGTCGTCGATCACTACACGTTCGCGCTGGCCGGCGACGGTTGCCTGATGGAGGGGATCAGCCAGGAAGCGATTACGCTTGCGGGCCATCTGAATCTCTCCAAGCTCATCGTTCTGTTTGACGACAACGGTATTTCGATTGATGGGCCGGTCTCTTTGAGCGATTCGACCGACCAGCAGGCGCGGTTTGCCGCCTCCGGCTGGGATGTCCGAGCAGTGGACGGGCACGATCAAGACGCGATTTTCGCTGCCATCGAAGCGGCGAAGGCAACGGACAAGCCCTCCCTGATCGCGTGCAAGACCATCATCGGCTACGGCTCGCCGAACAAGCAGGGCACGTCATCGACCCACGGCGCGCCGCTGGGCGATGAGGAGATTGCCGCAACGCGTGAGGAGCTGGGCTGGAGTTCTCCGCCATTCGAGATCCCGACCGAGATCCGCGATGCCTGGCGGCTTGCCGGCATCCGCGGCTGCAAGGTCCGCAAGGCCTGGGAGAAAAAGGTCAAGGCGCTGGAGCCTGATGTTCGCGCTGATTTCGAACGGCGCCTGGCGGGCAATCTGCCGTCCGGACTTGGAGAAGCCATCACCGCCTACAAGGAACAGCTGGCGGAGGACAAGCCCGCGCTTGCCACGCGCGCGTCGTCGCAAAACGCTCTTGATGTCATCAACGAGGTGGTGCCGGAGACAATCGGCGGATCCGCTGACCTTACCGGCTCCAATAACACCAAAAGTGCTGGCATGGCTGCGCTGACCGCGGCGGATTACAGTGGGCGGTTCATCCACTACGGCATCCGGGAGCATGGCATGGCGGCTGCCATGAACGGCATGGCGCTGCATCGCGGGGTCATTCCATATTCCGGCACCTTCCTGGTCTTCACGGACTATTGCCGGCCGTCTATCCGGTTGTCCGCGCTGATGAAACAGCGGGTGATCTACGTGATGACCCACGATTCCATCGGTCTTGGCGAGGACGGACCGACCCATCAGCCGGTCGAACATCTGGCGGCGATGCGCGCGATTCCCAATCTCAACGTCTTCCGGCCGGCGGATGCCACCGAAGTTGCCGAATGCTGGCAATTGGCGCTGGAGGCAACCGATACCCCGAGCGTGATTGCCCTGACGCGGCAAAAAGTTCCTGCGGTGCGTCAGCGCTTCTACAAGCAGAACGAATGTGCGCGCGGTGCCTACGAGCTGATGTCTGCTGAAGGGCAGGCGGAAGTGGTGATCTTCTCAACTGGTTCCGAAGTGCATCTGGCGGTCGAGGCTAAGGCGCGGCTCGATGAGGCCGGTACGCCGACCAGAGTGGTTTCCGTCCCCTCCATGGAGCTGTTCGCGGCCCAGGACGACGAATACCGGCGGTTCATTCTCGGCGAAGAGAAGATCCGGGTTGCGATCGAGGCAGGGGTCGATCTTGGCTGGTCGCGCTATGTCGGCTCCGAGGGCGTGTTCATCGGCATGAACAGCTTTGGCGCAAGCGGTCCGGCTCCGGAACTCTATGAGCATTTCGGCATTACAACCGATGCTGTTGTGCAGGCTGTGGAGGAGCGCAAGGGCGCAGGCTAGCCAGGCGTTCACCACGACTTATTGATAGTCGGCTGAAGAGTTGATTCTGGCGCCGGAATCGTTCAAATCGTACGCGCCCTGAGGCTCGTTTTGGCCCGCAGGCGCAGTCCCAGGAGATTAGAGACACAATGAGTGTTCGCGTTGCGATCAACGGGTTTGGCCGTATCGGCCGCCTTGCCTTGCGCGCCGTGGCCGAGAGCCGGCGCAACGACGTGGAAGTGGTGGCGATCAACAACCGGTCGGACATCGGCATCGCTGCCCACCTTCTGAAGTACGACACTGTGCACGGGCGCTATCCCGGCGAGGTCCGCGTGGAAGGGGACATGCTGGATGTGGGCGGCGGCCCCATCCGGGTGTTCCAGGAAAGTGCGCCGGAGGACATCCGCTGGAACGATGTCGGGGTCGATGTCGTGCTTGAGTGTACCGGCAAGTTCCGCGACGGCCCGTCCAATCAGGCGCATCTGGAGAACGGCGCCGGCAAGGTTCTCATCTCCGCTCCTGGCAAGAACTGCGATCACACTGTCGTCTACGGCGTCAATCACGAGAGCCTGAGCACCGAGCACAAGGTGGTTTCAAACGCGTCCTGCACCACGAACTGCCTGGCGCCCATGGCCAAGGTCCTGCACGAGGCGTTCGGCATAGAGCGCGGCTTCATGACCACGATCCACGCCTACACCACGGACCAGCGCATTCTCGACAACAGCCACAAGGACCTGCGCCGGGCGCGTGCTGCCGCATTGTCGATGATCCCGACAACCACGGGCGCGGCGAAGGCTGTTGGTCTCGTGATGCCCGAACTTGCGGGCAAGCTCGACGGCACCTCCATCCGCGTTCCCACGCCGAATGTCTCCATGGTCGATCTGGTGTTCGTTCCTGAGAAAAGCGCCACGGTGGATGACGTGAACGCGGCGATGCGCGCGGCGGCAGACGGGAACATGCGTGGTGTGATCGAATATTGCGACGAACCGCTGGTTTCCTCTGATTTCAATCATAACCAGGCCTCTGCCGTTTATGACGCAGAAGAAACCGCCGTTGTGGACGGCGGGCTGATCCGGGTCGCCGGCTGGTACGACAATGAATGGGGTTTTTCGCACCGCATGAACGACACTGCGGCCTTGATGGGTTCACTCTAGCGACTGAAGACGGCTGAAGACGGGATATGGACAAGACTTTCCGCACGCTCGACGACTATGACATTGACGGCAAGCGCGTGCTCGTGCGCGCCGATCTGAACGTCCCTCTGGAAGAGGGAATTGTGCGCGACACGACCCGGATCGAGCGCATTGCGCCGACGCTCGAGGAACTTTCCTCAAAGGGGGCGATTGTCGTGGTGCTGTCCCATTTGGGCCGCCCGCGCGGCGCCGTCGTGCCGAACATGTCACTGGCGCCCCTGGTCGGCCCGCTGTCTGTTGCCATCGACCGCCCGGTCCGTTTCGTTGCCACGACCTGGACAAACGGGGAGGCCCAGCGGGCGGTCTCCAATGCCAAGCCCGGAGATATCCTGTTGATGGAGAACACCCGATTCCATCCGGGTGAGGAGAAGAATCAGCCCAAATTCGTGAAGATGCTGACCGATCTCGGCGACATCTTTGTCAACGATGCCTTCTCCGCTGCCCATCGTGGTCATGCCTCGACAGAGGGCATTGCATGGTTTCTTCCCAACGCTGCCGGACGCGCCATGGAAGCCGAAATCACCGCATTGGAGAAGACGCTCATCGAGCCAGAGCGGCCGCTCACGGCGATTATCGGTGGAGCAAAGATCTCAACGAAGATTGACGTGGTCGGGCATCTCTCCAGTCTGGTCGACTGCCTGGTGATCGGCGGAGGCATGGCCAATACGTTCCTGGAGGTACAGGGCCACAATATCGGCAAGTCTATCGCCGAGCACGATATGGCCGAAAAGGTGGATGCAATTCTGAAAGAAGCAGAAGAGAACAACTGCGAGATTGTTCTGCCCGTTGACGTGGTCGTTGCGGAGGATTTCAAGCCGCACGCCCCCTATCGCACGGTGGGACTTGGCGAGGTTGGCAACCGGGAAATGATCCTCGATATCGGTCCGGATACGGTCAGCAAGATCGGCGAGACCATAGACCGGTCGAGGACACTGGTCTGGAACGGGCCGATGGGTGTGTTTGAATTGCCTCCTTTCGATGCAGGCACGATGGCCATAGCCGATATCGCGGCAAAACACTGCCGCGACGGCAAACTGCTTGCCGTTGGCGGTGGCGGAGACACCGTGGCGGCGCTCAACCGGAACAATCTCGCTAAAGACTTCACATATGTTTCCACAGCTGGCGGCGCCTTCCTTGAATGGCTGGAAGGCAAGGTGCTTCCTGGGGTAGAAGTGTTGCAAAAGTCCGGCGCCTGATTTGGCAGAAACGGCGCCGGGAATGGGAGGACAGGCTATGAGTGAAACACTCAATCAAATCGCTGAGGCCATGGTATCCCCCGGCAAGGGTATCCTGGCTGCCGACGAGAGCACCGGTACGATCAAGAAGCGGTTCGACAGCATTGGCGTGGAATCCACGGCCGACCGCCGCCGCGACTACCGCGAGATGCTGTTCCGCGCGGACGCGGCGATGAGAAACCGTATTTCTGGTGTCATTCTGTACGATGAGACACTCCGCCAGAACGCGGCGGACGGCACGCCGCTTGTCGATCTGATCAAGGCTTCCGGTACGGTTCCCGGCATCAAGGTGGACACTGGTGCCAAGGATTTGGCCGGCTTTCCCGGTGAAAAAGTAACCGAGGGCCTCGACGGACTGCGCGAGCGGCTCAAGGAGTACTACGACATCGGTGCGCGCTTTGCGAAATGGCGTGCGGTGATCACGATCGGCGAGGCAATCCCCACTTATGCCTGCGTACACTCAAATGCCCATGCGCTTGCCCGCTACGCTGCTCTTTGCCAGGAACAGAAGATCGTGCCGATCGTGGAGCCGGAGGTGCTGATGGACAATCCGGGTTCCTCCCATGATATCGCCAGATGTGAGGAGGTGACACGCAAAACGCTGGAAGCGGTGTTCGAGCATCTCGCCGCACACAACGTGGCGCTCGACGGCATCGTCCTGAAACCCAACATGATCATCTCCGGCAAGGAAGCACCTGTTCAGGCTTCGCCTGATGAAGTTGCTGAACGAACCGTTGCGGTTCTGAAGGACTGTGTGCCGGGAGAAGTGCCTGGCATTGCCTTCCTGTCCGGCGGTCAGTCCGATACTGCCGCCACCCATCATCTTTCGCTGATGAACGCGGCCGGGCCGTTGCCCTGGAAACTCACATTCTCGTACGGCCGGGCGCTCCAGGCTCCCGCGCTGCAGGCATGGGGCGGGAGGCCTGAGAACGTGGCGGCCGCTCAAGCGGCCTTCAGCCATCGGGCGGAAATGAACGGCCTGGCGGCGATGGGAGAGTGGTCTGAGGGGCTTGAACTGGCCGCCTGACGGGCGACGATTCGCGGGACCGGCGCCGTTTGGCGTCCTTGCATTAACCCTCATGATCACAATCCGGGGCTGCCATGGCGCTGCCACACTCACGGCTTTTTCTGAAACTATCGAGGCTGCCGGAGACCGGTTCGCCCAGGGACTGCATTGAGGCGGCGCTGCAGGCGGGTGATGTGGCGGCTCTCCTCATTGACGGGCGAGCAAACACGGAGCTCATGTCGGACGTGGCGGAGTTGGTCTCTATTGCCCAGGATAAGGACGTGGCGGCCCTGATCGCCGAGGATGCGCTGCTGGCCAGACGGTCCGGTGCTGACGGCGTACAGATTTCGGCGGATCTCGCGGCCTATCAGTCAGTCCGCAAGGATCTGGGTGAGCAGGCGATCGTCGGCGTCGATGCCGGTCGCAGCCGCCATGCAGCCATGGAGCTTGCCGAGGCCGGCGCCTCTTACGTCAGCTTTGGGGACGGTTTCGGTGTCGATGAATTGTCCGAGTGGTGGGCCGAGGTCATGGAAGTCCCGTGTGTTGCGCATGTCGCGGCGACGGAAGAGGCATTGGCCGCCGCCGCCGGTGCTGGTCTTGAGTTCGTTAGCCCGGATGAATCTGTATGGCATTCGCCGGACGAGGCAGCTGGCGCTGTCGCGCGTTTCAATGAAATACTAGCAGGAGCCCCCGTGTCATGAGTAAGCGCGGCGCCGCAGTTTTCTGTTTGATCTGGGCATTCACCGCCCTCTGGGCCATGCCTGCGGCCGCCACCTACCAGGAGGCGCTGAAGGCCTATCAGGAGAAAAACTGGCCTGCGGCGTTCGTCGAAGCCAATCTGCTGGCGCAGCAAGGTAACCCGCGCGGCCAGGCGCTTCTCGCCGCCCTCTATGCTCAGGGACTGGGCGTCAAGCGGGATCTTCGTACGGCAATGAAGTGGTATGCGTCAGCCGCGGACCAGGGCCATCCCGGCGCATCGTTTGCTCTTGGGCTGATGTATCTTGACGGCCGGGCCGGAACCCAGGACCTGAAGAAGGCCCGTGAGCTGTTCGAGAGGGCCGCGGCAAAGGGGCATGCGCCTTCGGCCCACAACATCGGGTTGATCTACGCCGGCGCCGGGGGCGGAGAGCCGGATTGGAAGCTGGCTGCCAACTGGTTCACCAGGGCTGCGGAAAAGGATTTTCCCGAAGCGCAGTACAATCTGGGAATTCTCTACGCTGATGGTCGCGGCGTCATCAAGGATATGGTCAAGGCGAGCTTCTGGCTCTCAAAGGCGGCGCTGAAGGGGTTGCGGGATGCTGCGCGCGACTACGGCATCATGATCTTCCGGGGAGACGGCGTTCAGAAGAACGAGAAAATCGGGGCGCAATGGCTTCTGGTGGCCGCGAACAAGGGCGATGTCGAAGCCCAGAGCCGGGTGGCCAAGCTTTATATGAAAGGTCTCGGTGTGAAGCGGAATGCGGTGGAGGCCGCCCGCTGGCACCTACTTGCCCGCGAATCCGGCATGAAGGACAAGGAACTGGAACTGTTTGCCCTGCAACTGGAGCGCAAGCAGCTGGCAAGGGCGCAGCGGCTGGCGCTGGACTGGCGCAAGACGACCGGCATCAAGCCCAATGGCGCGCGCAGTTCCAGTGTTTCCAAGCGTGCCGGCGCCGCGGAGCAGAAATCGCAATAGCTCAAGGGTTGACGTTCCCCACGTTCGCCAATAGGTACGGCAGCGAAGAGCCGCCGCGCGCCAGCGTATGCCAGCGCTGCCGGCCAACTCCCTGAAATTCAGCTTCCAACCATTGGGTCAGCCATGAAAATCAACGGCAATCAGATCAACCCGGGGCACGTGCTGCAGCACAAGGATTCCCTTTGGGTTGCGGTAAAGACCGAGCACGTAAAGCCGGGCAAGGGCGGCGCGTTCGCGCAGGTCGAAATGAAAAATGTGTTCAACGGCTCCAAGCTAAACGAGCGGTTCCGCTCTTCCGAAACCGTCGAGCGCGTCCGCCTTGAGCAGAAGGACCATCAGTATCTCTTTGAAAGCGGAGAGATGCTCACGTTCATGGACATGGAATCCTACGAGCAGATCGAATTGCAGCGCGAATTCGTCGGGGAGCGCGCCGCTTATCTGCAGGAGGGCATGGAAGTGACCATCGAAAGCCATGAGGGCCGGCCGATTTCCGTGGCGCTGCCCGATCAGGTGGTCTTCGAGGTGACCGAAACCGAGCCCACCATCAAGGGCCAGACGGCGTCCTCTTCCTACAAGCCCGCCATTCTTGACAACGGAACCCGCACCATGGTGCCACCGTTCGTCACCGTCGGTGAGCGGGTTGTGATCGCAACGGAAGACGGTTCCTACGTGAAACGCGCAGACTAGCGCCCGACCGCGCGCTGCAGGACAAGATTTATGCCCCGTTCCGCCTTGCTGAATGTCATGGTCTCCGCCGTCCGTAAGGCGGCCCGCGGTCTTGTCCGCGACTTTGGTGAGGTTGAAGCGCTGCAGGTGTCCCGCAAGGGCCCCGGCGATTTCGTCACCGCAGCCGACCGCAAGGCCGAGCAGGTACTGATGCGCGAGCTCGAACATGTACGGCCCGGCTACAGCTTCCTGACCGAGGAAACCGGCACGGTCGACGGGCGCGACAAGAGCCATCGCTGGATTATCGATCCCATCGACGGGACCACCAACTTCATTCACGGGATTCCGGCCTTCTGCGTGTCGCTAGCACTGGAACGCGAGGGCACGCTGGTTGCCGGGGTGGTGTACAACCCGATTACGGACGAACTCTATGTCGGCGAACGCGGTGCGGGCGCCTATCTGAATGACCGACGCCTGCGGGTTGCGGCCCGCCGGGACCTGACCGATGCAGTCGTTGCGTGCGGCATTCCCCATAATGGCCGTCCGGACCACCCACAGTTCATTCGCGAGCTGGCGCGCGTTCAGGCACGTGTGGCCGGCGTGCGGCGGTCAGGATCCGCGGCACTCGATCTCGCCTGGGTCGCTGCGGGACGCTTCGATGCCTACTGGGAACGGGACATAGAACCTTGGGACATGGCGGCCGGCATTGTCCTTGTGCGCGAAGCCGGCGGCATGGTCGGTGATATCGATAACAAGCCCGATCCAATGAAGACCGGTCATGTTCTTGTCGCCAATGAGGATATCTACCGGGCAATGCAGAAAGAGCTGAAAGCTGCGCGATCCTGAAACAGGTGCTGCGCTAACCCGGCAGAACCACTGGATTTTCCACAGATTTGTTTTGCGATTCGGGCCGCATTGGCTATTTTCGAATCTGGCAGGGGAGGCGGCCCCGTGAGGAGGATATCCTAGATCCATGGCCCGCGATGAAGCAATTCAGCGGCTTTCACCGCCGCGCATCTATCTGGTGCGCATGGTCATCTTTCTTATTCTGACGGGATTTGTCGCCGCGATCCTGTATCCGCAGGTGCAGCAGGCGTTCATGGCCAATCCGGGCCTCAACGGCCTGATCGTCGGAGTTCTGTTTGCGGGATTGATCTATGCGTTCCGGCAGGTGCTGCGGCTGTTTCCGGAGGTCAACTGGGTCAACAGCTTCCGCGTTGCCCAGTCTGGTGACGAGGTCAAGAAACAGCCGGTTCTGCTGGCGCCCATGGCCTCCATTCTGGGCGGCAAGCAGGGCCGCATGGTGCTGTCGCCGATGTCCCTGCGTTCACTGCTGGATTCCCTGGCGTCGCGTCTTGATGAGTCCCGGGATCTGGTGCGTTACCTGATCGGACTCCTGATTTTTCTCGGTCTTCTCGGTACCTTCTGGGGTCTGCTGGACACCGTGAGTTCCGTGTCGACCACCATCCGCTCGCTCGATGTGACCGCAAGCGAATCCGGTGTGATCTTTGAAGATCTGAAGGCTGGCCTTGAGGCTCCGCTCCAGGGCATGGGCACCGCGTTCTCATCATCGCTGTTCGGACTTGCCGGTTCGCTTATCCTCGGCTTCCTGGAGTTGCAGGCCGGCCAGGCTCAGAACCGGTTTTACAATGATCTTGAGGACTGGCTTTCTTCGGTCACGGACATTGAAGCGCGTGACGGCGTCGATCCGACGGTGCCGAATTACCTGAAGCTTGATCTGCGCGATATCCAGAACCGCCTCGACCATGTGAGCGACGTGCTGGACGAGGCGCTCGTGGCTGAAGATGACGAGGACTATGAGACCGTGCCTCGCCGGCCTGCGAGAGCCGCCGAAGAGGACAACTCGGTCGAAAACCTGGCCGGTGCCGTCCAGGGCCTCGTTGAGCAGATGCGCGAGGAGCAGAAAGTTGTGCGTGAGTGGGCGCAGTCCCAGGCCGATCAACAGCAGGAAATCCACGAGGTCCTGAACCGGCTCTCACGCTCCTCTCCTGTCTACGAGATAGATCCGCCGGCGCCAGCGTCCGATGAGCAGCCCGACAGCGAGGTTGATCCGGCGACCGCGGGTACGCACCACAAGGCAAGGAGCTAGGCGCCGGTCATGGCCCTCGCCCGCCGCAGAGGCAGACAGGACAGTTCAGCTTTCTACTGGCCTGGTTTTGTTGATGCCATGGCAACGCTCCTGCTTGTCATCATTTTCCTTCTGTCCATATTCATGCTCGCGCAGTTCATGCTGGCGCGCGAGATCACGGGCCAGGGATCGGTACTGAACCGTTTGCGCTCCCAGATAACCGAATTGACTGAACTGCTGGCGCTGGAAAAGACTGCCGGACTGAACGCGGAAAGTGCCCTCGCGGCCCTGACCGACAAGCTGAATGACCGTCGCAAGCAGAATCTCAACCTCCTCGGCCAGCTTGAGACAGAATCGAAGAAGGCCAAGGACGGCGCCATAACGATCGAAGCGCTGAAGGGCGATATCAACGACGAGAAGAAGCTCTCCGCCGAAGCCCTCTCGCGTGTGGAACTGCTGAACCAGCAGATCGCCGCCCTGCGGCGCCAGATGGCCGCGCTCAACGAGGCGCTCGGAGCAGCGGAGCAGCGGGATTCAGAAGCAAAGGCCCAGATTGTCGATCTCGGGCGGCGCCTTAACGCGGCTCTGGCCCAGCGGGTCCGCGAACTTGCGCGCTATCGTTCGGAATTCTTCGGACGCCTGCGCACGATCCTCAATCAGCGTGAAGACATCCGCATTGTCGGCGACCGTTTCGTCTTCCAATCCGAGGTGCTGTTTCCGAAGGGCGCCGCCGAGATCAATCCGGAAGGCAGCGCCGAGCTCGAAAAGCTGGCGCTGGCGCTTCTTCAGGTGGCCCAGCAGATCCCGACGGACATCAACTGGGTTCTGCGCGTCGATGGTCACACGGACGTTGATCCGATCAACAGCCCGCGCTTCCAGTCCAACTGGGAGTTGTCGGCTGCCCGCGCCATCGCCGTCGTGAAGCGCCTTGTCCAGCGCGGCGTCCCGCCAGACCGCCTGGTCGCCGCGGGTTTCGGCGAGTTCCAGCCGATTGATCCTGCAACAACGGCAGAAGCCAAGGCAAAGAACCGCCGGATCGAGCTGAAGCTCACGGAGAAGTAGGATCGGGCATCTTCGCCCGGGACACGCTTCGGCGGGGATCACCACGTGCAACCAGAGACCTCTTTGTTTTTCATCTCTCGGGTGAGCTGGAAACGATAACCAAGAGTCATCGAACGATGCCTGGCACAATGAGGTTCAACCTCCAGGCGCCAGATCGCGGGATCGTCGATCAGCCTCCAGGGCCGTCCGCCATGATGAATCGCGTCAAGTCGCTCACGTCGAGTTCCAGTTTTTCGATGATTTCCTTGACCACGTCTCCAATGGAGATCACCCCCACGACCCGGCCCGCGTCCATCACTGGCAGATGGCGAAAGCCCCGGGAAGTCATTGCTGCCATGCAGCCTTCCACTTTGTCGTCCAGCTTGACTGTTACCGGGTCGCCCGTCATCACCTGGCTGACTGGAGTCTCCGTCGCGTCGAGCCCGGGCAGCAGCACTCTTATGGCGCAGTCTCCCTGAGTCAGGATTCCGACCAGCACGTCATCGTCGATGACCAGCACCGACCGGACCCGGTTATCGCGCATCTGCCGCAAGGCTTCGACGACCATGTCGCTCGAACGAATATAGACCAGGGCGCCGCTCTTCCGGGTCAAAGCATCCTTGACTGTGTTCATTGTGATCCTCTCCCGGGCGCTGTACTGGCCCGCCTGGCTGGAGCGCATCGAACGTTTATCAACTCGTTCAGCATTGACCACAGTCTAGCCTACTAAGCCGCGATTGATCGAGAGGCCTGGTTCCTTCGATTGGGCGGGCTTATCCATGCCTCAAGAGGTGACATCGGCGGCGTTCACCCAAGATCAGAAGCGGTTCCGATAGCGGCGTTCACTCTGCTCTGCAGTTCTGTCTTGGAGTCGCCGTTGGCTCAGTGTGCTTGGAGCGTGGGTACCGTCTGATCGCCCGGAGCTTCCGAGCCAGACCATCTACTCCGCCGCCATTGCGGCCGGAGCGCTTGTGCGGCCCGTCTCATAGGCGGTCATCAACTCAGCCTCGCGCGCCTTCACATCCTGGATGTTTTGCTCCTTGATGTGGCCGTAGCCGCGGATGTGTTCGGGGAGGGCGGCGATTTCGGCGGCAAGGTCAATGTTGGAGACGTTGAGTTTGGATGAGAGGGTTTCCACCATCGCCTCATAGTCCCTGATCAACTGGCGCTCCTGTTTGCGTTCGGCCGTGTAGCCAAAGACGTCGAACATGCCGCCCCGCAGTGACTTGAACTTTGCAAGCCACTCGAACGCCGTGAGCATCCAGGGGCCGAACT
Organism: Pseudomonadota bacterium; assembly: GCA_039030315.1. GTDB lineage: Bacteria > Pseudomonadota > Alphaproteobacteria > Rhizobiales > CAJQND01 > JAAEUE01. The sequence continues at coordinate 70,428 of JBCCEL010000001.1, forward strand.
CTCTTTTAATCAGCTGTCCTGTTTCCGGGTCCCGGCGGGCAAGGAGCGGCGGAGCCAGATGATACTTGATCGTGTAGTCGCCCTTGAATTGCTTCTTCACCTGCTCGGCGAAGCTGCCGTCCGAATGGAGCCGCGCGACTTCATACTCGTCCTTGTAAGCCATCAACTTGAATCCATACCGCGCAACCGCGGTCGAAAGGACACTGGAGCCCGCCTTGGCCTGCTCTTCGCTCCGGCGAACCTTGTCGACAAGCGCGCGGTAGCGCTCTGCGTAGGCGGCATCCTGATAGGCGGTCAGGAACTCCACCCGGCGCGCGACCATCTCGTCCAGGGTCTGGGAGAGATTGTGCGTCTGGGCAATAGCGCTTTCCTTGGCTGTTGCGGAGCGCTCAATGACCTTTTGCACCGCGCCAAGGTTATGTGCAGCCCGCCGGCCCCATTCGAAGGCCTTCAAATTCATCTCCACCGCCACATTGTTCAGTGTGATCGCGCGCTCAATGGCAGCGCGGGAGACCGGTATCAGTCCTTTCTGCCAGGCATAGCCGAGGGTGAAGAGGTTGGAAGCGATACTGTCTCCCATCAGCGCGGTTGCGATCCTGGTGGAGTTGATGAGGTCCGTCCGGCCCCGGCCCATCCGCGCTTCGATCGAAAGCCGCAACTCATCGCCCGGCAGCTTGTAGTCTGCATCATTGGTGAAGAATGCGGGCATGGTCTCATAGTCGTTCACCACAGCGCGCGTCTGGCCCTTGCCTGCGGCTGCGAGGTTGTGTTCCGCCGCAGACGTGACGAGATCGCAGCCGAGCAGAAGATCGGCGCCGCCCGCCGAAACGCGAATCGTGGAAATGTCTTCCTGCCGGGCGGCGATCTTCAGATGCGAGACCACGGCCCCGTTTTTCTGGGAGAGGCCGGCCATGTCGATGATCCCGGCGCCCTTGTCCTCCAGGTTTGCCGCCATGGCGATAATCTGGCCAACCGTCACAACGCCCGTGCCGCCAATGCCGGTGACCAGGATTGCGTAGGGGGAGGAGAGATCGGGGAGCTCGGGCTCAGGCAGCGCCTCGAACGCCGGCACATCTACGGTCTTTGCCTTCTGTTCGGTACCGCGGACAAGTTCGCCGCCTTCAACCGTCACGAAGCTTGGACAGAATCCGTTCACACAGGAATAGTCCTTGTTGCAGGACGATTGATCGATCCGCCGCTTGCGGCCGAACTCGGTTTCCACCGGCTGGATGGCGACGCAGTTGGATTGCACGCCGCAGTCCCCGCAGCCCTCGCAGACCAGTTCGTTGATCACCACCCGCTTTGCCGGATCCGGGAACAGGCCCCGCTTGCGCCGGCGGCGCTTCTCCGCGGCGCAGGTCTGGTCATAGATCAGAACCGTCAGGCCGTCCTCATCCATCAGCTCGCGCTGTACCTTGCCGAGCTCACGCCTGTGATGGATCGATGTGTGCGGTGGAAAGCCGGTGCTGGCCGGATACTTGTCCGGTTCGTCCGTGACCACGACCACGCGGCGGGCGCCTTCGGCGGCCACCTGGCGGGCAATCTGCGGCACGGTCAGTTCACCGTCGTGGCCCTGGCCGCCGGTCATGGCAACAGCGTCGTTGTAGAGAATCTTGTAGGTGATGTTCACACCGGACGCGGCAGCTGCACGGATCGCCAGAGTGCCGGAATGGTTGTAGGTGCCGTCACCGATGTTCTGGAAGACGTGCTTGCGGGTGGAGAAGGGCGCCTCGCCAATCCAGTTGGCCCCTTCCGCTCCCATGTGCGTAGAGCCCTCTGTCCGCCGCTCCGGGACAAACTGTGCCATCCAGTGGCAGCCGATGCCGGCATAGGCTCGTCCGCCTTCGGGAACCGTTGTCGAAGAGTTGTGGGGGCAGCCGGCGCAGAAGTAGGGAATGCGGGTGGCTGCCTCCTGCAGATTTGCGACCGACCGCAGTGCTGACTGCAGCCGGGCGATTTCCTTGGATACCCGGTCGGTCTTTGCCTGCTTGTTCAGCCGCGCACCGATTGCGATAGCAATTTCGTTCGGATCGAGGGTGCCGTAGGCCCGGAAAAGGGGCAGGCCCTTCTCATCCTTCTTGCCGATGATCTCCGGCACCCTGTGGCGTCCGAAGAGCTGCTCCTTGATTTGAGTTTCAATGAGAGACCGTTTTTCTTCGACGACTATGATCAGGTCGAGGCCTTTAACGAACTTCTCGATGATATCCGGCTCAAGTGGCCAAACCATTCCGATCTTGAGAAGGCGGAGCCCCAGCTTCGACGCGGCGACTTCGTCGATGTCCAGCTCTTCCAGAGCCTGACGAACATCAAGGTAGCTCTTACCGGTGGAGACGATGCCGATCTTGGGCGACTTGCCGCCGGAGAGAACGATTTCGTTCAGATTGTTTGCCCTTGCAAACGCTGTTGCCGCAAATCGCTTATACGTGTGTACCCGTTCCTCCTGCTCATGCCGGTCGTCCCATGGCCGGATGTTCAGGCCGCCTTCGGGTACTTCGAAGTCGGTTGGCGTCTTGATGTCGATGCGGTCGATGTCGCCATCGACGATTGCCGTGGACTCCACGTTGTCATGCACGCATTTGACGCCCACCCAGCAGCCAGAGTACCGCGAAAGGGCGAAACCCAGAATCCCGTAGTCCAGGATCTCCTGAACGCCCGCCGGGTTGAGGACGGGCATCATCGCGTCCATCAGGGCGAACTCGCTCTGGTGGGGAACGGTCGAGCTTTCTGCGGCGTGGTCATCGCCCATCATCACCAGCACGCCGCCCAGCGGAGATGTCCCGGCAGAATTGGCGTGGCGGAAAACGTCCCCGCACCGATCAACGCCCGGGCCCTTGCCGTACCAGACCGAGAACACACCGTCATAGGCGCCTTCGCCGCGCATCTGCGCCTGCTGGGCGCCCCAGACGGCGGTCGCGGCCAGATCCTCGTTGAGGCCCGACTGGAACACCACGTTGTGCTTTTCGATGTGTTTCTGGGCACGCATGAACTGCTGGTCGACAGCGCCGAGAGGCGAGCCGCGGTAACCTGTAACGTAGCCCGCTGTATTGTGTCCCGCCCGCCGATCGCGCTCGTGCTGCATCATGGTCAGGCGCACGATCGCCTGGATGCCGCTCATGAGGACCCGCTTCTTGGAGAGGTCGTATTTGTCGTCGAGCTTGACGTCATGGAGGGTCATAGAGCGAGCGGCCTCTCAAACAGAAAGTTCAAATAGGTAAGCAATGCTTACATATTTTTGGGCGAACCGTCAAATCACACCTCTGCGACTCGCCAGCAAGCACGCCGAGCCTAGCGCGTTCCGCCGTTTGGGTCATGGGAAATAGGTCGGCGTGTAGAAGGTGATGCTATTTACGACAATAAAAGATGTTATAATTGTTGAATGACGTTCCGGCAGCTGTTACAAGGGAAAAAATCGAGCTTTCAATGAACGGCCAATGGCGACAAGAAGCGACATAATCTCCTGCCTCCGGCGGCAAGCCATGACGGCGAGCGAACTTGCAAAGCGGCTCGGCGTGACCAGAACCGCAGTTGTGGTTCCTCTGAAACAGCTCGAAAGCGAAGGCATTGTTGAAGGTGCGGAACGCAAGACCGGAGGTGTTGGCAAGCCGGCTCTTGAGTATCTTGTTTGCGCGGGCCGCGAGGACCATGCCTCCAGAGCCTATCCGCCATTTGTTGAGATTCTGATCGCCACCGCGTCCGAGCATCTGCCGCCCGGCGACGTCGAGCGCCTTATGCTTGCGACGGGTGAAAACATGGCCCGAGCTGTTCCGGCGCAGACAGAAGACAGTTTTGACCAGCGGGTGGGCGCCGCCAGGGCCTTTCTGGATGACCTTGGCGCCGACACGCTTCTGGATGAGCATGAAGACGGCCTGATGCTTCGAAGCTTCAGTTGCCCGCTAGGGCGTGCCGTCCGCAAGGAAGGCTGCGTCTGCCTCGTGGTGAAAGCCTTTCTCGAAGGCGTCACCGGAGCGGCTGTATCTGAACAGTGTTCCCGTGAAGAACGCCTGCGCTGCAAGTTTGTCCTCGAGACCTAAAACTAAACTTCCAAGCCACCAGACAAGGAGTGCGACAATGTCCTGGCTGCCCACACTCAAGACCGAAACGCCTGAAGAAGGCTATCAGCTTGCAATCAAGCTGTCGCGAATGGCTGTCAAGCTGACCCAGCCTGATGATGCCGTGCGTGGACGCCTGCGAGCCGACTACGCCAACAATGCGGACAGCCTGACAATGGCTTCCCACGTTGTGGCGGTGAATTTTCAGACCGTTGCCGCCGCGAACGGTTATTGGGGTGCGCACGGCTGATTCTTGCGCAGATTGGGGCCGGGGACTACTTCCCGGTCGCATCCGTGACCCCATCCCAGTTCGCCGGAGGCGGCTTGGCCTGTAAGCCTGCTATGCGTTGCAGATAGAGAGATTGAAGTCCGGATCGGTCCAGCCCGGCACTCTGCAACCCTGCTGCGCGTTCAAAAGCTGCCGTGGCAGCCGCCCATTCCTGAGCCCTGTATGCGGCGAGGCCCTCGTCGTGGGCTGACTTCATGGCTTCGAAATTCGCAGAACCCGCGACCGCTGCATCGCCCAGCAGCGCGAAAACTCTTTCCGGTGTTTGCTTCCCCACGACGCGGATGAGATCGGCTTCCAGCAGGGCGAAGCTGCTCGCCGCCTTTGCAGTGGTTTCCCCGACCAGGAGTTCGACCCCATAGCCTTTCGTCAGGCCTTCTATCCGCGCAGCGAGATTGACGCTATCGCCAAGGACGGAATAGTTGAAGCGCTGGTTGGAGCCGAAATTGCCGACGCTGCAGTTGCCCGTATTGAGGCCCACACCGATCTGGATGTCATGGCCGGTCTCGCGGCGTACCTCCTCCAGCCGCGCAATCATGGCGAGTGCGGCTTCGCACGCCCGGCCAGCGTGATCATCCACGTCCAGCGGTGCGTTCCAGAACGCCATGATCGCGTCGCCGATGTATTTGTCGATCGTGGCGCCGTGCTCCATCAGAGTATCGCTCATGGGCGTCAGGAAGCCGTTCATCAGGCGGGTCAATTCCTGAGGGGACAGAGTCTCCGAAATGCGGGTAAAGCCGCGGACATCGGAGAAGAGGATGGTCAGTTCCTTGTCTTCGCCGCCAAGCTGCAGGGCGTTGGGATCGTCCGCCAACTGTTCCACCATGGCGGGAGAGAGATATTGTGAGAAAGCCCGCCGCACGACGCGCCGCTCCCGTTCTGCTGTGAGAAACAGAATGCCGGAAACGGTCAGGTAGACCGCTGTCGTACCCAGGATCGGATAAACCGGATCAAAAAGGTATCCCTGCCTGACGAAAGCCGTCCACGAACCGGCCAGGGTGCACGTCACGATGACGCCGCCGAGCACGGCACACCAGGCAGGACCTGCCTTTGGCATGATAAGGATCAGGGCGAGGGCCGCGAAGATCATGGCCCAGCGCTCCGCCCCGACCGCCCAGTCCGGCCGGGTGAGAAAGATGCCGGCGATGATCTGCTCCAGCGCCTCCGCATGCACCTCGACGCCGGCCGTCGATGAACTCAGTGGCGTGGCACGAATATCGAGCAATCCCGGTGCGCTGGTTCCGACCAGTACGATCTTGCCGGCGACCCGTTGCTGCAGTGCCTGCAATTTGGCTTGGTCAGCATCGAGGATTGATTGAGCCGGCAGGACCCGTCCGGGACGTTGACCTGAATAGTAGATCCAGATCTCCCCGACCTCGTTTGTCGGGATCACCATTTGGCCGACCTTGACCAGTACGATGCCGCCTTCGCTGCCGGCGGACCATTCACCGCTGCCGTCATTGCTCTTGATGAAGATTGAATCCTCATTCTGGGCAACCCGCAGGGCTTCAGCCACAAGCGAAGGATAAACCGTCTCCTGCAGAGCGGAGACGAGGGATAACCGGCGTACCACACGGTCCACACGGTCGGGCTCAAATGAGAAGTATCCAAGGCCAGGCGGCGCTTCATCGAGGATCTTCAGGTTGCTCGTCGCCCCTTTGAACTTCGGGAGATAGGTCGCCGGGTTCGTGCCGCCATGGGACGTGCCGCGCTTGAGGGGAGGGCGGTTCTCGTTGGGTTCGTGCACCAGGATCATGCCGCCGATCGCGGGTGTTTGCCTGAGAATTTCAGCAAGAATCCTGTCGTTGTCCGGCAGAGCACCGAGATCCGCATTCTCCTTCAGAAGGTCCAGCCGTTTCAGCGTTTCCGCCATCCGCTGCGGCGAGGTCCGGTCGGGCTCGGAGAACACCATGTCGAAGGCGATGGCAGCCGCGCCGAGATTGGTGAGACGGGCGACCAGCTCTGCCAGGTCGGTGCGAGGCCAGGGCCACTGGCCGCGTGCCTTCAGTGAAGCTTCGTCGATATCGATTACGAGAACGGGGCTGTCGGTCTGCTCGCGCGGCTTGATGCGCTGATAGGTGTCGAACACTGAAAGGGAGAGGCTCTCGATAATGAGAGGCTGCAGGTAGTGAGTGTAAACAGCTCCTGCGAGCACGAGAGCGCCTGCGAGGGGCGCGAGCCATGATCTGAACCGTGTTTTGCGTTTCTGGGCCAAATCGAATCCGCCGGAGAAGAATCAGTCCGGGGCGAAGGATAGACCATGCCGGTCGGATTTGCGCTTTGATTTATCCGATGGCGGTGGTCCGTCCGGCGTTACAGGGCGCCCCTGACCAGCAGCCCATATCGCAGTAATTCGTCTTCAAGCGCAGTGGCTGAGCTGAACTGATGTGCCCACATGCCCATGGCCTCGGCGGCGGCACAATTGGCAGCACTATCGTCAACGAAGAGAGTTTCTCCGGCGATGAGATCGTTCCGCTGCAGCAGGATCGTAAATATCTCCGGCTCTGGCTTCAGCAGCCCCACTTCCGCAGATACGACCACGTCTTCCATCAGGTGGATAGGGGATGCCGTCCTCTTTGCCGCCTGAACGCCCAGTCCGTTCGCATTTGTCAGGCCGAACAATCGCAGTTGGTTGGCATGGAGCGCCTCAATGAGATCGCAGGTGCCCGGAACGAGCCGGCTGTGGGCACGGTCGATCCGGCGGATATATACCTCGAAGATCTCTGCATGGGCAGGCCGGTCGCGGCGCACCTCTTCCAGCCCCGCCTCGGGATCCAGTCCGCCGTCGAGGCGCAGGTTCCACTCGTAGAAGCCTATATCGCGAAGAATGCGATCCATCTCCGCTTCTGACGCGAATAAGTGTTCGAGCGCCAGGTGGGGCCGCCAGTCGATTATGACGTTGCCGAAGTCGAAGACGACGTTTCTGATTTCCATTGCGTAACAAGGCGCGCCTGGCCAGGCTCCGGTGAGTGTGGAATTGGAACTGGCCTTCGATTACATAGATGAGACCATGCTGCAAAAGACCTCAGATCAAAATGCCCATTATTCGCCGGGCCATCCCGATGTTGCTCTTGGCAAGATCGGCGTCCTGCTGATCAACCTAGGAACGCCGGAAGCCACGTCCTATTGGCCCATGCGCCGCTATTTGAAGGAGTTTCTCTCCGACCGGCGCGTGATCGACGTGCCGAGGCCGATCTGGTGGTTCATTCTCAACGTCATTATCCTTACCACCCGGCCATCGAAATCCGGCGAGGCTTACGAGCAGATCTGGAACCACGAGCTGAATGAGTCCCCGCTGAAGACCATCACCCGCGCCCAGGCCGAAAAAACTGCTGAGGCGCTGGCCGGCCATTCCGCGATTGAGGTCGAATGGGCGATGCGCTACGGGCTGCCGCCGATCAGGGAGAAGATTGAGAAACTCAAGAATGCCGGCTGCGACCGGCTGCTCCTGTTTCCCCTCTATCCGCAATACTCAGCGGCAACCACCGCGAGCGTTCAGGACAAGGCCTTCGATGCGCTGAAGGAAATGCGCTGGCAGCCGGCGATCAGGACCGTTCCGGCCTATCATGACCACCCGGTCTACATTGATGCACTGGTCAAATCGCTGGAGCGTCATCTGGAGAGCCTGGACTGGACGCCGGATCTGGTGCTCAGCTCCTACCACGGGCTTCCGGAGCGTTATCTCAAGCTTGGCGATCCGTACCATTGCCAGTGTCACAAGACGACCCGGCTCATGCGCGAACAACTGGGCTGGGACGCGGACAAGCTTCAGGTTGTCTTCCAGTCGCGCTTCGGCAGTGAGGAATGGCTGAAGCCCTATGCCGAGGATACCGTGCGCGAACTCGCCAGGAACGGCACGAAAAACCTTGCGATGATCATGCCGGCCTTCTTTTCCGATTGCGTGGAGACTCTCGAGGAGATCGCCATTGGGCTGAAAGAGGTTTTCGAGGAGAACGGTGGCGAGAACTTTACCGCGGTCCCGTGCCTCAACGACAGTGATCTCGGCATCAGGGTTCTGACCTCGTTGGCGGAGAACGAACTGTCTGGCTGGTTGTGACCGCGCCCGTTGGCCCGCGTTTCCCACCTGCGTCCAATTAAGCAGTCTCGGGAATTTGCGCTGTCGCAAACGCCAAAATGTGAGATAAGGCCGCTGCGAGCGGGGAGGGCCGCTCCTGGGAAATTGATCCGGTGTTCTGCGGAAGGCTTGGTGCAGTGGGTATGATCGCCAGAGTATTCTTGTGGCTGTTGGTCATGACGATCGTCCCCTCAGCGCACGCTGCCGATACCACCGACCACAAGGCCGTCCTTCGCGGCATTCTTCAGGCAGAGAGTTTTCCCAACGAACTGTTCACCCGCGGCCAGCGGCGCAGCGTTTCACCGAAACGGCTTGCCCGGCAGGTGGGTGCTGTCCGGAAGGATCTGGGCGAGGTGCTCCAGATCACCGGAGGGCACGGCTCATATTCGGCTTGGACACGCAGTAGGCGGGTCCCGGTGCGGCTTTCCATTCAGGCGGACGGAAAGATCAGCCGCTTACGGATTCGCAAATCGCGCAAGTTTCCCACCGATCTTGAGGGTGCACTCAAGGGCCTGCAGAAGCTGCCCGGCTGGGTCTCCGTCCTGGTCCAGAAAAATGGTGCCGATGTATTTGAGCAGAATGCCGGAGAGCTGCTGTCGGTCGGCTCCGCGTTCAAGCTTGCCGTGCTCGTTGCCCTGAGCGCAAAGGTCAAGTCCGGGGAAGCTGACTGGTCTACCGGCCTTGAAGTGCGCGACGAACACCGCACCCTCAACTCTCCTGTGGTCCAGCGCATGCCTGCCGGCTCCGTGATGACCGTCCACACTTTGGCTGTGCTGATGATGGCACTCGACGACCATGCGGCAACCGATATCCTGATGGAGTTTGTTGGCCGTGACGCGGTGGGCATCGTAATGGGCAGCAAGCCTGTGCCTAGCACGCTGGAGTATGCCAAGCTCAGATCCGAAACTGAACTTGCCGACGGCTATGGTGCATCGGACGCAGCCGGCCGGATGGATATTCTGGATTCTCTGGAGGAGATCCCGGTGCCCCCGGCACAGACGGCGCTGCTGCCGTCCGACCGCAAGATCAACTGGCTGATTTCCTCGCGCCGGTTCTGCGAGATGATGCAGTTCGTGAAAGATCTAACGGTCTTCCCGAATGATCACGGGCTTGCCGTGCCGTCCGTCTGGAAACGGGCAGCGCTCAGCGCGGGTGGGGCAGCAGGCGGCCTGAGCTGGACCATCTGGCTGGAGGGGAGCGACAAGGCTGAGTACTGCGTGTCGCTGACGTGGAACCGTGGTGACGGTGTGGATGAGTCAGCATTGTCAGATCTGCTCGTGCCCCTGATCCGCTCTCTGAGCAACCCGGTTGACCAGGCGGCCCAGACAGCCTCCACCAAGCAAACCGCCAGTCAATAACCGTCTACTTGGTGCCGTACATCCGGTCGCCGGCGTCACCCAGGCCTGGAACGATATAGCCGTGGTCGTTCAGGTGGCTGTCGATCGCCGCCGTATAGATCGGAACGTCCGGGTGCGCAGTGGAAAGGGCGTCAATGCCCTCCGGTGCTGCCAGAAGGCAGACGAACTTGATGTTCTTGGCTCCAACCTCTTTCAGCCGCGTCAATGCCGCCCCTGAGGAGTTCGCCGTGGCCAGCATCGGATCCACCGCAATTACCAGCCGGTCCCCAATGTCTTCCGGCACCTTCATGTAATACTCCACAGCGGCAAGGGTGACCGGGTCCCGGTAGAGGCCGACATGGCCGACGCGGGCGCTCGGCACCAGATCCAGCATACCGTCCAGCAGACCGTTTCCGGCCCGGAGAATGGACACAAAGACCAGTTTCTTGCCTGCAAGGACCGGTGCGTCCATCTCCTCAAGAGGAGTGTTGATCTTCTTCGTCGTCAGAGGCAGGTCACGCAGAACCTCGTAGGCCAGAAGCGTTGAAATCTCCCGCAGCAGCTGGCGAAACACAGCCGATGGGGCGCCTTTGTCGCGCATGAGGGAGAGCTTGTGTTGAACAAGCGGATGATCGACGACCGTTGCCTTGCCGGACATGTATGAGCCCCTTCAAACCTGGCGTTTTTATTCCGGCCACTGTGCGGCAGCATCTTCGGTTGGATCAAGTGCCAATCGCCGGAAACGCCATGGAAGGCTCGTAACTGTTGAAAGATGACAGCCTTTGTGAGTTGCACTCCTCCTGCCATCTGGTGCCGGGGAGAACGGCAGAGGCACAGCGATACTTCTGCCGGTACTCATCAGAGCGAGCGCTGTCCTCGATCGCGACGGACGCGAGACCCACCACCACGCCTTCCTGCCGCTCAACCAGTCGGATAGCGCCGTCCATGGTGCCGCCCGTTTCGATCCACTGGTCTGCAATGAGAACCCGTGTACCTGCTGCAAACGCGGGCAGACGCATTTCCATGTCCTGTGTCCGGCCGGAATAGTTGGTGAAGGAAACGGCGTCGGTATCAACGCAGAGCTTGCCCGCCTTGCGGATAGGCAGGAAGCCGACGCCGAGCCGCGCCGCGAGGGCAGCGCCCAGGACGAAGCCCATGGCATCCAACCCGGCCACCACATCGCACTCCATGCCCTCAAGGTCGGCCTGAAGATCGTCCAGCAAATCGTGAAAAGCAGCCCCGTTTATGTAGATCGACGTTGGATCGAGCCAGGCAAACTTATCGCCCTTCGTGTTCGGCGCCATGATCTTCAGATACCAGCGGTCCTCGCGCGGTCCCTTGTCGATTGCCATCCTTCAGTCCTCCGCTAGGGTTCTCCAGCTCCGATGGTCCGGACCCGGTCCATAAGCTGCCGCAGCTTGGCCGGGTCGGCATTGTAGAAATCGCCTTCGTAATTGATCCCCGTCGCCACCAGGATGGCGTCCACCTCCCGGGCGTAGTTGTGGACATTATCCGGCGTGACCCCGGAAGCGATCGCGATCGCGTGCTCGCCGCAGGCCTGTCTGAAGGTTTCGATCTTCGCAAGATCCGCGGCCTGGCCCGTCGCAATTCCGGACGTTGTGACGACATCCATGTGACGGCAGGCGATTTCGGCAGAGCGCCCGTAGTCTTCAGGCGCGACTTCCCGCTGTTTCTTGAATGCGGTGCCGCCAAAGTAGAGACCACTCCATCCGCTCTCGGCGCGCGCCCGGTCGATCTCGACGGCCTCGACTTGCGCGTTCGAGCGTTCGTCAATTCGTGCATCATCCGCCCAGTATGCATCCACCGGAACGCCGCTCTTTTCGAGCTTGCCCAACAGCGGGAACGCATCTCTTCCGGTCACCGCCAGGAAGTTCACTCCCAGCCAAAGAGCAGGAAACGCAGTCCGGACGTGCTCAATGATGGGCAGCAGCCTGTCATGGGAGAAATCGTGATTGATGAGAAAGGCACCTTGTGCCCCTCCGCTGATGATCGTGCGCACATTCCGGCTGGCCTGTTCCGCGTCCAGCACATGAATGACCGGCAGCACGGCCGGGCCAAGTGTCTTGAACAGTTTGCGGAACGCTGTGCGGTCCATGACGGTCTCCTTGTGGCACAGCCATAGGCTTTCCTGTGCAGTAATGGAAGTTTATGGTATTAATCCTTCCATTAGAACTGGAAATGGCAAATGGCATCCGTCGACCTGCCGGTCAATTTGCTGAGGGCCTTCATCACGGTGAGCGATCTGGGCGGCTATACCAAGGCCGCCAAGGCGCTTCACCGCACGCAGCCAGCCATCAGCCTCCAGATGAAGCGGCTTGAGGAGCTGGTGGGCGAAAAGTTGCTTGTCCATGAAGACGGAACTGTCAACCTGACCTCGCACGGCAAGGTCCTGGCCGGGTTTGCCCGGCAGATCCTCAGGCTTAACGATGATGCCGTTGCCAGGTTTCGCAAGCCCGATGTCCAGGGGCCGCTGAGAGTCGGTCTGCCGACGGATTACGCCCTGGCGCATCTGCAGAATGCCGTCACCGCGTTCGGCCAGCAACACGATGCGGTGGCGCTCAGCATCACCTGTGACATTTCCCGGAACCTGCTGAACGACCTGCAGGCCGACCGCCTCGATGTCGTCGTCGCCCTGATCGATGAAGCCGCCAGCCAGTATCTTGTCAGGGCCTGGGAAGAACAGCCGGTCTGGGCCAGCGCCGCCGCGGGTAAGATTCACCTGGCGACACCGCTGCCGCTCGTCACCCATCCGGAAGGCTGCGCCTACAGGAACCGGATCGTGGAAGCCCTGAACCGGGCGGGAAGGGAATGGCGCATTGCCTATTGCAGTCCCGGTATCACGGGTTTGCAGGAGGCTGTGGCGGCCGGATTGGGCGTAAGTGCGCTGACCCGAAAGACCCTGCGGGACGGCATCCGTACCCTGTCGCCCCGGGACGGCTTTCCCGAGCTGCAGAAAATCCGGATCGGCCTTTTCTACAAACATCTTCGCCAATCCAGGGCCGGACTGGCGTTGATCGACCAGCTCATTGCCGGCCTAGACGATGCGGCCGATGGCGACTTCATGCCCTCCGAGCATCCGCCCGCTTCAGCCCTTATGGCCCCATAAACAGGGCAAATTTCGTCTGCAGTTGCGCTTGCGCTATGTTTCCTGTGGGCACCGGCTGGCGAAGCGGGCTTTCACCTAGACTCCGCGGAAACTGCTGCGTTACCGTGATGCCTTGGGGAGGTGATGGGTACAAATCACCACGCAATAACGGGCTGGCCGGCGGGGCCGCGATTGGACAGGAAGGACTATACGAGATGATGAAGACCACTCCCAAGCTGGCGACGAGCCGCCGCAAACTGCTGCAGGTATCGGGCGCCGCTGCAGGCGCGACCCTGTTTACGCCGTTTGTGAACCGCGCCTGGGCGCAGGCCACCGAGATCAACATGCTTGCCTGGTATGGCCACGGCGAGCCTGACATGGTTGAAGAGTTCGAGGCTGAGAACAACGTCAAGTTCAAGCCGAAATACTATGCCGGCGGCGACAACATGCTGGCGCTGATCGCGCAGTCGCCTCCCGGAACGTACGACATCATCCTGTCGGATGCGGAGTTCGTGCAGCAGCTCAATGCTGCCGGCTACATCGAAGAGATGAACGCCGCGGACTACAATTTCGACGACATGCTGTACGACGACTTCACCAAGTTCCCCGGCCACTGGAAGGACGGCAAGCTGTTCTCAATGATGGTCCGGTTCGGCCACCTCGGCGTCTCTTACAACAAGAACGCCATCACGGCCGAGGAGGCGGCAAGCTACAAGTGCTTCTGGAAGCCGGAAGTGAAGGGCAAGGTCGGGCACTTCGACTGGCACCTGCCGTCCCTCGGTATGATGAGCCTCTACAATGGCAACGGCGCCAAGCTTTGGGACCTGGACGATGCCGGCTGGCAGAAGGTGCAGGACACCACCATGACCCTGCGTCCACAGGTCGGCGGGTACTTCGATTACGGCGGCACGTTCAACAACCTGAAAAATGGCGAAATGCTCGCCATGTGCGGCATCGGCGACTGGATTACCGGCGTCCTTGAAAAGGACGGTGCGCCTGTCGCCTCCGTGGTGCCGAAAGAGGGCGGAATCCAGTGGACGGAAAGCTACTCCATCGGCAAGGGCTCGGAGAAGGCCGACATCGTCAAGAAGTTCATCCAGTACATGCTGAGCCCGCGCGGCCAGGTGCGGTCTGCCCAGATGAAGGCCTATCCCGGTTTTGCCATCACCAAGGCCGGCCAGAAGGCGCTGCAGGATGCCAATATGAAGGAGGCCGAGCGCACTGGCCAGGTTGAGGGCGCGCCGAACAACCCGATCACTCTGGTGAAGGAAGGCCGTATCCACTACCGGAACATTCCGGTCAACCAGAGCCTGGAAGACTGGAACGACTTCTGGTCCGAATACAAGAACGCTTAAGCGAACGCGCCTGTCGTCCCCGGGCTTGACCCCGGGGACCCAGGGCAGCAGGCTCCGAGTGATGCGGCCCTGGGCCTTTGGGGCAAGCCCGAGGGCAACACACGGAGACATGGGGCTCTCTTGGCAACGCCTGAACCAAAAAAATTCGACCGTTACGCGCTGACCTGGCGTCTGCCGATCATCGTCTGGCAGGGGCTCTTCTTCATCGGGCCGCTGATCTTCATGATCGCCATGTCGTTCTTCCTTGTGAAGAACTACCGGATGATCGAAGCGTTCGAGTTCGTCAACTGGATCAAGATGTTCAAGCGGTCCTATTTCTGGGACAGCTACTGGCTCACCCTCGGACTTGCCACCGTCTCCACCTGCATCGCCACGGTCCTGGCCTTTCCCGCCGCCTACGCTTTGTCGTTCAAGCTCTCCGACAATGCCCGCCGCTGGGCGATATTCCTGCTGATCATTCCGTTCTTCACCAGCTATCTCGTGCGCACGTTCTCCTGGTACACGATCCTGGCCGAACAGGGCGTGATCAACGCCATTCTCGGATACATCGGTCTTGGCCCCTACATCATGCTGAACACCAAGTTCGGCACACTCGTGGGTTACATGACCCTGACCCTGCCGCTGGTCATCATTCTCCAGACGCTGTCCATGAGCCAGATCGATCGCAGTCTGATCGAGGCGGCGCACAATCTCGGGTGCGGGCGTATCCGGACAGTGTTCACGGTCATTGTCCCGCTCGCCAAGGTGGGGCTCATCATCGGCGCCGTCTTCTGCTTCATCCTTTCCTTCGGTGACTTCGTTGCGCCGTACTATCTCGGGGGCTCCAAACCGCCGACCCTGCCGATCCTCATCATCGACACCACAAAGTCCGGTCAGCAGTGGCCACGCGCCGCTGTCGTCGCCATCACCATGATGGTGACCCTGTTCATCGCCGCCTTTGCCGCCATTGCTGCAGCATACCGGAGGAGGGGGTGATGGTTGCGCTCAAGCTCCTATCCGTCATGCCCGCGGAGGCAGGCATCCAGAGCCACTTGATGGGTAAGCGCGCGACGCTCCTGGCTTCCCGCCTTCGCGGGAATGACGAAGGAGTATGCGCACGCCCATGACATACGACCGCGCCATAAAGTACTTCCTGTGGGCCTATCTGGGCTTTGTCTTCCTCTTCGTGTTCGCCCCCATACTGGCGAGCGTGATCTTCTCTTTCAACGATCAGCGCTTCCCGACCATTCCGCTGGGAGGCTTTACCTGGCACTGGTACCAGACCATCTGGGCCGATCCTGATGTCTGGGACGCCGTTCGCACCAGCATCATCGTCTCGGTCTGCACGTCCATCCTGGCCACCTTCATCGGCTTCTGCACCGCCTACACCGACTTTCGCTACAGTTTCCGCTTCAAGGGCGCCTACATCGCCCTGGCACTGCTGCCGCCGACCATCCCGCTGATCATCATGGCTCTGGCCATGCTGGCCTGGTTCGCCAAGATCGGGGCATCCGGCCAGGTCTGGTCCATTATCATCGCCCACACGGTTCTCACGGCTCCGTTCGCCATGGCGGTCATCCGGCTCAGGCTGGCGCAGATGGATGCCAACCTCGAAGCCGCCGCCTGGAACCTTGGTGCCTCCGAATGGGTGACCATGCGTGAAGTCGTCGTGCCCTTCGCCAAGCCCGGTATCATCTCCGCGCTCTGTCTGACGGCGGCCGTTTCGTTCGACGAGTTCGCCGTGGCGTGGTTCGTCTCCGGTCTGAACAAGACGGTGCCGGTCATCGTGCTTGAGATCGTACAGGGCAACATCGATCCCCAGGTCAACGCGATCGGAACCTTCGTCTTCATCACATCCATGACTCTCGTCATCATCGCGCAGGTGCTGTTCATGACACGGCAGAGAGCTTGAGGGGCAAGATGCATGAGTGAGCCGCTGGTTCAATTCCAGGAAGTGGTTAAACGCTTCGGCGATTTCACCGCCGTGAAGCGCATGGACCTCGACATCCATCAGGGTGAATTCATTGCTCTCATGGGCCCTTCAGGCTGTGGCAAGACCACCACGCTGCGTATGCTGGCGGGGCTGGAACAGCCTACGGAGGGGGAAATCCGCCTCGCCGGCCGCGTCATGAATGATGTGAAGCCGCATGAACGCGATACGCCCATGGTGTGGCAGTCGCTGGCCTTGTTCCCCTTTCTCAATGCCCGTCAGAATGTGGAGTTCGGCCTCAAGATGCGCGGCATGGATGCCGCGGGCCGGAAAGCCAAGGCGCTGGACTGGCTGGAGCGGCTTGGGATTGGCGAGTTTGCCGAGCGTGACGTCTCGCAGCTCTCCGGCGGCCAGAGGCAGCG
>JBCCEL010000002.1:0-49111 GCA_039030315.1 Pseudomonadota bacterium
CGATATATGATGAGTGGGTTGGAGCTCGGTGATGGGAGAGGGCGATGAAGGTGAAGACGGAAGGACGCGTCCCGCTGAAAGAATTCGCCGCGCCGGGCCAGAAGGCTGAGCTCGTCGCCGGAGACGAAGTGGAAGTCTTTCTTGAGCGCATAGAAAACGCGATGGGCGAAGCCGTCCTGTCCCGTGACAAGGCCAAGCGCGAGGAAGCCTGGGTCCGCCTGGAGAAGAACTTTGAGGACAACGAGCGCGTCGAGGGCCATATCTTTGGCCGGGTCAAAGGCGGTTTCACTGTCGATCTCGGCGGCGCGGTCGCATTCCTGCCGGGCAGCCAGGTCGATGTCCGCCCGATCCGCGACGTCACGCCGCTGATGAACATTCCGCAGCCCTTCCAGATCCTGAAGATGGACAAGCGGCGCGGCAATATCGTTGTCTCGCGCCGGGCCGTGCTGGAAGAAACTCGTTCCGAACAGCGTGCCGAACTGGTGCAGAACCTTGCCGAAGGCCAGGTGGTCGAGGGCGTCGTCAAGAACATCACCGACTACGGTGCATTCGTTGATCTGGGTGGTATTGACGGCCTGCTGCACGTCACGGACATCGCCTGGAAGCGCGTCAACCATCCGACCGATGTTCTGTCTGTCGGCCAGTCCGTGAACGTCCAGATCATCAAGATCAATCCGGAAACCCAGCGCATTTCGCTCGGCATGAAGCAGCTGGAAAGTGACCCCTGGGATGGCGTTGCCGGCAAGTACCCCATTGATGCGGTGGTCAAGGGCACGGTCACGAACATCACCGACTACGGCGCATTCGTTGAATTGGAAGACGGTATCGAAGGCCTTGTCCACGTCTCCGAGATGAGCTGGACCAAGAAGAACGTCCATCCCGGCAAGATCGTTTCGACATCGGAAGAAGTCGAGGTCAAGGTGCTGGAGGTCGATCCGGGCAAGCGCCGCATCTCGCTCGGTCTCAAGCAGACCATGGACAACCCCTGGCTCAGCTTTGCCGACAAGTACCCGGTCAACACCGAAGTCGAAGGCGAGATCAAGAACATCACCGAATTCGGTCTGTTCATCGGCCTCGACAACGATGTGGACGGCATGGTGCACCTTTCCGATCTGGACTGGAACCGGTCCGGCGAGGAAGCCATTCAGGACTACCAGAAGGGCCAGACGGTTCAGGCGGTGGTGTTGGATGTCGACACCGAGAAGGAGCGCATTTCGCTGGGCATCAAGCAGCTTGGCGGCGATCCGATGCAGGCCGTCACTGGCATGAAGAAGAACGCCGTTGTGACCTGCGAGGTGATTGCTGTTCAGGATGGTGGTATCGAAGTGAAGCTGGCGGAATCCGACTTCTCCACGTTCATCCGCCGGTCCGATCTTTCGCGCGATCGCTCCGAACAGCGTCCGGAGCGATTTGCAGTCGGTGACAAGGTCGATGCCAGGATCACCCAGATCGACATGAAGTCGCGCAAGGTCAGCGTCTCGATCAAGGCACACGAGATTGCCGAAGAAAAAGAAGCTGTTGCGCAGTACGGTTCGTCCGACAGCGGGGCATCGCTGGGCGATATTCTCGGCGCTGCGATGGCAGCCAAGGGCGTCTCCCCTGACGAGAACGGCGAGGAAGAAGAGAAGAAGGAAGACTGATTTTCAGCCTTCCAGTCTTGAAATCTGGCCGCCCCTGCGCCAATTGGCGTCGGGGCGGCCTTTGGTTTTTTTGCGCCCAACTCCGACTGTCATTGTGCTAGGTTTCGCCCATGGCTCTGACTGCTGAAGCGATCGTCGACCGGAGGCGCCTGAAGCGGCGTCTCGCACTTTGGCGCGTCGTTGCCGTTCTGGCGATCATTGTGGCTCTGGTCGTTGCCGGTCTGTCGGCGCTTTCGCGTGATGCGGCGGGCAGCTTCACTGACCACATCGCCAGGATCAAGATCAGCGGCCTGATCACCGGCGAGCAGAAACAGATCAGCCTCCTCAAGAACCTGGGGAAGTCCAAGCGCGTAAAGGCGGTGCTCGTCAATATCGACAGCCCGGGCGGAACAACGGCGGGTTCAGAGGCGGTTTACGAGGAAATCAGGAAGCTGTCCGGCAAGAAACCCGTGGTTTCCGTCCTTGGATCGCAGGCGACCTCCGGGGGCTATATCACCGCGATAGCCGGGGATTATATCGTGGCGCGGGGCAATACGCTGACCGGTTCGATCGGCGTCATCTTCCAATGGCCGCAGATCCGTGAACTCATGGAGAAACTCGGAGTCCGGATGCGGGAGGTCAAGAGCGACCCGCTCAAAGCGGAACCTTCGCCGTTCACCGAGCCCTCGCCCGAGGCGCTGACAGTGATGCAGGATATCATCCGGGATTCGCATGACTGGTTCCTCAAGCTCGTTCAGGAACGGCGCGATCTCGACGAAGCAATGGCCCGCAAACTCGGGGACGGTCGCGTGTATACAGGGCGCCAGGCGCTTGAAGCCAAACTGATCGACAAGATCGGGGGCGAAGACGAGGCGCTGGCCTGGCTGAGGAAGGAAAAGAAAATTGCCGCCGGCCTGAAAGTCGTCGATTGGAGGCCGAGCATCGCGACGGATCTCAACCTGCCCGGTGTCTGGCTGCGGCAAATGGGCCGCGCAATTGGCCTTTCGTTCGCGGAAGGGCTGGCCGAAGGCGCAGAAAAAACGCTGGCGCCAGAACGGCTTAAACTTGACGGGCCGCTCTTCCTTTGGCAGCCTGCGAATTAAGATTTAACCAGAGTGCGGCTGAACGCACCGCTTGCGGCACGAGAGAGGGAGCGGGAAGCGGCAAAAATGATTAAGTCTGAGCTGATCGCAAAGATCGCGCAGGAGAACCCACATCTGTATCACCGTGATGTGGAACGCATTATAAATACGATTTTCGGGGAGATCACATCTGCCCTGGCGCGGGGAGACCGGGTCGAGCTGCGCGGGTTCGGCGCTTTCTCTGTCAAGGATCGCGACGCGCGTATGGGCCGCAATCCGAGAACCGGAGAGCCAGTGAAGGTCGATTCGAAACGCGTGCCGTTTTTCAAGACGGGGAAAGAGTTGCGCGAGCAACTCAACTGGCAGGAGGACGACTAGCCTGCAGAAGTCCCGGCGGTCGTCGACCACTGAAGGAGATTGTGAGCAGTGGCCAGATTCTTGTCCTGGATACTCGGTTTGCCAGCGGCAATCGTCATCATCCTGCTGGCGATCGCCAACAGACAGTCCGTGCGGTTTTCCCTCGACCCGACAAGCGTTGAAGAGCCCCTTCTGGCCTTCGAGGTCCCGCTCTATCTGCTGCTGCTCGCCGGAGTGATCATCGGCATTATGATTGGCGGTGCGAGTTCCTGGATCACTCAGGCCAAATGGCGCAAGGCCGCTCGGCTGGCCCGCCAGGAAGTCAGCGAGGTCCGGACCGAGGCCGCCGAATTGAGACGGAAGACCGTTCAACCGGAAACGGCGCTTCTGCCCGGCAAGACCTAGGTGATGTTCACGGCACTGCGGATCGCGCGCGCCGCCATGGCGCTTGCCGCAGGGCTGATGATTGCCGTGGCGGCCGCCTCGGCCGAGGATACCAGGCGCACGGCACTCGTCGGCGTCACCCCCGAGGGCATGACCTGCCTGATCGGTGGCAGCATGCGCGGCATCATTGCCGATGCCGAGGCGGTTGCCTCCCGGTTGCAGCACAAGGACCCCTACACGCTCATTCGCATGGACGAGACCCGCGGCGAGGTGGTCAGCGTGGGTAAGCCGGAACCGATGGATGACGGCGGCGATTGTGAATCCAGCTATGTTCAGGACCTAACCTTCACGGATGATCAGCTGGGGCTGTTCCAAGTGGCGCTCAGCGGCAAGCCGGACGAGGTTCGCGCCAAGCTGCCCAAGAATTTCCTGCGCCTGCCGGTCAAGGACGATGATCACATGAAGATCGTCGCGGAGGTTCTGACCGAAGCCGGGCTGGTGAACCCGAAGATAGACATCAAGCAACTTCTTGCGGCAGATCTGGACGGGGATGGACGCCAGGAGACGATTATCAATGCGATCCATACAAAACGGGACAATGAAACCCGGGGGGAGTATTCCCTCCTGCTGCTACGGCGCGAGACGGCCGGGAAGCAGGAAGTCATTGAAATCAAGAAGCAAATTTCTCTTGAGGACAAGGACGAGCCGTCGCTGCTGGTGGAGCACACAGTTGTGAGCCTGATGGACATGGACAACGACGGCGCCGCCGAACTTGTCCTCTACGGCGCTTTCGCTTTTGGTGAGGGATGGGAAGTCGTTAAAATCAAAGGAAAAACCGCCGAGCAGGCCCTGTTTTGCGGCTGCGGCTGAAGCACGCTTCAAAAAACCGCGCCCATCCTCCATCCGATCTGATATAAGCCCGCAATCTCCGGAGCATGACCTTGATGCCGTTCCTTGCGAACCCGATTTTCTGCGCGCTCGATACAACTGATGCCGGTCAAGCCGTCGCCTGGGCTCGCGCCGTCAGACCCCATGTGGGCGGGGTGAAGATCGGCATGGAATTCTTCTACGCCAATGGCCGCGCCGGCTACGAGGCTGTTGCGGCTGAAGGCGCGCCGATCTTCCTGGATCTCAAGCTGCATGACATTCCGAACACGGTCGCCGGCGGCCTGCGCGCCCTGATGACCCTCGATCCGGCACCGGCCCTTGTTACGGTTCATACAACCGGAGGCCCGGGCATGATGCGGGCCGCGAAAGACGCAGCAGCCGAGACCACCAAGGTCATCGGGGTGACCATCATGACCAGTCTGGACAACCGGGACATTCACGCCGTGGGTTACTCCCGCGACGGGACGACCGCCGACCACGTCCTCTCGATGTCGGAACTGACGCGGGCATCCGGTCTCGACGGTGTGGTCTGTAGCCCCCTGGAGATTGAACGGGTGAAGCAGTCGACCTCGTCGGAGTTCCTGACGGTCGTGCCGGGGATCCGCCCGGCAAGTTCGGACGTCGGAGACCAAAAGCGCGTCGCCAGTCCAGGCGCAGCGGTCAAAGCGGGTGCCGACGTCATTGTCGTCGGCCGTGCAATCACGAAGAGTGCCGACCCGGCTGCATCTGCCAAAGCGATCAGTGCTGAAGTGGAGGATGCCCGTGGCTGAGATCAAGATATGCGGGCTTTCCACGCCGGAGACGCTCGAAGCCGCTCTTGCCGCCGGAACGGACTACACCGGCTTCATGTTCTATGAGCCGAGCCCGCGCAACATCTCGCTTGAAACGGCGCGTGAACTCCGCGCGCAAACGGGCGCGCGCGCGAAGAAGGTCGCGGTCACCGTCGACGCCGGCGATGAGAAACTGGATCTGATTTGCGAGGCGCTGGGTCCGGATTACATCCAGGCCCACGGGTCCGAAACGCCGGCACGTGTGGCTGAAATCAGCCGGAGGACGGGAGTGCCAGTCATCAAGGCTATCAAGGTCCGGGATGCTGGCGACATTGCCGCCGCAGCGGATTTTGCGGGCGTGGCGGAAATGATCCTGTTTGATGCCAAGGCGCCCGAGACCCTGAAAGACGCGCTCCCGGGCGGCAATGGCGTGAGCTTCGACTGGTCCCTCATGGACAGCGGCCAGGATCAACCGAGGTTTATGTTGTCGGGTGGACTTCACGCTGGCAATCTGCAACAAGCAATCGAGATAACCCGGGCGCCGATTGTGGACGTGTCGTCGGGCGTGGAATCTGCTCCAGGCACCAAGGACAGCAATCTGATCAGAGCGTTCGTCAGCGCCGCCAAGCGTCTATGAACCGTCCCAAATCCTGCCGCCCCCAGAGGAGCACCCGTTGTGAACGTCAGCGTACCGAACACTTATCGATCCGGCCCGGACGAGCGTGGACATTTCGGCATTTATGGGGGCCGTTTCGTTGCCGAAACACTGATGCCCCTGATTCTGGATCTTGAACAGGCTTACAAGGAAGCCAAGGAAGATCCCGAGTTTCACGCCGAGCTTTCCGCGCTCAACACGCATTATACCGGCCGGCCGAGCCCGCTCTATTTCGCCGAACGTCTGACGGCACACTTCGGCGGGGCGAAAATCTACTTCAAACGGGACGAGCTGAATCATACCGGATCGCACAAGATCAACAACTGCCTCGGGCAGATGCAGCTCGCCCGCCGCATGGGCAAGACGCGCATCATCGCAGAAACCGGTGCCGGACAGCATGGGGTCGCCGTTGCCACGGTATGCGCCCGCTTCGGCCTGCCATGCGTGGTCTACATGGGCGCAACCGATATTGAGCGCCAGAAGCCTAACGTCTTCCGCATGCGTCTTCTCGGCGCCGAGATCGTCCCGGTGACATCGGGAACCGGAACACTCAAGGACGCCATGAACGACGCGTTGCGCGACTGGGTCGCCAACGTGGAGAACACCTTCTACATTATCGGAACCGCAGCCGGGCCTCACCCCTACCCGGAACTGGTCCGGGACTTCCAGTCGATCATCGGCAAGGAAACCAAGGAACAGATGATGGCGGCCGAAGGACGGCTGCCTGATGCACTCGTGGCCTGTATTGGCGGCGGTTCGAATGCCATCGGCCTGTTTCACCCGTTCCTCGACGACAGCGATGTGGAGATCTACGGAGTGGAAGCCGGCGGCCACGGGATCGAGACCGGAGAGCACGCAGCGTCGCTGAACGGCGGCGAGCCGGGTGTGTTGCACGGGAACAGGACCTACCTTTTGCAGAACGATGACGGTCAGATCATTGACGCGCATTCCATCTCGGCAGGCCTGGACTATCCGGGCATTGGACCCGAGCACGCCTGGCTGAGGGACTCCGGCCGCGTTAACTATGTTTCGATAACCGATCAGGAAGCTCTGGACGCCTTCCAGGTCTGTACGCAACAAGAAGGGATAATCCCCGCGCTGGAGCCTAGCCATGCCCTGGCCTATGTCGCAAAGATCGCGCCGGACATGCCTGAGGACAAGATCATCGTGATGAACATGTGCGGGCGCGGGGACAAGGATGTCTTCGCTGTCGCCGAGCATCTCGGCGTGGAGATGTGAATACAATGACGACCCGTATCGAGAAGCGTTTTTCCGATCTGAAAGCCAAGGGCCGCGCCGCCCTGGTCACGTTTGTGACAGCGGGCGATCCGGATCCGGAAACCTCCGCACAGATCCTGTCCGGCCTTCCGGCCGCCGGAGCGGATATCGTCGAACTCGGCATGCCGTTTTCCGATCCCATGGCGGACGGCCCGGCGATCCAGGCGTCCTCGCAGCGTGCGCTCGCGGCGGGGCAGGACATGCTGAAGACGCTTCAGATGGTCCGGGACTTCCGGCTATCCGACAGCGACACCCCGATCGTTCTTATGGGGTACTACAATCCGATCTATATCTATGGCGTCGACCGTTTCCTGGCCGATGCGAAGGACGCAGGCATCGACGGATTGATTGTCGTGGATCTGCCGCCGGAGTGCGATGAGGAACTCTGTCTGCCTGCGCTCGACGCAGGACTCAACTTCATCCGCCTGGCCACGCCCACAACGGATGAGAGGCGCTTGCCTGCGGTGCTCGCCAACACCTCCGGCTTTGTGTACTATGTCTCCATAACCGGGATCACGGGCACCGCGGCGCCTGATCAGGGCAATGTTAGCCGGCATGTGGCGCGCATCAAGTCGCAAACCGATCTGCCGGTGGCGGTCGGATTTGGTGTCAAGACGCCTGAACAGGCCCGGGCGATCAGCGCCTGCGGTGACGGCGTGGTGGTCGGATCAGTCTTCGTCGATGCGGTCAAGGCATCGCTTGACGGCGAAGGCAAGGCAACCGGGGCAACGGTTCCGGCGGTGCTTGATTTGGCGGCGGCCCTTGCAGCGGGCGTGCGCGGCACCAATGTAGAGGCGGCAGAGTAGGCACTCGAGCGCGCAGAAAGGAACAGGTCACGTGAACTGGATCACCAACGTCGTCCGGCCCAAGATCAACAGTTTCCTGCGCCGGGAAATGCCGGACAACAAATGGGTGAAGGATCCCGAGTCAGGCCAGATGGTCTACCACCGGGATCTGGAGGCCAATCAGTTCGTCATGCCCGGCTCCGGCTACCACATGCGCATGGCGCCTGATCTGAGGCTGAAAAATCTCTTCGACGAGGGTGAGTACGAGGCGATCAACCTGCCGGCGGTGGCACAGGACCCCCTGCAATTCCGCGACGAGAAAAAATACGCAGACAAGATCAAGCAGGCGCGCTCGAAGACGGGCCGCGAGGATGCCGTCCTCGCCGGCGAGGGCCGGCTTGACGGCCTCAAGGTCGTCGCCGCCGTGCAGGATTTCGATTTCATGGGCGGATCGCTCGGCATGGCCGCCGGCGAAGCCATCATCACCGCCATGCGCCGTGCTGTTGCGCAAAAGGCCCCCTTCATCTTCTTTATCGCTTCCGGTGGCGCACGCATGCAGGAAGGTGTTCTGTCCCTGATGCAGATGCCCCGCACCACGGTTGCCGTGCAGGAACTCAGAGAAGCGCGCCTGCCCTATATTGTCGTGATGACCAACCCGACCACGGGCGGCGTGACGGCTTCCTACGCGATGCTGGGCGACGTGCATATTGCCGAGCCCGGCGCGTTGATCGGCTTTGCCGGACAACGGGTCATCGAACAGACCATAAGGGAAAAGCTGCCGGACGGGTTCCAGAGGTCCGAGTACCTGCTGGACCACGGGATGGTTGACATGGTGGTGCATCGTCATGAAATGCGCTCGACCCTGAGCCAGCTGACACGGCTGCTGATGCGCTCACCCGCCATCGTGGTTCCCGTACCGTCCTCAGAAACCGAACCGAACCCCGCAGCCGCAGCCGCCCAGGCCGCAGAAGCTCCTGCCGAGGCCGCAGAGAAGGTTCTTGAAGGCGAAATTGTCGAGACCATGCCCGTGCATGAGGAAGAGTTGAAGGCTGCCGAAATGACCACGGCTGAACAGGACGATGAACTGGCACCCGCCCGGAAGGCTGCGGACGTGGTTTCGGAAAAAGCCGGCGAATGGGCGGATGAGATTCTGGCCAAGACAGGCCCCGAACCCTCCGCCACCTGAGTACCAGGACTGACCGGACCGCCAACTGCAATCAAGATCTGAGTCATGGCGCGCAGCGATGCCATATTGAAACGTCTGCTCGCGTTGCATCCCAAGCTGATGGATCTCTCGCTCGGCCGGATGTGGCGGATTCTCGACGCGCTCGGCAACCCGCAGAAGCGGATACCCCCGGTCGTGCACATTGCCGGCACGAACGGTAAGGGCTCTACCGTGGCCACCATGCGCGCCGCTTTAGAAGCTGGCGGGAGCCGTGTCCATGCCTACACCTCGCCGCATCTCGTGCGCTTCCATGAACGGATCTACCTCGGAGACAGCCCAACCGGCAGACCTATTGATGAGCGTGCGCTAACCGCCTTGCTGGAAGAGTGCGAGCAGGCGAACGGCGGCGAACCGATCACATTCTTTGAAATCACAACGGCGGCGGCGTTCCTCGCCTTCTCCCGAAATCCGGCTGACTTCTGCCTTCTGGAGGTAGGTCTTGGCGGCCGCCTCGATGCCACCAACGTCATATCCCGGCCGGAGCTGTGCGTCATCACGCCAGTGGACTACGACCATCAGCAGTTTCTGGGGGAGTCCATTGAGGAGATTGCGGGGGAGAAGGCCGGCATCCTCAAGTCGGACGTGACCTGCATAGTCGGGCCGCAGAGAGATGCGGCCAGGTCCGTGATTGAAGGCCAGGCAGAGCGCGTCGGTGCACCGCTCCTCATTGCCAATCAGGACTTCCAGGCGTATGAGGAGCACGGACGTCTGGTCTATCAGGACGCGGTCGGGCTTCTCGATCTGCCTCTGCCACGACTGGCAGGACATTTTCAGATCGAGAATGCAGGCACGGCAATTGCCGCTTTGCGGGCGCTCAAGTCCGTAAGCGTGACGCCGGCAAGTATTGAAGCCGCAATGGTCCAGGCGGTTTGGCCGGCCCGGATGCAAAGGCTGGAGGGCGGACCGGCTCTGAAGCTCCTTCCGGAGGGCTCGGATCTCTGGGTGGATGGTGGGCACAATCCCGCGGCGGGAAAGGTCATATCGGCAGCGCTGGCAGAGCTGGAAGAACGTCTGCCGCGCCCGGCAGTGCTCATTTGCGGGATGATGAACACCAAGGACCCGGGAGAATTCGTCGGCGCATTCGCAGGTCTGGCATCCAGGATCATTGCGCTCGCAATCCCTGAGGAAGCGAATGCTCTGAGTGCAGAGGACCTCGCAAGTCACGCGGCGGCGGCCGGAATCCCATCAGAGATTGCGGACGGCCTGGAGGACGCGTTTTCACGGGTCTCCTGCGGAAGCGCCGGGCCGGTTCGTGTTCTCGTGTGCGGGTCACTCTATCTTGCGGGGCATGTGCTGGCCCTGAATGAAGGGGAAGCCGTTTCCGGACCTTCCGGAGCTAGCCCGGCAGCAACGCGCTGACAGTTGCCAGCAGACGGCCGATCTCCTGCGGTGACGACAGACGGTGATCACCGTCCTTGATCAACGTGAAACTGATGTCCGGTCCATCGAGATGCCTGTAGAGGCGCAAGCCGTGTTCCCAGGGCACGTCAGGGTCAGCCTCCCCATGCAGAATCCGAACAGGACAGTGAATGGACAAGAGCTCCGCAAGAAGCAAATGTTCGCGTCCGTCTTCAATCAGCTTCCGTGAGATCGCATAATCACCATCGCCATAGCGCGATGGTCGCTGATACACGCCGGCAGTATCCAGTTCCTCGCGCACTTCGTCCGGGAACCGTTTCCACATCAGCTCTTCGGTCATATCCACCGCTGGGGCGATCAGGACCAACGCATGAATACGGTCCGCTTCATGCGCCCGCGTCAGTGCGCGACAAAGCAACAGGGCAAGCCAGCCACCCATGGAAGAGCCAATGACAACCTGGGGGCCTGAAGACACCTCCCGAAACACGCCCACTGCCTCTTTCAGCCAACCGGTGACCGTGCCCTCCTCAAAACTGCCCCCAGAGACGCCATGGCCGGAGTAATCAAAGCGCGTGCAAGCCAGTTTGTGCTGCCCGGCCCACGAGGCCAGCGCGGTCGCCTTGGTTCCATCCATCGATGACTTGAAGCCGCCGAGCCAGAACAGTCCAGGCCTGTCGGTACTGCCTCTTTGATGAACCACCGCGATCCGGTCACCAGTGCCAAAATCCATGAATTCTGGTGCAGTATCGTTCATTCCAGGCCCGATCTGGTTGTAAATCGCTAAGGGAAAGGTGCCTCTTCCCTTGACTTGGCGCGCCACTTCAGGCGTTTATACCGCGCTTGCGCCGGGATGGCGAAGCAGGAAACCAGTCAGGAGATAAAGACATAGGCCGCAGACCATACAGGGCAGCGCCGGCTAGAGATACAGGCCCGCGCGCCAACGACAAGATCACTGCAGACGAAGTTCTGGTGATCGATGCAGAGGGAAACATGAGGGGCACGATGCGCCCCGAGGATGGCATAGTCATTGCGGAGGAGGCCGGGCTCGACCTGGTCGAAGTCTCTCCCAACGCAAAGCCGCCGGTCTGCAAGGTCCTTGATCTTGGCAAGTTCAAGTACGAAGCCCAGAAAAAGGCGAACGAAGCCAAGAAGAAGCAGAAGGTCATCGAGGTCAAAGAGATCAAGATGCGGCCCAACATCGACACGCATGACTACAATGTCAAACTGCGGGCGATGCAGAAGTTCTTCGACAATGGCGACAAGGTGAAGGTGACCCTCCGCTTCCGTGGCCGCGAAATGGCGCACCAGGAGCTGGGCCGCAACCTGCTGCTGCGGGTCAAGGATGACGCCGAAGAGTTTGCGAAGGTTGAAGCCGAACCGAAAATGGAAGGCCGCCAGATGATCATGGTGATGGCGCCGAAATAGGCTGGGTTGAAGTCGACTGAATTTGCGAGCGGGCGGCCAGGGTGCCGCCCGTTTTCGTTCAGTCCTTGACGATACCGTCCCGGCGCAGACGGCTCATTCCAATCAGATACCAACCCAACGCAAGGAACTGGAGAACCAGGAACAGTCCGAAACCCGCCTGGAAACCTTGCGGGTCGTATCCTCCGCTTGGCGAATTCGGATAGAGATCGATGATCTCCCCGATCAGATACTGAATGGCAAAGGCGGAGGAAAAGATGAAGAGGTTCATGGCCGTATTGGCACGTCCCGACAGCGCCGCCCCGTAGTGGGAGCTAAGCCAGGGATAGGCAAGAATGGCGACCTGGCCGAGCATTCCGAATACAACCCAGGACAGCCACATCGCCGGCGGCCAGTGTGAGATGATACCGATCTGGGAAATCAGGAAGACAACCGCGAAACCCAGCATGACGTTCAGAATGCTGACCCCCCGGCGGCCAAGCCAGTCGGTCACCACGCCGGTCAGAAGAATTCCAATGAAGAATGCCGACGCGGTGAGGAAGAGATAGAGAGCCACGCCGTCCCGGTCCATACCGGCAACGTCCCGGAACCAGGGGCCGGCCCAGAGGGTCTGAATGGCAATGTGGGCACCGGCGGAAGAGCCGAGCAGCGGCGCCAGGACCCAGAAAGTCCGCGACTTCAGAATCGAGACCAGCGAAGCAACCGACTGTCCGAAACTTTCCTCTGCACCAATCGGGCCGTCATGGGTTCTGGGAACCACGAGGAATATGACCGCCGCGACGATTGCCGTGATCGCAGCGAGCCACCAGAACACCATTCTCCAGCCGACCGCCTGAACGGCAAACTCCATGGGCACAGTCGCCACGAGCAGGCCGAGTGCGCCCAAAGACATGACACAGGCGTTCGCCAAGGCGCGCCTCTCTTCGGGCACCCAAAGAACCACCGCCTTGAAGCCGCTCATGAGGCCGCCGGCAAAGCCCATGCCGATGATCGCCCTGGCGATGGTCAGCGTGTAAACATCCTGGCCTACGGCGAAGAGAACCGAACCGAGCGCGGCACAGGCCACAAGTGCAGCTTGCACGCGCCGCGGGCCGTATCGGTCCAGCAACAGGCCGAGCGGCAGCTGGAACAGGGCGAACGCGAGCAAATACGCAGCCGTGAGCAGCCCAAGGCCAGCCGCGTCCAGCCCGATGTCCCGAACCAGATCAGGCGCAACGACCGCGTTCACCGCCCTGTAGAGATAGGACAGAAAGTAGCCAAGCGAGAATGGGGTGAGCGCCAAAAGGGCAATCTGCGTCGTGAGGCGCGGCCGCGCGCTTCCGTGGTCACTCATCTGGCTAGAGATACCATTCATATTCACGCGCAGTGATGGCGGAAAGGAAGTCGTCCAGTTCCCCCCGCTTAACCGCCGCATAGGCCCTGGGATAATCCTCACCCAGATATTGCGGCAGGATGACAGCGTTCTCGATGGCTTCGATTGCCTTCCAAGGTTTCAGTGGCAGGGTTTCGTCGACCTCGGCACCGGCATTGCCGGTCGCCATGGGAGTGGGTTCAAGCGCGTTTTCCAGGCCGTGCAAGCCGCCGGCGAGCACAGCGGCGAGAACCAGATACGGGTTGGCTTCAGCGCCTGCCACCCGGTGCTCGACACGGCGGTTCGGGCCGTCTGCAGCCGGCAGTCGGAACGCCATGGAGCGGTTGTTTTCACCCCAATCGGTCGTGACCGGCGTGAACTGGTCCGGCTCAAAGCGTCGAAACACATTCATGTTCGGGGCAAAGATGGCAAAGGCTTCCGCCATTGTTGCCTGGAAGCCGCCGATCACATTGCGCAGATTGCCCTCCCCGCCTTCACTTGCCGGGTCGAAAATGTTCCGGCCCTCCCCATCCAGAATGCTCATGTGAATGTGCATGCCCGATCCGGCCAGCTCCGGATAAGGCTTGGACATGAACGTCGCATCGAATCCAGCCTCACGAGCGGCCATAGTCATGGTCCGCCTTAGGCAGGCCGCCTGGTCCGCCGCGCGTGCCGGATCGTCGATATGATCCAGGTTGATCTCGAACTGCCCGGGGCCGTACTCGCTTATGCCGGTGGACGCGGGTATGTTCTGCGCACCGCAGTACTCGGCCATCAGAGTAAGAAACGCACGATAATCCTCCAGCTCATCGAGTCCGAAAACATTGCCTTTCCAGCTTCTCTCACCCGTCCTGGGATTGAGCGGCGGCTGAGGCGCCCCGTTCTCGGTGCGCTCCCGGTCAATCAGGTAGAATTCCAGCTCCACAGCGACCACTGGTGTGAGACCGCGTTCTGCAAACCCATCGACTACGGACCGGAGCACTGCCCTTGGTTCGAACCAGACCGGGTCAGATGTGCCCTCGTTCTTGAGTTCCAGCAGGCATTGCGCACCCTTGCCCTGGCTCCATGGCGCCAGGCACAGTGTTCCTGGAACCGGGTGGGAATCGGCGTCGGGGTCCCCGTCGGAGAACCCGTAGCCCAGGGGATCGGAGGTGTTTCCGTTGACATCCAGCAAATAAGTACCTGCACAGAGCTGCGAGCCGCTGGAATAGAGCTTCTCGATCTGATGCGCCGGATGACGCTTGCCAACCGCGCGGCCACAGAGATCGATGATGAAGGCGTCCAGGTACTCAACCCCCGGATTTGCTTCCAGAAAGGCTCTTGCCTCATCAACGCCCATATCAATCACCCTCGCAGCCTCGTCCCGGAGCCGCAACTTGCCAGAGCCTCAGGGCAATTGACACGAAAATCAGTACAGCCACGAGCTATATGCAGGGTCCTGATCCTTCATGTCCTCGTAGAGCCAGACCATCCTGTCCAGGAACCACAGCTTGGCCAGGAGCACGGCCGTCAGTCCGGCGACCACCGCCCAGAACTCGTAGACAATCAGGCCATAAGCAAATGGCGGTATCCCCAGTGCACCGACAGCACTGAGGATATGTGCGGCGCGTCCGTGATGCGCAGGAATGGGTCTGGCCTTCCGGTTCAGCCACACCCTCTCGCCGAAAGTCGCTTTGGACATCCAGTGGTCCGTGGTTCCGGGTGGGGGGAACACACGCGGATTGACGAACGTCCAGAGAATCAGCAGAGCAATCGGCACCAGACACCACCAGCCAATCCAGACCCGGCTCCAGATCGCGAGCGCAAGCAGTGGCAAGATGACCGTCCGCGTCCACGCGCTCCACGGATTGGCGTGGCGCTTCCACGCCCCATCGTCCATCTTCATCAGGCGCTCAAGCCAACTGCCGTAATCCATGACGGATTGCCTCCCGGGCTTCCTCAACGGTTCGTATGCGCCTCAGCATGGCTGCCGATACCCCAGAAATCTGTCGTATTGCTGGTCGCGTGAAAACCCTCGAAGAACTTCTGCGGGTCCGCTCGCTCGAAGCTGCCCCTGCTCTGACAAACGAGGACATAGTGATAATCGGGGTAGATGGTCATGTAGACGGAACCATCAAGTGCATAGATCTCTGGATTGGACTGGAGTTCAGTATCTGCGAGATCGCCTACAGAAATCGTCGACGGCTCCACTCCAATGGACCTCGCCGACCAGACCTCTTTGTGATCCAGCGCGCTCAGGAACGCCGCAGCCTGTAGTTCGAATACCGGAGACCACGTGCCCTCCAGCGGCAAAAACAGGTGCCCGCCACGACAGGCATCAACAAGCGACTCCGTCTCGGCCGGATTTGAGAGCTCCGCCTTGATCCGGCCCGAACCCGTCAGCCTCAGCGCCCGGTTCACAGACCTGACCGACGACAGTCCGCTAAGCTCAGCCACACATTGCCAGGAACGGCCACACCGGGGTCCCAGACGCTTGGCCCGATTTTCGGCCGCCTCCGGTAGTTCCGCTCCATACTGCTCTGATGGAAATCCGAACAGCTGGATGAAAGGGTTCAAGGCGACGAAAACGTGCGGAAACCGACTTTCAAAATGAGCCAGATAGGCGACATCGTCCTTGCTTGGATAGGTCACGGGCAAGCAGCGCATCGGTTTCTGATCTTCTATATGATTGCCGCTGACGTCCAGGCTTATCAAGCCCGTTTCCACATTAGCCATGCGCCCGTTTGCAGTTGATTTATGCGGTCCATCCCCGTATATACCCATCGCTCCGGTCGTCCGGCCTGTAATGGGCATGCCGTGGCGGCTGCGAATGCTTCAATGACAGAAGCCAGAAAATGGATCCGGTTTCCCGGTCTGGAAACCGATAGTCCGCTTGCTGGCATACAGGAGACAAGCAAAATGCCCAAGCTGAAGACCAAGAGCGGCGCGAAGAAGCGCTTCAAGGTGACAGCAACCGGTAAGGTCATGTGTGGCCAGGCCGGCAAGCGTCACGGGATGATCAAGCGGTCCAACAAGTTTATCCGGAAGGCACGCGGCATGTCCGCCCTGTCGGATCAGGACGCAAAGATCGTCAAACAGTTTCTTCCCTACAGCTAGTCGAACGTTTCTCGCGTTCTGATTAAAGGAGCACCGCTATGGCCCGAGTCAAACGGGGTGTGACAACCCACGCCCGCCACCGCAAAGTCATCAATGCCGCCAAAGGCTATTATGGCGCACGCAAGAACACCTTCCGCGCCGCCAACCAGGCCGTGGAAAAGGCCGGTCAGTACGCCTACCGCGACCGCCGCACCAAGAAGCGCAATTTCCGCTCCCTGTGGATCCAGCGCATCAACGCGGCCGCGCGCGAAGAAGGCATGACCTACGGACGATTTATCAACGGGCTTGGCAAGGCCGGCATCGAGGTTGACCGCAAAGTGCTTGCGGACCTCGCCGTGCGTGAGCCCGAGGCCTTCAAGGCACTGGTCGAGGCGGCGAAAGCCTCCCTGCAATAAGACCGGTCTGCCTGCGCTTGGCGCGGACCACCACATGACTGCCGGACCTGCCGGGCCCGCCCCAAAATGGAGCGCCCCGAACCCGTCCCCTGTTGTCATTCTGAAAGGTCAAACCCGTGCAAGACCTCGAAACCCTGGAAAGTGAAATCCGCAGCGCCATAGAGGCCGCCGACGACATGTCGGCGCTTGAGAGCGTTCGTGTTTCAAGCCTCGGCAAGAAGGGCTCCGTCTCAGCTCTGATGAAGTCTCTCGGCGGTATGAGCCCCGAAGAGCGCAAGGAGATGGGCCCGAAGCTGAACGGTCTCAAGCAGTCGATCGGCGAAGCGATTGCGGCCCGAACTTCTGATCTGAAGGATGCAGAGCTGGAGGCTCGTCTCGCCGGAGAGAAGATTGATGTCACGCTCCCGGCGCGTCCCGAACAGCGGGGCACCATCCATCCCGTCAGCCAGGTCTGGGACGAAGTGGTGCAGATTTTCGGCGATCTCGGGTTCTCGGTCGCAGAAGGTCCCCATATCGAAACGGACTTCTACAACTTCGAAGCCTTGAACATCCCGCCGGAGCACCCGGCCCGTCAGGAACACGACACGTTCTACTTCAACGAACGCGAAGACGGCTCGCGTATGGTGCTGCGCACGCACACCAGCCCGGTCCAGATCCGGACGATGGAATCGGCCGAACCGCCGATTCGCATCATTGCGCCGGGGCGTACATTCCGCTGCGATTCCGACCAGACGCATACGCCGATGTTCCATCAGGTCGAGGGCCTTGTCCTCGATGAATCGACCCATCTTGGTCATCTGAAGTGGTGCCTGGAAGAGTTCTGCAAGGCATTCTTCGAGGTGGACGAGGTGAAGATGCGGTTCCGCGCATCGCACTTCCCCTTCACCGAGCCCTCCATGGAAGTGGATATCGGCTGTTCCTGGGAAGGGGGCCAGGTGAAGATCGGAACGGGCGACGACTGGCTTGAGATCCTGGGCTCCGGGATGGTGCACCCCAAGGTGATCGCGGCCGGCGGCCTGGACCCGGACAGGATACAGGGTTTCGCCTTCGGCATGGGTATCGACCGCATTGCGATGCTGAAGTACGGAATTCCGGACCTTAGGGCCTTCTTCGAGGCTGATCTGCGCTGGCTCCATCACTATGGGTTTGCAGCCCTGGATGTGCCTGAGCTGGCAGGAGGATTGAGCTGATGAAATTCACACTCTCCTGGCTCAAGGATTATCTGAAGACCGAAGCCTCGCTCGACGAAATCACGGCCGCACTGAACGATGTCGGCCTTGAGGTCGAGGGCGTCGATAACCTGT
Organism: Pseudomonadota bacterium; assembly: GCA_039030315.1. Classification (GTDB taxonomy): domain Bacteria; phylum Pseudomonadota; class Alphaproteobacteria; order Rhizobiales; family CAJQND01; genus JAAEUE01. The sequence goes on from JBCCEL010000002.1 coordinate 17,971, forward strand.
CGGAGACGCTCGGCGCATTCTCCGTCGCCTATGTGAAGGAAGCCCGCCAGCATCCTGACGCGGACCGCCTTCGCGTTTGCGATGTCGAAACAAGGGACGGGATGGTTCAGGTCGTCTGCGGCGCCCCGAATGCGCAAACCGGCATGACCGGCATCTTTGCGCCTCCCGGAACCCATATCCCCGGAACCGGCGTTGATTTGCAGGTGGGCGTTATCCGCGGTGTTGAATCCGCAGGCATGCTGTGCTCGGAACGCGAAATGATGCTGTCGGACGAGCATGACGGCATCATCGATCTGGAGGGCGACTGGGCCGTCGGCACCCCGGCGGTGGAGGCCCTCGGCCTGGATGATCCAGTCATCGACATCGCGATCACGCCAAACCGGCCGGATGCACTCGGCGTCTACGGCGTCGCACGCGATCTCGCGGCCCGCGGCCTGGGAAAACTGAAGCCACTCGAAGTGGAGAAGATCCCGGGCACGTTCCCGTCACCCATTGATGTCAAGCTCACCTTTGATGAGGGCACAGAAGACGCCTGCCCGCTGTTCTGCGGCCGCTACATTCGGGGCGTGAAGAACGGCCCGTCTCCGGAATGGCTGCAGCGGCGGCTGACGGCAATCGGCCTGCGTCCGATTTCGGCGCTGGTCGATATCACCAACTACCTGACCTATGCCCATGCTCGGCCGGTGCACGTTTTCGACGCTGACACCGTGAAGGGCAATATCCTGCCGCGTCTTGCGAGGGACGGAGAGAAGATCCTGGCTCTTGACGGCAAGGAATACGAACTCGACAGCACCATGTGCGTGATCGCCGATGAAGAGCGGGCGGAAGCCATCGGCGGCATCATGGGCGGAGAGGAGTCCGGCTGCACGCTGGATACAAGGAACGTGTTCGTCGAAGTGGCCTATTTCGACCCGATCCGCACTGCAACGACCGGCCGGAAGCTGGGCATCAATTCCGACGCGCGCTACCGCTTCGAACGCGGTGTCGACCCGGCTTTTGCTCCGGACGGGGCGGAGCTCGCCACGAAGATGATTCTCGACTTCTGCGGCGGCGAGCCCTCAGAACCGGTCATGGCCGGCACCATCCCCGAAACTGCGCGTTCCTTCACGCTGCGCAAGAGCCGGGTGGAAACGCTGGGCGGCGTTGCGGTCGCCTTGTCAGACCAGAAACGCATCCTGGAAGATCTTGGTTTTGATGTGAGAGAAGCCGAGGCCGGGTTGGAGTGTGGCGTGCCGCCATGGCGGCCCGATGTTCACGGAGAAGCAGACCTCGTTGAGGAGGTTACGCGCATCGTGGGCCTCGACAATGTGCCGAACGCCCCCATGAGCCGGCCAAATGCTGTTGCAAGACCCGTTCTCACCTTGCTCCAGCGGCGCACCAGTGCCGCACGGCGCATACTCGCCTCGCGCGGATTGAACGAAGCGGTGACCTGGTCATTCCTGCCGGAAGACCAGGCGAAGCTCTTCGGCGGCGGCCAGGACGCAGTCAAGTTGGCCAATCCGATTTCAACCGAGCTGTCGGACATGCGGCCATCTTTGCTGCCCAATCTCATTGCAGCGGTTGGCCGCAATATTGACCGCGGCTTCGCTGACGTCGCACTGTTCGAGGTCGGACAAGCCTACGCCGGTGACCGGCCCGAGGACGAAACCGTCCGCATCGCCGGAGTTCGCAGGGGCACCACGAGCCCGCGCCACTGGGATGGCAGTGGCCGGCACGTCGATGCATTCGACGCCAAGGCCGACGCGCTTGCCGCTCTCGAAGCCGCCGGCGCCCAGGTTCGCAGCCTGCAGGTTGTGAGCGGTGCGCCTGACTGGTTCCACCCCGGCCGATCCGGCACCTGCCAGCTCGGCCCGAAGAACCAGATGGCACACTTTGGAGAGATCCACCCACGGGTGCTCAGCCAGATGGACGTCAAGGGCCCGCTTGTCGGTTTCGAGATCGTTCTCAACCTCATCCCTGAACCCCGCTCCAGAGGCGGTGCGGCCCGCGCTGCGCTTGATGCATCGGATCTCCAGGCTGTCACACGCGACTTTGCCTTCGTGGTCGATGATGCAGTGGAAGCAGACAAGGTTATCCGCGCTGCCAAGGGTGCCGAGAAGCAGCTCATCACCGCTGTGTCGGTCTTCGATCTGTTTGCGGGCGAAGCAGCGAAATCGGCACTCGGCGAGGGCAAGAAATCCCTGGCAATCGAAGTGACGCTGCAGCCACGCGACAGGACGATGACCGACGAGGAAATCGATACCGTCGCGGCCAAGGTCGTCGCGAATGTGGAGAAAGCCACCGGCGGCTCGCTCAGAGGCTAACGCCAGTCGCCGCTCTCCGGCTCAAGCGGCTGTCCGTCCAGCACCGCCAGCATCCGCAAGAGTGCGGTCTGCGCCCCGGGTTCGGGCGACCGACATGATCTCGGATTTGTGATCATGTGGAACGGCATTGCACGTTTTATGCTGTTGTCCTCCACATTCTGATCAAATCGAGTTTGGAACCTCTCCTGCATGTTCACAGCAACCAGAACAGTACTGCGGATCATGCTGTGGTCGATTCTCCTGCTGATCGCGCTGCCCTTGTCTGCCGGCGCCCTTTGGTTCGGTTCCAAGGAAGGACCAAGGAGTTGGCATGAGGCGGAGTGGCACTCCACCGGCACCGCACCGGATCCGGCCTTCACGCCGGAAGCCATGGTCCGCGTCTATTATGCGGAAACTGGCCGATGGAAGTCGATCTTCGCGGTGCACAGCTGGATTGCCTTCAAGCCCAAGGATGCAGAAAGCTGGACCCGGTACGAGGTCGTTGGCTGGGGACGCCCACTGCGCCGCAACAATTATCCGGTCGACGGGCTCTGGTACTCCAATCCACCGCAGATTGCTTTCGAACTGCGGGGCAGCAAGGCAACAGCCGCCATTGCCAAGATCCTCCGCGCCGTCAGGAGCTATCCGCACACGACATATGGCAGCTACGGCATCTGGCCGGGGCCGAACTCGAACACCTTCGTTGCCCATATCGTCCGCCAGGTGCCCGAGCTGAGGGTGGAGCTTCCGGCCAAGGCTGTCGGCAAGGACTATCTCGGACCCGGCCTGCGAATTGCAGCAACGCCCAGTAACACGGGCTGGCAGATCGGCTGGAGCGGCTATGTCGGCCTCGCGCTTGGCCTGGAGGAGGGCCTGGAACTGCACATTCTCGGCAGCACAATCGGCGTTGATCCCCTGGATGTCGCAATCAAGCTGCCATCCTTCGGGCGCATCGGCCTGCTGTGAGCAAAAAACTTAGGTGACGGCCGCCTTGACCGCAAATTCCGGTGCCTTCCAGGCACCGGTCTCCATGATATCCCGCAGAATCGCGACCGCATTCCAGACATCCTCGTAACCAATATAGAGCGGTGCAAAACCGAAGCGCAGAATGTCGGGCATCCGGAAATCGCCGATAACACCGCGGGCAATGAGCGCCTGTATGATGGCATAGCCGTCGGGATGGGTGAGAGCGACCTGGCTGCCGCGGATGGCAGCATCTCGCGGACTGAACAGCCCGAAGCCGTGCGCACCGCACTCCGCTTCGACGAGTTCGATGAACGTCCCGGTCAGCCCTATGCTCTTCGCGCGGACCAGCGCCATGTCCACATCCGCGAAGACATCGAGTGCCGCGCTCAGCGCGCGCATCCCGAGGATCGCCTGCGAGCCGCAAAGAAACGCCTTGATCCCCGGTTCTGCGCGGTAGGACTGTTCGAACTCGAACGGTGCGGCATGTCCCCACCATCCCGAAAGCGGCTGCCGGATCTCGCCATGCAGGCGCTTCGGAGCATAGATCCAGGACTGGGCGCCGGGACCACCGTTCAGATACTTGTAGGTGCAGCCCACAGCCAGATCGACATTGCACTCATCCAGACTCATCGGAACCACGCCGGCGCTGTGACACAGATCCCAGATGACGATCGCGCCGGCGGCCTGAGCTCGTTCAGTGATCGCTTTCATGTCGAGCAGTTCCCCGCTGCGATAGTCGACATGGGAAAGCAGGAGCACGGCCACATCCGCATCAAGATGCCGGTCGATATCTGCGGGGTTCGCAATAAGCCGGCGCTCAACGCGGCGCTCGGACTGCATGACGCCCTCGGTGATGTAGAGGTCGGTGGGAAACCCGCCTGCCTCCGTCACAAGAACGTTGCGGTCCGGCCGCATCTGCAATCCTGCCTGAACGGCCTTGTAGATGTTCACCGACGTTGAGTCGCTGACCACAATCTGGCCGGGCGCAGCTCCGACCAGAGGGGCAATCTTCTCGCCGAGCGTCACCGGAAGGCTCCACCACCCGGCATCGTTCCAGCTCGATATCAGCCCCTGGCCCCATTCCTGTTCCACGGCCTGTGCCATTTCGCCGGGAACCGATGCGGCCATTGGACCGAGCGAATTGCCATCCAGATAGATCACCCCGTCTGGCAGGACATAGCGGTCGCGGAAACCGGCAAGCGGGTCGGCAGCGTCCAGCGCACGGGCTTCATCTCGCGATTCCATGCTCATCAGGGCGTCCTTTCGATCTGCAACACACCGGGCATTTCAACCGGTCCGGTTGAGCCTTTCTTTACCAGGCGCAGCTAGGCTCCGGCACCATGTTAGAGTACCTCGCACAGTGTGTAATCATCGCGTTCAAGCCGGTCTACAACCTGCTGGCCGATGGCAGCTCCCGCTATTACTGGGTCTACATCATCTTCGGTCTGGCGATCTCCTGGCTGGCCTATGGCAGCAATGGCCGTCACAGAGAGTTCTTTGCCCGCCTGTTCGACAAGAACGTGTGGTGGTCGGTTTCGGCGCAGAACGACTACCGGATGATCATGATCAATCCGGTGCTCAAGTTTTCAGTGCTGTCCTGGGCGACCGTGAACTTCGACACGATCTCGAGTTTTACCTCAGGCACACTTCATAGCGCCGGCGTGACCGGCGCCGCCGGGACCGAGTGGGCCTGGGCTTGGGGCGCGGCACTCACGTTCACGCTGTTCCTGGTCAATGATTTCATGCGCTGGTGGCTGCACTATCTGGCGCACAAGATTCCCCTGCTGTGGGAGTTTCACAAGGTCCATCACTCAGCCGAGGTTCTGAACTTCACGACCTCGGAACGGTTCCATCCTGTGGATGCACTAACGTTCGGAGCTGTCTCGACAACAGCGGTCGCCATAGTCAATGGCGGCTTCATTGCTTTTGCCGGTGACCACCTGACCGTCAGCACCATTGCAGGCGCAAATGCTGTCTGGGCGACAACGAACTATATCGGCGGCGTGCTCCGGCACAGCCAGTTCTGGATCTCGTTCGGGCCGCGGATTGAGCGCTGGCTGATTTCTCCAGCCATGCATCACATTCATCATTCAGGCGATCCGAAGCACTTCGACAAGAACATGGGCGGGGCCCTCGCCATCTGGGACCGTATGTTCGGCACCATTTATTACGCAAACGAAACGGTCAAGGAGTTCGGCATCGGCGAGGAGACCAAGGAGTTCCGCTCGCTCTCTGCGCTCTATTTCCGTCCATTCGTGTCTGCCTACAGACGCTTTGTTCCCGAAACCGAGCAGACAGATCCCGCCAAAGCTGCTTAAGTCCAGAAACCGTCTCGATACAGGGGCTGGAGGACACGCAGCATGGATCACACGGCACTGAAGCAGGATATCACCAACACGTTCGGCTCCCCTGTAGCCGTCATTGACCTCGACAAGGTGGATGCGAACATCGCACGCCTGCAGACCCTGTGCGATCAGGCCGGCGTTCAGAACCGGCCGCACATCAAGACACACAAGATCCCGTCACTCGCCAAGAAACAGATCGCAGCCGGCGCCAGCGGCATCACCTGCCAGAAGCTCGGCGAGGCGGAAATCATGGCCGCCGACGGGCTCGACAACATCCTCATCAGCTACAATCTGCTGGGCGCAGAGAAGATGGGCCGGCTGGGCACGCTCGCCCGCGACATCGACATCACCGTCACTGCAGACAACCCGGTGGTCGTGGCAGGACTGCCGGAAGCAGCACGCATTGCCGGACGGCCCGTCAATGTCGCGGTGGAATGCGATACCGGCATGAAGCGGGCCGGGGTCGAAACGGCAGCCGAAGCCATCACGCTGGCTCGCGACATAGCCGCCCGGCCCGAGCTCAACTTCCGCGGCTTCATGTTCTATCCGACCACCGAGGCCTGGCCGCAAACACAGGCCTTCTTCGATGAGGCAAGCGCAGGGCTGGCCGAGAGCGGCCTCGAGGCAGAGATTGTATCGACCGGCGGTACGCCCAATCTCACCAACCTCGGCAGGCTTGACGGCGCCACGGAACACCGCTCCGGCACCAGCATCTTCAACGACCGGATGATGATGGCCTGCGGAGCCGCAACACTTGATGACTGCGCACTGGAGATCTACGCCACTGTTGTCAGCCGCGCAGGCCCGGAGCGGGGCATCCTCGATTCCGGCTCCAAGACGTTGACGTCGGACACCGGAGGCCTCGACGGCTTCGGCTATATCCGGGAGTACCCGGACGCCCGGATCAAGGGCTTCTCGGAGGAACACGGGTTCCTGGATCTGTCCGCCTGCGAGGCGAAACCCGAGGTCGGGGAGATTGTCCGCGTGATCCCCAACCACGTCTGTGTTGTGGTCAATATGGTGGACCGTCTGATCGGGGTGAGAGACGGAAAGATTGTCGAAGAACTGCCTGTAGTGGCCCGCGGGAAGATTTCCTGAGCATCTCGCCGCGCCAGCTGATCGGTACGGCCAGTTCCCGCTTCAGCTTCTTCTGCATGGCGCGCCCGAAGTCGCCGTAGTTCCGGGCGCTGATCACGAAGGCACCCGGACCGGCAATCAGCTCGCGCCGGAAGTAATCATCGAGGCTTTCGATATCGGTCCGCACGGCAAGGCCGTTGATGGAGATCCCGAGTTCTTCAGCCACCGACCGGACGGAGATCGGCCGCGGTCCGGCGTTGTTGATACCGTCCCCCGAAACATCGATCTTGAGAAGACGGCCGGCAAACCGATTTTCGAGCAGCGATTTTATGGATGCCGTAACGGCCGTGCCGATCGCGGTGAAGTAGCCGACATTTTCCCGCTTCGTCCGCTGGACTTCGTCTGCAAAGGCAAGGATCGATGCTTCCGACTTCAGGAGACGCCAGGGGACGGTGTTCTTTTCGCTGGTCCACCCGCCCCACTGGATCAGGGTGACCGCGACACCATCATAGAGCCCGATGAGATTGACGATCTCCGCAGAGCGGAAGGCATTGGCAATGCCGCGCATCTGCAGGTCGAACTCCTCGTTGTTGACGCTGAGGGAGGTGTCGACCGCAAGGACAAGCTCGATGGAAACCGGCGTCTGTGCATTGGACGCAGGCGCCATGTTCGTGAGACAACACAGGATCGCCAGTATTCGGATGACGGCTCTCATATAACGCCGACCATATCAGGAGGACGGTTCGAATGAACATGAGATTTGGCGCGCTGATTGCGGCGCTTGTGATCTTCGGAGCAGCCATTGCCCCGCCCGCGCTGGCGAAGGATGACTGCCGACAGCCAGCCCAAATCTGTGAGACTCGATCCGCCGTGTTCAGGATCTCGGCATTCGATCCGGTCGGCAGTGCCGTGCGCATCGGTCCTGATCTTCTGGTGACCTCACGTCATGTGGTCGCGCATCAGGAGATGGTCGATCTCTTTCTCAGGGATGGCAGCAAGCTGTCGGCGAAAGTGCTGCCGACGGCATATGAGGGCGACATCATCCTTCTCCAGACAGACGGGCTGGGCGAAGGGGCACAGCTCAAGTTCGGAAAGGTCGCCAAGGGCGGAAATGTCTACACGGTGGGCGCCGATGTCTCCCGCCGGCGGATCCGGGCCTACCGGCCGGGCAAGGTCCGCTTCCTGCCCGCCGAAGGCAAGCCGCTCGCACGCATACATCATTCGGCCTACACCCAGCAGGGCAACAGCGGCGGTGCTCTCTTGAACGAGGACGGCGAGCTGGTCGGCATCGCTGCCTCGGGCGGCGAGGGCCGTTTTGAAGCGGTGCCCGCATCTGCGGTCAGGCTGCTCATTGCCGAACGCGACGAGGCGGACAGATCAGCCAGCCTGGAGATCGGAACGGCAGTCCGGATCTGCACACTCAATCTGGAACGGCATTACGGCTCCCGCAGAGCACTGAACGATCAGGAGGCCACAGCGCTGGCCACGTCCTGCCGCCGGACGGGGAACCGGCAGTACTTCGATCTGGCCGGACAGATCCTCAGCCAGCGCCGGCGGCTGGAGCCCGCGATGGAGCTCTTCATGGCCTCGGTCGATCAGGACCCCAATGCCATCAACAGCCGGCTCAACCTCGTCATCACTCATCACATCGCGCGCCGCTACGAGGAGGAACTGCCGCATCTGCGCTGGCTGATGGAGCACGCGGGCAATGATCTCCAGGTCCTGCGCTTTGCCATTCAGGCAGGTGTCTGGACGGACAACATGGAGCTGGCAAAAGAAGCGCTGACAAGAATGAAGGCCATCAATCCGAACGCTGCGCCTGCGGCAGAGCGGTTCATGAACTCACCGCCGCCCCGCCCACCAGCCAACTGATCTCATCTCGCCCTATCCGTCGTCGGAAGGGTCGGGGATCCAGCCCCAGCGGGTCTTTGGGCCCGAGCGGTCGAAGGACGGCGCTGCGAGATTCATGATGGCCTGCTTAAGCTCCGGTGCACGCCACTCCGGATTTCGTGCCAGTAACCGGGCGGCCAGAGCCGCGATCTTCGGAACCGCATAGCTTGAGCCCGAAGCCCTGCCCTTCGCGCCGCGGTGGTCGATGACTTCGACCCGCTCGGCCGGCACCATCAGGTCGACCGATTCCCGCGCCCAGTTCGATCCCTGGGCCAGACGCCCCGAGACCGTTGCCGAGGTCACCACTAGAAGATTGGGCAAATCGGCGCTTGCGGGATAGACGGGGTCTTCATCGATGTTGCGACCGTCATTGCCCGCCGAAACCACAAAGAGGATGTGCGGGTGCGCCGAAGCTGCATCAATGAACTTCGCCCAGACGGAGCGCTTCCGGCCGCCCAGTGGCATGGCGACGATCCTCGCACCCGCCTCGTTGATGCGTCTAATGACAGCGGTCATTCTTGTCATGTCATTTCTGGGGTAGCGGTAAGGCGCAAGACGGACGTCCGGCGCCTCGCTCAACAGGACACTGGCAACCAATGTTCCATGATGCAGCGGGAAGAAGGGCGACCTCGACGAGTCCACGTCATAGGGCCGGTCATCTTCATCCCAGAAGTCGTGGCCTAGAATGCTGCCGTCCGGAGCCCGCGCCAGGCGGCGGGCGATGAACGGGAGCGTGTAGTTCACGCCACTGTCGATATGCGCAACGAGCACACCGCCGGGATCGGTTCCTGGCGGCACAGGTGGATTCAGGAGCTCTCCTGTTCCGGTGAGCCCCAGATCCGGCCCCAGATCGATCAGCCTCTGCGCCCGTCCCGCCCCGTCGAACAGGATCCGCCGCCCGCCTGCAATGGCGCACGAGGCATCGGCCCGCAGACTGAGTACCGGTGCCGGGCTACGACCGGCACGCAGCGCGGAAAACTCCGCCCGGGCGCGCCGCACCCGTCCCTGGCTCACCGTCAGCTGGATGCGAAACGCGGCGCGGTTTGCAACGGTGCCCTCGATCTCGCGGGCAAGGACGGTCTGGAGGCTGCCGCGCTCGCGAACCTCAACGTCCTCACCCAGAGCGCTCTTTAAATCGGCCAACGGCAGGCCTGCAGATTTGCAGGCCGTTTCCAGCATGCGCGCCATCCTGACCTCATGATCCGAAGATGCAGGTGTGGATATGCAGAGCGCACAGAGTAGGCCCGCAGGCAGCGCAAGCATATGCCGTCGGCGGCGCTCCATCTCTTTTTCAGAGTGCAAGCGATGCGCGGATTTCCGGATCTCGGACTTCGATGAACGACGGTCCGTTCGCCTCCAGTGCCGCGCCGATAGCGGCGCTCAGGTCATCCAGGGTCAGACTGTGGGCCGTCGCCCAGCCGAAAGCCTTCGCCAGCATCTGAAAATCCGGATTTTTCTGAACAACGCCGATGTTGGCGATGTCGGCATCGGTCATGTCGTCAGCGATCTGCTGCAGGGCATCATTGTTCCACATGATAAGGATCACGGGCAGTCTGAGCTCCGCCGCGAGCGCCATTTCCTGCATGGTGTACTGGTAGCCGGCATCTCCCACCAGGGCGACAACAGCCCGGTCCGGCTCGGCCAGCTTCGCCCCCATGGCGGCGGGCAGGCCGTAGCCGAGTGTTCCATAACCGATGGGATGGAACCAGTTTCCGAACATGGCGCTGGGATAATAGGCGTTTCCGGAATAGGCGATCTGGGTCATGTCCGTGAAGATGGACGCGTTCTCGGGCAGCGCGTCGCGGATGGCATCGAGCACGGCGCGGTGTGTTTTCTGCTTGTCCGTCAGCCCGCTAGCGGCAATGTCGCTGCGCGCCTTGTCGCAATCTGCCTGGATCGGGTTCTCGGGCCGCCGCGCCGCCGCCTTGCCGAGCGCCCTGGCCGTTGCGGCCGCATCGGCCTCGATACAGCAGCATTCCGGGCCCATGCGGTCGAGCAGATCGCCGTCAAGGTTCACGACTATTTTCCGGGCCGGGAGCTGCAGATTCTCGCGCCAGTAGTCGGTCTTCGAGAGTTCGGTCCCGACGGCAATCAGCAGATCGCAAGAGGCGATGAGATCCTGCGTCGGCGTGGCGGTCAGCGTGGATCCGAGGCTGAGCGGATGGTCAAGAGGCAGGGTTCCCTTGCCGTTAGTCGTCGTCACAGCCGGAATATTGAGCCCCTCAACCAGAGCCAGGGCGGCCTCTCTGGATCTGGCAATTCCGCCCCCGAGAATGATGATCGGGCGCTCGGCCTCATCAATCATCCGGGCGGCCTCTTCGATACCCGCCGCTGCCGGTTCAGGCGGGCCGGGCAGGTTGCGCACCGACCAGTTGCCGGACGCTTCCTCGGTGAAGAGCGGGAGCGGCACATGGATATGGGCTGGAAGAGGACGTTCGCTTGCAAACACCGTGAACGCGTCGTGCACCAGATCGCGCAAGGTCTCCTGATCTGCAGCAACCTTGCTGAAGGCCGCCAGATCCTGCGTGACCGATGTCTGATCCTTGATCTCGTGCAGGCGGCCGACATTGTCGCCGGATGAGTCCGCCGGATTGACCGGCGAGATCACCAGCATGGGCGTGGAATCCGAATAGGCCTGGCCCATGGGCGTGGAGAGGTTTGTCACTCCCGGACCGGTGATCACGAAGCAGGCCGCCGGGCGGCCGCTCAACCTGGCATAGCCGTCGGCCATGAAGCCACCGCCCTGTTCGTGGCGGGGCGAGATATGGCGGATTTTGCTGTTCTCCAGTCCGCGGTAGAGTTCGATGGAATGGGTGCCCGGAATGCCGAACACCGTGTCGATACCGTAATCCTCAAGCAGCCCGACCAGTGCTTCGCCAACCGTCTTCGCCATCACATGTCGCTCCATCATTACCCGCAGGCGGGCATAGAACCGAAAGTGTCTGAGCGGGTAAAGCGTAATCGAAGCAGATCGGCGATCTTATTGTTGACAGAGCACGTCCAGAAGGCTTCATCCTCGCGGCCTTTGAAGCCCCAGGGAGGCGGGACAGGCATGACGTCACTTAAGTTCACCAGCTTGGCCGATCGTGTCAGCGGCAAGGGCGCGGACGCCTGGGAAGTGCATCGCATCGCACAGGAAAGGATTCGCAGCGGCGAGGATGTCCTCATCCTGAGTATCGGCGAAGATGTCGGCGCACGAACGCCGGACCACATTGTCGACGCCTGTGTGGAAAGCGTCCGCGGCGGCCGCCATCACTATGCCGAGATGGTCGGGGAACGCAGGCTGCGCGAAGCGATCGCCGCCCATCACACCGCGCTCACCGGACAGGATCTCTCAAGCGCCAATTGCGTGGCCTTTGCCGGCGCGCAAAACGCCTTGTTCGCGGCCTCCGCCTGCCTGCTTGAGGCCGGCGACGAGGTGATCGTGATTGAGCCGTACTACTCCACCTATCCCGCCACCTTCACCGCCGGCGGGGCGACCATGATCACGCTGCCGGCACGCGCCGAGAACGGTTTTCTGCCGACCATCGATGAGATCGAAGCCGCCGTGACGGCGAAGACGAAGGCCGTTGTCCTGAACTCACCGAACAATCCCTCCGGTGCCATTATCGGGGATGAGCTGGTCCGGGAAATCATCGATCTTGTGCGCACGCACGATCTCTGGCTGATCAGCGACGAGGTCTATTCCGACTTCGTGTTCGAGGGCCGGCACGTCAGCCCGGCCGCTCACATGGGGGTGGAGGAGAAATGCGTCATCGTCTCCAGCCTCTCCAAGTCGCACCGCATGGCCGGGTGGCGGGTCGGCTGGGCGATCGGGCCCCGTCAGCTCTGCGAAACCTTCGAGCGGCTTGCACTGTGCATGATGTACGGGATGCCGATGTTCACCCAGGACGCGGCGACCGCGGCGCTGACTGGGCCGCAGGATGAGACCCGCAGCATGGTGGCCGACTACGGGCGGCGTGCCAGGCTTGCCGAAGACGCCCTGTCCGACCTGTCCCGCCTCAGGGTCAATTCGCCCAAGGCCGGAATGTTCATGATGCTGGATGTGCGTGACCTGACGCCTGACTCCATCCAGTTTTCCATGAAACTGCTGGAGCGGTCCGGCATTTCCACCCTGCCCTGCGCCAGCTTCGGCGACAGCGTGCAGGGCTTCGTGCGCATGAGCCTGTGCACGACGGAGGAAAAGCTGGCCTGGGCCTGCAGCGAAATCGCCGAGCTCGCGCGAAACTGGGATTAGAGACCGTAGCGCGACCACACTGCGCGGGCTTCCAGGGACGATACAAGATCGTCGGCCAGGCCGGAACGCAGGCCATTCAGGTCGGGAATGCCGCCATGACGCTCTTCCGTGCCGCCGGGGATCATCCGGGAGAGCAGCCCCTTGCGCGGACCGCTGATGGTCTTGAGCATCACCTCGTCGCCAAACTTCTCGCGCAGGACGGTGTGCATGTTGCCAAGACCGTCGACCAGGCCAAGGTCGCGCGCCTTGACGCCGGACCAGAAGGCGCCGGAGAACAGATCCTTGTCGCTCTCCTCCAGCTTCGCACCGCGCCGTTCGCGCACCATATCCTTGAAGTGGTCGTGCACTTCGAGCTGCATCTGTTTCAAGCGGTCCACATCAGCCTTTTTCTCCGGCGTGAAGGGATCCAGAATCGACTTGTTCTCACCGGCGGTGTGGACCCGGCGCTCAATGCCGAGCTTCTTGATGGCGTCCACGAAGCCGAAGCCTGACGAGACAACGCCGATGGAGCCGATGATGGAGCTTGGATCGGCGTAGATCTCATCACCGGCAATCGCCAGCATGTAGCCTCCGGATGCGGCCACGTCTTCGGTGAACACGAGAACCTGCTTTTTCTCGCTGGCGGCGAGCTGGCGGATGCGGTGGTAGATCAACGCCGACTGGACAGGCGAGCCGCCCGGCGAATTGACAGAGACCGCCACCGCCCTGGCCTTGCCGAATGAGAAGGCCTTTTCCAGGACCGGATTGATCTGCTGCAGGGTCAGGCCGGGCCGCAGGGGCGTCACCGCACCAATTGTCCCGTGCAGACGCACCACCGGGACAACGGGCTTGCGGTGTCGCCAGAACAGGAGCTTTGAGGATTTCTTTGCCATGGGGCCGCAGAGATAAGAACCGCGCACAACAAACGCAAGCGCTGTGTTGCTGGCGCGGGATTCCTACCTCAGGGCGTAGGCTGCACCGTCCCGGAGAATCGCCGAGGCGGGCGCGGTGAATGCATTCGTCTGATCATGCAGGACAAGTCCGCGCAACACCTGCATCGGCGCCTTCGATCCCTTGATTCCCTGAACCACAACCCGCGACGCCGGATAGCCCTCGCGCGCGTAAAGCGGGGCAACATGCACCGCACCGATCTTTGCTGCCGCGAATGCCGAAAGCAGGCGGCCCAGGGAATCGGCCCGATGAACGACGGTTACCGACCCCTTGTTCACGGCAAGGGCCGCCATCACCTTGACCCAGACCTCCAGATCGTCCGGCCCGAACGTACGGGCGGAATCTCTCAAGGAAACCGGCGATTTTCTCACCTTGTCCTCGTCGAAGAATGGAGGATTGGCAAAAACGTGATTGAACGATTCGGCCGGCGGCCACTGGGTCAGATCCTTGCGCGTCGCCTCCTTGACATCCCCGGTGATGACCTGGATGTTGCCGCCGAAACCGTTGCGCTTGATGTTCTCTTCAGCAACGATCGAATAGCGCGACACGATCTCCACACCGGTGATGTGAACGTTAGCAACGCGCGCTGCCACGCAGAGGGAGACAACGCCGACACCGCAGCCCGCCTCCAGCGCCGTCTGGCCCGGCTCCATCGGGATTGTGGCTGCAAGAAACACGGCATCAATGCCCGCCCGGTAGCCCTTCTCGGGCTGCAGAACCTTCACGCGACCGCCAAGGAATGCATCATCCGTAAGGGAAGATGGCAGTTCGGGTCCTGACTGATCCTGCTTGAGGACCGCCGCCTGCTGCCCGGTCAGCACGGCATTATCCCTGCGTCTGTCATCAGCGCACTCGCATCGTCGAATCGCTCCGTCTCCACCATCAGACGCCTGGGAAGAACACCGATACTGCCTTCAACAACGCTCATGTTGCCGTCGAATATCGTGTGCCCGATCCCGGCGTCCCGCAGAAGTGCGGTGGCATAGGAGATCAGAACCGCATCGTTCGTGTTGAGCAATTCTTTCATAGGAAAACCCTAACACCAAGAGCTGGTGATCAACGCCTTGGAATGGTTGAACAAACTGAGGCAGATGGCCACTGCGCGATTCGCCCGCTTGAACCATATCATCGCGATGTCTATTTTGAGAATGACATGTCTGGGGCGAGTGCCCACATTTCAGTTACGAGGTGTTTTCGTGGGTGTTGTTGTTCCCCTCACCGGTGCCGGAGACCGGCAAGCCAGTATTCAGCCGCTGCTGGACCTGACCCAGGATGATATGGGCCGTGTGAACGAGGAGATCCTCTCGCATGCCTCATCCTATGTCGACATGATTCCGGAACTGGCCAATCACCTGATCAATTCCGGCGGCAAGCGCCTCCGTCCCATGGTGACCGTCGCCGCGAGCCGCATGTGCGGCCCTTGCGAGGGCGATGCCCATGTGCTTCTCGCCGCAGCCGTCGAGTTCATGCACACCGCAACACTACTGCACGACGACGTGGTGGATGAGAGCGACCTGCGCCGCGGCAAGCCGGCCGCCCGGATGATCTGGGGCAACCAGGCGAGCGTTCTGGTCGGCGACTATCTGCTGGGTCAGGCTTTCAAGATGATGGTGCGGACAGGCTCGCTGGAATGCCTGCGCATCCTGTCCAATGCGGCTTCCGTGATCGCCGAAGGCGAAGTCATGCAGCTCGCCGCGCAAAAGGACATCACGACGACCGAAGACGCCTACATGAAGATCATCGACGCCAAGACGGCGGCGCTGTTCTCAGCGGCCGCGGAGGTCGGCGCCGCAATCGCCGAGCGGCCGTCGGAAGAACAGGCGGCATTGGAATCCTTCGGCCGCAATCTCGGTGTCGCCTTCCAGCTGGTTGACGATGCGCTCGACTATTCCGGCAAGCAGGCGCTTTTGGGCAAGGAGCTCGGAGACGACTTCCGGGAAGGCAAGATCACCCTGCCGATCATCCTCTCCTACCGCCGCGGAACGGATCAAGAGCGAGAGTTTTGGAAGACCAAGCTGCAGGACGGCGAGCAGGATGACGGCGATCTGGACCGGGCCATGTCCCTGATCGAGACCTATGGCGCCATCGAGGATACGGTCGAGCGTGCCCGCCACTACGGGGCGATCGCGCGCGATGCGCTCGCAATTTTTCCTGACAGCGAGCTCAAGTCTGCAATGATCGATGCAGTGGATTTTTCCATCCAGCGCGCGTTCTGAAGAGAGCCCCGGCGACTTTCCCGGCGCATGCTACCTCAGTGTCGTCGCCACCGACCACCAGGCCGGTTGTGTAGCGGCGATAACGTCGGCTGCCCGATCGGCATCGTGGCGGGTGGCGAACAGGCCGAAGCAGGTGGCGCCGGATCCTGACATCCTTGCGAGCCTGCAACCCTTCTGAGCGGCAATCAGCGCCAGGACATCCGTCAACGCCGGCACAAGTTCGACCGCCGGGGGCTGCAGATCGTTCCGCCGCTCCGCCAGCCATCCGCACAGAGCATCGACAGTGTCAAATCCCCCCTGCGGAGGGGCGCCAATTCCCTCAAAGGCCGATTCTCCGGCTTGCAGATTGAGCGCCTGGAAGACCGGCCCCGTGGGAACCGGCACTCCCGGATTGACAAGTACAGCCGGCAGATCAGGAAGAGGCGGCAGTTCCTCGATCTCTTCCCCGATACCGCGCATTCGCAAGAACTTTGAGACGAGGCAGGCCGGCACATCCGCCCCGAGGCGAAGCGCGAGCGCATCAAGTTCCTCTTTGGCTGGGCGGGTGGCATCCGGCAAGGCCAGAAAACCCCGCAGAGCAGCGGCCGCGTTTGCCGAACCTCCGCCGATTCCGCCGGCGACCGGCAGGCGCTTCAGCAGATCGACGGTGGCGGCCGGAGCACTCGCACCCAGGCCTTTGGCAGCCCTGGTGATCAAATTGTCGCTTTGTCCACTGAGCGCCGATGCGTAGGGGCCTGAAATGTTGAGCGAAGGGCTGACAGCGGTGCGGATCGAAAGCTCATCGCCAATGCCGGCAAAGGCGACGAGGCTGTCCAGCAGGTGATAACCATCCTCCCTGCGCCCGGTAATGTGCAGGCACAGATTGACCTTCGCCGGGGCAAACTCGCAAACAGCGGACATGGTGGAGGCAGCTGGCCCGAGAACAGCGAACGTGCCCGGTCAGGTCTTGTCGTCCTTCTGCTCCTGCTTCACTTCGGCCGGCACAACGGCGTCCGGCTCAAGGCCGGATTCCAGTTTCTTCTGGATCTTTTTCAGAACATCCAGCTCAGGTTTGTTGTCTTTGGCATGGAGCCATTGAAAGCGCGCCTCGAGCTTTCTGCCCACCCGCCAGTAGGCGTCGCCGAGATGGTCATTGATCACCGGGTCCTGGGGCTTCAGCTCGACGGCCCGCTCAAGGTTCTTCACGGCGTCCTCGTAGTTCTTAAGCTTGTAGTGCGCCCAGCCGAGACTGTCGACGATGTAGCCGTCATTCGGGCGCAACTCAACGGCCCGCTCGATCATCCCAAGCGCCTTGCGCAAATGGGCGCCCTGCTCGATCCAGCTGTATCCGAGATAGTTCAGAACGAGAGGTTGTTCGGGCCGCAGCTCAAGCGCCTTCTTGAAATCGGTCTCCGCAAGCGGCCATTGCTTGGTACGCTCGTAGGCAATGCCCCTGAAGTAGAACAGGGTCCAATGCTTGTTCTCGACCTTGCCGACATTGGCGATTGCCCGGCTATAATTCGGGATTGCTTCGGCAAACTTCTCGTGACCCCGCTGCAGGTTTCCAAGCGTCAGCGGAGGCAGATGATCGTCCTTGCGCAGCTCGATCTGTTTCTTCAGCCGGGCCTCGGCAATTCCGGGCTCGCCGGTCCTGTCGTAATTCACGGCAATGCGGATCTCCGCGTAGGGCCGCAAAGGCGACGAAACCGGAACCGCCTCGTAGGCCTTGATCGCGTTCTTATGCCGCTTGGTTTCCTGGTAAACATCACCCAGCAGTGTCCGCAAAAGCGCAAATCTCGGCCGGATGCTCACTGAGAGCTGGGCGTAGAGCAGCGCCAAATCGAACCCCGACTGATCGGTCAGGGCAGAGGCCAGCCCGAACAAGGATTCGGCGGCACCTTGACTGGCGGTGCCAATAAACGGCGTTACCGGCCGCCCTGCCTCAATACGCGTAATCTCCGCTTCGACGAGCGGATGTCCCGTTGTCGTCGTCTGAAACTTGCGCAGGATGTCCAGAGCCTTGCTCTGCTCGCCATGACGCTCCAGGAAGTTTGCATAGGCCTGCGCCACGCGCAGCGAACCGCCGGCGTTGTCGTAAGTGCGCTCATAAAAGCTCCGCGCCCGCTCGGGGACGTTCAGGAAATCCGCGATCAGGGCGGAATGGAACGCCTGGTAGACCGCGAAGGACTCCGTGCTCTCAAGTTTGCGCAAGGCGAGAATCGCCCGGTCCAGATCGCCGCTCGCCGCCCAGCTCCAACCGGTGGCTAGGGCTGATGAAAGCTGGCCGATGGGCGTATAGGCCGAATGCGACAAATGCTCCCGCGATGCCTCCTGGTCACCCTCACGGAACGCCTTCAGCGCCAGGACCAGCCTCGCGATACGGTGCCGTTCGTCATTTGCGACGACTTTTGCAGCATGCTTCTCCGCCGTCGCAACAGCACCTTTGCCCAGCTCAAGCATGAGCGCCCGGGTTATGAGTTCAGGATTGGTCGGATCCTTCTCCAAAGCGTTGGCGATAAACCCGGCAGCAGCTTCGGTGTCGCGCGCCTTGCTTGCAAACACACCCGCCAGATAGTTTCCGGACAGCGACGTCGGCTGATTTCTGGACGTCGAGGCAGCTTCCGCCGACACGATGGAAATCGGCAGCACGGAGGCGGCCAAGGCCAATTTCTTCAGCAGACTGAGCACCATGCCAACTCCTTGCAACTACTGCAGTTCAGCCCACGGATCCGGCACAAGCCGGGGCAGAGCTGTGAACATTTCGTGATCAACGGTTTAGGCGTCATTGACTTCACTGACAACACACATTTTTGAGGACGCGCCGGCTAGGCCAACTCAGTTCAGGAACAACGAATTTGCGGGCTTTGCAGATTGCTTTTCCCAGAAGATCTGTACAGCGTAGATATGATTGCCGATCTGGATGACCCCGGTTGAGACGTGACTGTAGTCCGGATTGATCAGGTTCCGCCGGTGGCCGCGGCTGCGCAGCCACTGTTCGAAAAGCCGCCGGGCCTTCCGCCGGTCGGCGGGACCCCTTTGACGGTCCCTGGCGGCGTTCTCTCCCCTCACCCCTTCAAACCCGGGCATGTAGGCCCGGAACCGGTCACCGAAGTCAAAACCAGCCTTTGTATGATGGCCGACGAAGTTCCCCAGGATCATTTCAGCAGCCTGCGCCCGCGCACCTTCTCTCTGCGCGTCCGATGAGGCAAGAGCCCGGCGGCCACTGCGACGGCGTTCAGCTGACGCCAGACGCGCCAGTTCGGCTTCCAGATCGGGGCGGACAATCGCGTTGTCTGGGAGCGAAGTCATCAGCCGAGCGGCATAGGCCTTGTACCGGATATCCGCCCAGGCGCCGGTCTGACCGCAAATCAGCCCGGCCAGCAGCAGGCTGCAAACCACGAACCGGCGGCCGGTCCGCGCAAGACCCGGGAGGAGGTGTGACCTGATCGCCTCAATCAACGGGATTCTTGCTCCTCGACAATGAAAAACAGCTGCAATTTCTCCGCCCAATGTTAATTTTCGGAAAAGAGGCGAATGTAAGGACAAGGCCGTTATCCGGCGCGGAACGAGGACATCTGCTTTGGCATCGCATCACGTATGTTTCTGGGGCGCCGTGACGGCTGCCGCACTGGCCGGGGCGCTTCCTGCATGGGCCGCGCCCGATCGCGGCTATCCGGTTGGCACGTTGAAGTGCCGGTTCACCGGATCGGATGCTGCCATTCATTTCGGGGCCAATCGCAACCTGTCATGCATCTTCCATCACAGGCGTGGAAGACGCAACGAGCGGTATTACGGCAACGTCAGGAAGTACGGCATCGAGGTCGGCATCATCGGCAAGCGGTGGCTGTCGTGGAAAGTGACGTCGACCCGGAAGCGGCGGCTTCGGCGCGGCGCACTGTCCGGCTCGTATCACGGCGTCACGGCAGAGGCGAGCGTCGGCACCGGCTTCGCCGCGAACGTGCTGACCGGCGGTCCAAGAAAGAACATCTCCCTGACGCCGCTTGCCTTTCAGCGCCAGGAAGGACTGAATGTCGCGGCTGGACTGATGATCCTGACTCTCAAACGACGGCGCTAGGCTTGATCGGCAGACCGCCATCGCGTTTCACTGTCTTGAGGACGATGTTGGAGCGCACCTGGTTGACTGCCTCGTTGGCAAGCAGCGTTTCGTTCACGAAATCAGAGAGCGCGTGCAGGGTCGGCACCGTGACCTTTACCAGATAATCGGCATCACCGGTCATGGCGTGGGCTTCCTGAACTTCGTCGAGCCGCTCCAGAAAGGCATGGAACGATTCCGATGTGCGGCGGGAATGCCGTTCGAGCGTGATGCTGATGAACACCGTCACGTCGAGGCCGAGCGCTTCGGGATCGAGCCTTGCGCGGTAGCCCTCGATGACCCCGTCCCGTTCAAGCTGAGCGCGCCGGCGCGAGCACTGGGATGCGGACAACCCGGCCACATCCGCAAGCTCCTGATTGCTTGCCGCTCCGTCCGACTGGAGCTTCGCCAGTATCTTTCTATCGAATGTATCCATGATGCACGAAACATGCATTTTTCTCAAAGATGCGCAATGCTTGCGCACGAAAATACTGTAACCACCCCGCACTATGCACACCTCCCGCACGTTGTTCGTGGCAGGTTCGGCCCGCATTTCAACAGGAGAAACTCGATGGGTCCGTTTCCACACAACTCCGCGCCGGCAGAAATCAGCAAGGACAATCCTGCGGGGACCGACGGCTTTGAGTTCGTCGAGTTCGCTCATCCCGACCCTGTGGCCCTTTCTGCACTCTTTGAGCAGATGGGCTTCAGCGCGGTTGCCCGGCACCGCTCCAAGAATGTGACGCTGTTCCGGCAGGGCGACGTCAATTACATCGTGAACGCAGAACCGGATTCGTTTGCCCAGGAGTTTGCCCGTAAACACGGTCCCTGTGCCTGTGCCATGGCCTGGCGGGTCGCCGATGCGGCCCATGCCTATGAGCGGGCCCTTTCTCTTGGCGCAAAGCCGGCGCGGACGACGGCAGGTCCGATGGAGCTCAACATTCCGGCTATCGAGGGTATCGGCGGCAGCCTCATCTATTTTGTGGACCGGTATGGCGAGTCCGGCTCGATCTACGACGTGGATTTCGAGTGGATCAAAGGTGCAGAGGCCAGGCCGCACGGCGCCGGCCTCTTCTACATCGACCATCTCACGCACAATGTGCACCGCGGCCGGATGGACGATTGGACCGGGTTCTACAAGCGTCTCTTCAATTTCCGGCAGATCCGCTTCTTCGACATCGAGGGCCGGGTCTCCGGCCTGTTCTCCCGCGCTCTCACGAGTCCGTGCGGCAAGATTCGGATTCCAATCAATGAATCCGCCGACGATCACAGCCAGATCGAAGAGTATCTTTCAGCGTATAACGGCGAAGGCATTCAGCACATCGCCTGTGGCAGCGGCGACATCTATGCAACCGTTGAGCATCTGCGCACAGGGGGCCTTGAGTTCATGCCCGCGCCGCCGGACACATATTATGCAAATGTCGAGGCGCGCTTGCCCGGGCACGGCGAACCGCTGGAACGCATGAAAACGAACGGCATCCTCGTGGACGGCGAGGGCGTGGTTGAGGGCGGTCAGACCAGGGTGCTGCTGCAAATTTTCTCCAGGACCGTGATCGGCCCGATATTTTTCGAATTCATACAGCGCAAGGGCGACGAAGGCTTTGGCGAAGGCAACTTCAAGGCGCTGTTCGAAAGCATCGAAGAAGACCAGATCAGGCGCGGCGTCCTGAGGGAAGCCAGCTAGAAGTCAAGATCCGCATAGGTTCTCGGCGGCGGCATGCCCCTGATGTGGTCGGCCAGGAGCGGGCGGAAAGACGGGCGTGACTTGATCCGCACATACCAGTCCTTTGCGGCGGTGTTTTCGCTCCAGGGCACATCGCCGAGATAGTCAATGCAGGACAGCTGAGCGGCCGCCGCCAGGTCCGCAAGGCTCAACTCGTCACCGGCCAGCCAGTTGCGTTTTTCCACCAGCGCGCCGATCAGCGCGAGATGGGGCCGGATATTCTGCAGACCGGCACGAACGGCAACCATGTTCGGCGCACCGCCACCTTCCTCTGGCTTGGCAAAGCGGCGCTGGATCTTCTCCGTCAGGATGGGCCTGCTGACTTCGCGGTAGAACCGCGTATCGAACCAGGCCACCAGGCGCCGGACTTCGGCCCGCTGCAAGGGCTCGGCGCCAAGCAGTCCGCCCTGGCTTTGGCCGGGCGGCGCGGTCTCTTCAATATACTCCCCGATTGCCTCCGCGCCGGTCACTGTTGCTCCGCCATCCTCCAGAAGAATCGGCAGAATGCCCGTCGGGTTCAGATCCAGAAAGGTCCGGCCCGGCGCCCAGGGCTGTTCTTCTGCAAGTTCCGCCGCGATATCGTGCTCGCCGAGCGAAAGCCGTACACGCCGGGAAAACGGGTCGAGGGGATAATGATAGAGCGTCGGCATCAAACGATTTTGCCCAATTTGATTGCATTAGACAGCGTCTGCTATCTAAAATTGAAAAAACGAATCACTTCACCCTGCACTATGCGCAGACTCGACGGTCCGATATAGAAGCGCTCGCACTCCGAACTCAAGCCTCTTCCCCAGCCTTTCCGCTCCGAAAGCCCCGCCATTGTCCATTGAGCAAATATTCGTTCTCGCCATACTACAGGGCATCACAGAGTTCCTGCCAATTTCCTCGTCTGGCCATCTCATCCTTCTGCCCATCCTGACCGGCTGGAAAGACCAGGGCCTCGTTACCGACGTGATGGTTCATATGGGCTCTTTCGTGGCGGTGGTGGCCTATTTCTGGCGCGATGTTCTCGATCTTCTGCATGGTGCACTGGATTTGCTGCGACGGGAATGGACGGTAAACGCCAAGAAGACACTCTACATCATTCTGGCGACCATCCCCGCCGTGATCTTCGGCCTCATCGTGAAGCTCACCGGCCTCATCGACATGGTCCGGGGCGCCGAGATCGTTGCCTGGAACGCCATCATATTCGGCATCCTGCTCTACCTGGCTGACAGGTATGGGCCACGCGAACAGGTCATGGAGGACATCACACTCCGCACCGCCATGCTCATTGGCGTCGCCCAGGCCATCGCCATCATTCCAGGCACCAGCCGGTCCGGCATCACCATGACCGCCGGCCGGGCGCTTGGCATGACCCGGCCAGAGGCTGCGCGTTTTTCCTTTCTCCTGGGGCTGCCGGCCATCGCGGCGGCGGGCGTGCTCGTGCTGAGCGAAGCCATTGCGGAGGGCCAGACCATTTCCTCGGACGCCTGGCTTGCGGCCCTGCTCACGTTCTTCGCGGCTCTCGGAGCGATCGCCTTCCTGATGGCACTGGTCAAGCGCATGAGCTTTGTGCCATTCGTGCTCTACCGGCTTGCACTGGGCGTTCTACTTCTCTGGCTGATCTGGACCGGCGTGATTGTCTGACGCGGCCGATTGGCGCGAAGCGGTGCTGCGGGCGGTCTCAAGTTCAGCTCGCAGCGCCTCGTTTTCGGCAGCCTGCCGCTTGACATGCTCACTCAGAAGCTCAATGGACCGCGCCTGGGATTCCAGCTTTCGTTCCAGCCTGGCGGTCGCGGCCGGATCACCGTTGCCTGAGGCGGATGCGGTTTCACCGATCTGCGGGGTCTCGTTGATCATGGACAGCATCAGCGGCCAGACCTGCATCAGGCTGTCATAGCCGACCGGCTTGCGGCGCTTTTCCATCTCTTCCTTGTAGATCAGCCGCAGGGGATTGAAGGCCGCATAGCCCTCCCGCCTGCACAGCCGGTCGAAACAGAAATCGAAATATTCCTGAGAACAGGCCATCGCGCCCAGATCGATCAGGTGGCTGCTGTCGCCGTTATGGCGGGACAAGCGCTTGTTGAAGAAACTGAAGTCGCGCCGCTTCAAGCCGATGAGATAGCGCTTGTAGTCGGCTGAATCGTTCATCCGGTCCTCGCGGGCGATTTCCCGGGCCACAAACTCCTTGAAGTTGGACAGGAACTTGAAGTGCGCCAGGCTGCCCGTTACGTCCGCGAGCCGGACGGGGGTGCAGGAATGGGTGGAGTGGTTGTAGCGGAAGCCCGGCTCCCAGTAGACCAGCGGAATCTTCTTCATCGCCGGACCGTTCCTTGAGACCCAGAACCTCCGGGGCCGCGGGCCGCCGTGCACCTGAACATGGGGAAAAAGCTGGGCGGGCCTGACCCTGTAGCTCGAAGGGGCATCAAAGTGATCGCAGACATCGAAAATGGACCTGCCTTCACTGTATTCCGCGTCGGCGAGCGGGCCTGGATTGTAATAGTCGTGCATCAGGCAGAAGAGCGCCTGGTAGTTCCTGTCCTCCAGATACTCGCACAGCAGCGGCAAACCGACATGCTCGCTGTAGGGGTAGATCAGAAACTCGTCGGTATCGACGGTCAGACACCAGCTGCCGGCGCCGTAAGTCTCGCAGAGATTGCTTGTCCAGATACGGCCGGCATAGCTCTCGCGGTAGGACTGGCGGGTGTGAAAGAGATGGACGTCGCGCTGACCCTTCAGATAGCCGGTGCTGCCGTCGGTGCTGTTGTTGTCTACGGCGAAGAACTCCCTGGCCCCGAGCTTGCGGTAGTAGGCCAGGAACTCTTCCAGCCGGATGCGTTCGTTGTAGAGGCAAAAGAAGACCTTCACGCCCCCTTTGCGCTTCTTTCGTGTGGTGATTTCCGAGAGCTGCGGCAGCAGCCCGGTTGCTTTCGCCATGAGGTCCCCCGACGGACACGGCGGCGGCCGCAGGCAGGCTAGTCCAGACCCGCAAACCCCGGATGACACCTAACTTGCCGCATTCCAGGTGCCCCATCAAGCGCCGCGGTGGGCAGGGCCAAGTTGAGAATTCAGGGCTTGCCGCACCTCAGGGGTCTTCCTATCGTCATGGCAGTCTGTAGCCGGAGCACCCCTTTGCGTTGAGCGAGCATTCCACAACACCGAAACTCAACTTTTTTGCAGGGGCTACGGAGGACAGGCCGGCTCTGGCGTCCATGCTCATGGTCGGCTCACTGTTCATGCTGTCCTTCCAGGATTCCATGGTGAAGTATGCCAGCCAATCGATCTCGCTCTGGCAGTTTCAGTGTCTTAGATCCTTTATGAACCTCCTGCTCCTGCTTGTGCTGACCCGAATCATCTGGGGGGCCGGAGCATGGCCGAACCCGAAGCGGCTCTGGGCCGTTGTCCTCAGAAGCATCACGCTCGTGCTGGCGATGGTTTTCTTCTTCGGCGGCGTCGCGTCCCTGAAGCTGGCGGATATCGCAGCCGGCCTCTACACCTTCCCGCTTTTCGTCGCCGTCCTGAGTGTCCTGTTCCTGGGGGAGCGCGTCGGCATCCAGCGAACCCTCGCCATCGTCCTCGGCTTTGTCGGTACGGTCCTTATTCTCAAGCCCGGATCGGACGGTTTCACGCTGGTAAGCCTGATGCCGGTCGGGGCCGGCGTTGCCTATGCGTGCACCGTTCTGATCACACGAAAATTCTGCCGGGAAGAATCGCCCGTGACCCTGGCATACGGCGTGGCCATCGTCTTTATCATGGCCGGGATGATGGGCGTCACGGTCTTCTCTTTCGAGCCTTTCCCGGCACTAGCAAAAGAATGGCCCTACCTCTTCACCGGCTGGCGGCCGCTCTCGCTCTTCGTCCTGTCACTGGTGGCACTCTGCTCGCTCATCAACCTCATCTCGAACATATGCCTCGCCAAGGCCTATCAGACCGCCGAGGTGAGCTGGCTGGCCCCATTCGATTACAGCTATCTCGTTTTCGCGGCGTTCTGGGGCTACGTCATGTGGGATCAGGTGCCGGACGGTTACTCCATCCTCGGGATGGCTCTGATCGCCGGCTCGGGCGTTTTCGTCGCCTGGCGTGAAAAGAACCTGAAAGGCATTGAGGCGGTGCGGTTCAAGCAGCGCTGGCGCTCGTTAGCCCGGGTGCTGTTCGACCCGATCTGAGACCGCCGTCAGGCCGCGAGAGCCCGTTCCACCCAGTCCAGACGATCCTGGCCAAAATGCAGCGCGCCGTCGACGATCATCGACGGGACGCCGAACAGGCCGTGCGAGACGGCTTCCTCCGTCGCCGCGATGAGCTGTTGCTTGATCTGCGGCTGCTGGACCGCGTCGAAAACCTCAGACGCATCGAACCCACCCTCGGTCAGGACCTCGGCAACAACCTCAGGCGTGTTCATGTCCTTCTCATGGGCCCAGATGGCTTCGAACATGACCTGGTCGTACTTTTCCAGTTCGCCCTGCTCGCGCGCCCACATGGCGCCGCGCATGAGCGGCAGGGTGTTGATGATGAAATAGGGATTCTTCTTGAAGGGCACGTCGAAGAAGGCGGCATGACGTGCCAGATCGACGAACATCCATTCGCCCTTCGCCTTGACATTGACCGGTGTCTGGTTGCCGCTGGCCTTGAAGATGCCGCCGAGCAGAACGGGCTTGCGCACCAATTCGGCCCCGTGCTCCGCGCAGATCCCGGGCAACCTGGCCCAGGCGATATATGCGGCGGGGCTGCCATAGTCATAGAAGAACTCAACCTGTTTGCTCATCGGTCTGTTCCTTACCAGGGTTCCACATAAGGCCGCAGATCCAGCTCGAAGGTCCAGGCCGAACGCGGTTGCACATGGATGTTCCAGAAGTTTTCCGCAAGATGATCGGGCTGCATGATGCCGTCCTCCGGCCGCGTTTCAAACCACTCGGGAAAGCGCTCGCGGGTGTGGTCATTGTCTATCGCGCCATCGACGATGATATGAGCGACATGGACGCCTTGAGGACCAAGCTCCCGCGCCATGCTTTGCGCCAGCGCCCTCTTGGCCTGTTTCGCACCGGAAAACGCCGCAAAACCGGACTTCCCCCGCACGCTGGCCGACGCACCGGTGAAGATGATCGTACCGCGCCCGCGTTCCAGCATGCACCGCGCCACCTCGCGGCCGACGAGAAAGGCCCCGAACGCACTCATCTCCCAGACCTTGCGGTAAACCCGTGAGGTTGTCTCGGTTATCGGGAAACTGACATTGGCCCCGATGTTGTAGATGCACGCTTCGATCGGACCGATATCGGATTCGACCTGTCCGACAAGCCGGACGACCTGCTCTTCATCCCGTGCGTCGGAATGAAGAGCGGTTGCACGACCGCCCGCCGCCTCGATATCAGACTTCAAGCCGTCCAGGTCGCCGCGCCGCCTCGTTGCGACCACGTGGTATCCTTCCCGGGCGAAGCGTCTGGCGATCGCTGCGCCCAGGAAATCACCCGCCCCGACGATCAGGGCAACAGGAGTGTCCCGCTCCGAGCCCACAGCTGTCCTCCCTCAGGACAGGCCCACGGGACCGCACGGTATCAGCAGCGGTATTTTCTCAGGCACCGTGCACGCCGCCCGGGACGTCCGCGCCAGCGGCGGATGCAGTGATTGCGGATACGGCGCGTGCAGCGGCTGCCCGCCCGGGGGCGCCAGCGCGGGGCGATAACCACATTCGGAATGCCGTTATCGTAATAGGGTTCGTAGTAGGGCTCATCATAAGGGTCGTCATAGGCCTGATCACACGCCCAGAGATGACGGTGTCCGCGCCGCCAGCGGCAGTGCCGGCGGTGAACGTTGATGACGTCGGAAGCGCCTTCCAGGAAGCGATCGGTCTGGACCACTGACGGAGAGATCGCCGGCGCAGCCCCTGCAGCCGTCGTCATGAAAACAGCCGTCAACAGGCCCATGCCCATCGCGCCGAGTACTGTTAGGACTCTCATCATTTGGATTATCTCTCACCTTTCATAAATTTGAAGCAAACAAGCCCGGCCTCCCCGCGCCACATTCACGCAATCGCACAATTCCGTCAACATGCTTTGCCCGGTTGGGTAAAGGCGCCCTGAGGTGGCGGCTCCTCACCATTCGGGCTTGACGTGCGCGTCAGAGACTGTTTAAGGAACCGCCCAGGCATGATGCCGTTGCGGGAGAGACCGGCTCACATGGGCCGGCGCCGAAGGAGCAACCGCCCCGGAAACTCTCAGGCACACGGGACCGCAACCAGGCAGCCACTCTGGAGAGCAGCAGCGCAGACGCGTTGTTCACCGAAGGGGGTAAGCCAGCCACAGGACTCTAGATGTCCTGATGGCCCGGTCAAATCTCTCAGGTTCTCTGACAGAGGGGGCGATGCGGGAGTGCTTTTGCATTCTCCATCAGCTCACCTTTTGTCTTTGGAGCCAGGGAGACGCAAAATGACCGGAGATGCCAAACTCAAGCAGACTCCACTTCATTCGCGACATGTCGAACTCGGCGCAAAACTCGTGCCCTTTGCCGGCTACGACATGACGGTACAGTATCCGGCCGGAATCATGGCGGAGCACAAGCACACGCGCGAGGCTGCCGGCCTTTTCGACGTTTCGCACATGGGCCAGTGCATGCTGAACGGCCCCGATCACGAGACAACCGCAAAGGCGCTTGAAGCTCTGACGCCGGGTGATTTCCTGTCTCTTCAGCCGGGCCAGCAACGCTACACCCAGTTCACCAATGCCGAGGGCGGCATCCTGGACGATTTGATGGTGACCCGCCCGGCAGGCGATGGCAGCGACGGAAATCTCTTTCTCGTCGTGAACGCGGCCTGCAAGGAGCAGGATTTTGGGCTACTGCGCGCCGGCATGCCGGACGGGATCAAGGTCGACGTGTTCGAAGACCGGGCGCTGCTGGCGCTTCAGGGTCCCAAGGCCCATGACGTGATGGCGCGTCTCTCCCCTGAAGCGGCAGAGCTGACCTTCATGATGGCGATGAACTGCACCGTGGCCGGCCTGCAATGCCACGTCTCCCGCTCGGGGTATACCGGCGAGGACGGTTTTGAGATTTCGGTCGCCAGTTCGGACGCTGGTAAGTTGATGGACGCCCTGCTCGCAGAGCCTGAGGTGCAGCCCATCGGGTTGGGCGCACGTGATTCCCTGCGGCTTGAAGCCGGGCTCTGCCTCTACGGCCATGACATCGATACCAGCACCAGCCCTATCGAGGCCGGCCTGATCTGGTCTGTCGGCAAGCGCCGGCGGGAAGAGGGCGGCTTCCCCGGCGCGGACCGGGTCCAGCGCGAGATTGCCGGCGGCCGCGCCCGCATTCGCGTCGGCATCAGACCGGAAGGCCGTGCTCCGGCCAGGGAGGGCACTGTAATCCAGAAGGATGGTGCTGAAATCGGGATCGTTACGTCCGGCGGTTTCGGGCCGACCGTCGGCGGGCCTGTCGCCATGGGCTACGTACCGTTTGACCTGCGCGAGGCCGGCACTACCATTGACCTGATGGTGCGCGGCAAGGCCCTGCCGGCCACGATCACCAAATTGCCATTTGCGCCGCACCGCTACCGGCGCTGAACTTGAAAACTCTAAGGCTAGGGAGGAACCAGCAATGAGCACCTTGAAATTCACCGAAGACCACGAGTGGCTGAGCGTTGAGGGCGACATCGCCACGGTCGGCATCACCAACCATGCCCAGGAACAGCTCGGCGATGTGGTCTTTGTAGACCTGCCGGACGTTGGCGCCCAGGTCAGCCAGGGCGGCGATGCCGCGGTCGTCGAATCGGTGAAAGCTGCGAGCGATGTCTACGCACCGATCGACGGCGAGATCGTCGAGGTCAACTCGGCTCTCGAAGATGAGCCTGGTCTCGTCAACAGCGATGCCCAGGGCAAGGGCTGGTTCATGAAGATCAGGATTGCCGATACCGGGCAGCTTGACGCTCTCATGGATGACGCTGCCTACCAGGCTCACATCGCCTGATCATCAATCCGCAAAGACCCCTTCGTACCAGGAGACCGCGCCATGAGCGAGAAGCGCTTGCGCCTGACTGATCTTCAATCCGGAGCCAATTTCATCCCGCGTCATATCGGTCCGCGGGATCATGAGATTGACAATATGCTCGAGGCTGTCGGCGCAAGTTCGCTCGACGATCTCCTGGACAAGGTGGTGCCTGCTTCAATCCGGACAAAGACTCCGCCGAACCTGCCGCAGCCGCTCAGTGAACGGAACACGCTTTCCGACCTGCGCCGGATGGCCGGCCGCAACCAGGTTTTCACTTCGATGATCGGCATGGGTTACTACGGCTCGACGACGCCCAAAGTCGTGCTGCGGCGCCTGCTGGAAAGCCCGGGCTGGTACACGGCCTATACGCCGTATCAGGCCGAGGTCAGCCAGGGACGGCTTGAGGCTCTCCTCAACTACCAGCAGATGGTGTCGGACCTTACGGGCCTGGAACTCGCCAACGCCTCCCTTCTTGATGAAGGTACAGCGGCAGCGGAAGCCATGGCCATGGTGCAGCGCCTGTCGAAGAAAAAGACCCTCAGTTTCTTCGTCGATGCCGACACCCACCCGCAGACCGTATCCGTGCTCAAGACGCGTGCCCGCGCCTTCGGCTTCGAGATTGTTGTCGGCGACCCCCTGACCGATCTGAACGCTGATGCCGTCTTCGGTGCCCTGCTGTCCTATCCCGGCTCCAGTGGCCAGGTGCGGGACTTCCGGCCGGTCAACAAGGCCCTGCATGACGCCAACGCATTCTCGATCGTCGCGACGGATCTGCTGGCCTGTGCCTTGCTCACGCCGCCCGGCGAGCTCGGCGCCGATATTGCCATCGGATCCAGCCAGCGCTTTGGCGTACCCATGGGCTATGGGGGACCGCATGCGGCTTTCTTTGCGTGCAGGGACGAGTACAAGCGTGCCATCCCCGGGCGCATTATCGGCGTCTCGGTCGATTCTTCGGGCAGGCCGGCGCTGCGCATGGCGCTGCAGACGCGCGAACAGCATATCCGCAGGGAAAAAGCCACCAGCAACATCTGCACAGCGCAGGTTCTGCTCGCAGTGATCGCCGGCTGCTATGCCGTATACATGGGTCCGAACGGCATCAAGAAAGCCGCGATGCGCGCGCACCGCTACGCCCAGATCTGCGCGGCCGCCATCGAAAGCTATGGCTACGAGATCACCACGGATGCCTATTTCGATACCATTACCGTCCGGGTGCCGGGCCGCGCGCCGGCCATCCTCGCCAAGGCCAAGGAGAAGCGGATCAACCTGCGCCTGGTCGATGCCAATCACCTTGGCATCTCGTTCGATTCCACTACACGCCGTTCCGAGGTCGAAAAGCTGCTCTCCTGTTTCCGGACCTCCGCCATGCAGGGCGTGACGCTTGATGATCTCGACGAGAAAACGTCCGAATGCATCCCGGCTCCGCTACAGCGCCAGAGCCCCTATCTGACGC
>JBCCEL010000003.1:0-46030 GCA_039030315.1 Pseudomonadota bacterium
CACGTATTTCTGGATCTTACCGGTCGAGGTTTTTGGAAGCGACCCGAAGACCACTGTCTTCGGCGCCTTGAAGTGCGCCATGTTGTCCCGGCAAAAGTCGATGATCTCCGACTCGTCGCAGGCCGCGTCCGGCTTCAACGTTACGAAAGCGCAGGGCGTCTCTCCCCACTTTTCATCTGACTTTGCGACGACGGCAGCCGCGGTGATGGCCGCGTGCTTGTAGAGGGTGTCCTCAACCTCGATGGAGGAAATGTTCTCCCCGCCGGAGATGATGATGTCCTTGGAGCGGTCCTTGAGCTGGATGTAGCCGTCAGCATGGCGCACGCCGAGATCGCCGGAGTGAAACCATCCGCCGGCAAAGGCCTCGTTGGTGGCGTCCGGGTTCTTCAGGTAGCCCTTCATCACGATATTGCCCTGGAACATGACCTCACCCATCGTCTCGCCGTCCCGCGGCACAGGCGTCATGGTCTCCGGGTCCATCACGTCCAGATCCTCCAGTGCCGGATAGCGCACCCCCTGGCGCGCCTTCCTGGCGGCCCGCCCGGAGCCGTCCAGTTCATCCCACTCGGACTTCCACTGGTTGACCACGGCCGGTCCGTAGGTTTCGGTCAGGCCGTAGACATGGGTGACGTTGAAGCCGGCATCGGCCATGCCGGCGAGCACGGCTTCCGGTGGCGGTGCCGCCGCGGTTATGAACTGGACCGCATGGGGCAGCTCGCGCTTTTCCGACGCTGGCGCATTGAGCAGCGTCGACATGACGATCGGCGCCCCGCACATGTGGGTGACCTTGTGTTCTGCAATGGCATCGAAGATCGCGCCGGCCCGCACCCAGCGCAGACAGACATGCGTTCCGGCCACAACCGAGACCGACCAGGGGAAGCACCAGCCGTTGCAGTGGAACATGGGCAGGGTCCACAGGTAGGTGCAGGCCTGAGGCATGGAGGCGGAGACCACGTTGCCATAGCCCATGAGGTAGGCGCCGCGGTGATGGTACACCACGCCCTTCGGGTTGCCGGTCGTGCCGGAGGTATAGTTGAGCGAGATGGCGTTCCATTCATCCTCCGGCGGAGCCCAGGCGAACTCAGGATCGCCGTCTGCGATGAACGCCTCGTACTCCATGCTGCCGAGCAGAGCGCCCTCCTGCTGAAACTCCGGAT
Organism: Pseudomonadota bacterium; assembly: GCA_039030315.1. GTDB lineage: Bacteria > Pseudomonadota > Alphaproteobacteria > Rhizobiales > CAJQND01 > JAAEUE01. The sequence continues at coordinate 1,158 of JBCCEL010000003.1, forward strand.
CGTCATAATCGATGACCAGAGGATCGGCATCCGCCAGCTTCAGCGCTTCGGCCATGGTGGCTGAAAACTCACGGTCGGTGATCACCACCTTGGCGTTCGCGTGATCCAGCATGAAGGCCACATTGGCCGCATCCAGCCGGGTATTGATGGAGTGCAGAACCCCGCCGGTCATGGGCACGCCGTAGTGGCACTCCAGCATGGGCGGCGTGTTGGACAGCATGGCCGAAACCGTGTCGCCCTTGCCGATTCCGTGGCGCTGCAGCACCGAGGCCAGCTTGCGGGCACGCGCATAGAACTCGCCATACGTAAAGCGCTGGCTTCCGTGAATGATCGCGGTCCGGTCCGGGAACACCATGGCGGAGCGCTGCAGGAAGGAGAGCGGCGTCAGTTGCTGGTAGTTGGCCGCATTCTTGTCTAGGTCTGTTTCGTAAGGATTGCTCATGGCGCAGGCAGTCTTCTGGCTGAAAGGGCTGGAGTTTGCGCCAAGCTATTCAAAGCGGCGGCCAAGAGCAATCGGAGGTTCGTCGCACGGAGTTTCAAGGCCCTTCCACCAATCAAGGAGAGCATGGCCGCTCATTCAGGTCAGAAGCTAAAGACATGCTCCCGCTCAAGATTTCCATCGCAGCAGTGGTCCCAGCTGATCTCTGAGCACATTCGGACCTTGCTCTAGCGGCCAGTTCCGGAGGCTCGACATTGACTTGACCGATCGCTGAGTCGTCTCAAATTAAAAATATCCCTGTTCCGAAGAACCTTTGATCTCATTTGTACCAATAAGCTGAAAATGTCGGCAAATCTCGAAAGCATTAACCCTCGCTGAATTAGCTTCTGCATCCAAATGCAGGCACCCATCGCGTGGTATTGCAGAAATTTCAAATTCTCTCAGGAAGCGGTGTAGTTCTTCCACCGTTGAAATTTTACCACGCATCACTCGATCGGCATTGTCGATACGCCGGATGAGTTCGCGTTCAGAACAGGAAAGAAAAACCGGCAATATTATACCACCGTTGCGATGAACTATTTCCTCAAACTGATTGAGTTCATTTCCATCGCTGGAGCCAGAATAACAATATGTCATAACAACTATAGGAACGCTATGCTTGAAAGCGCTATCGAGAACTATCAGCCGAATCGAATGTACCAGCGACCAAAATCCTGGCGCACCAAACTCGAAGATGGTGCGTGCGATATCGATAGCGGAATGATTGTCAAAAATCCTTCCGCTTACGATTTTAGCCACTTCCATTGCAACTGCCAGTTTTCCACTGGCCGGCGCCCCATGAATCATGATTAATTTCATACTATCAGGCTTGATGCTTGCGGTGTTACATTAAGATAATACTTATCTTCTTAAACGCAATTAATAAGTATTATTTATGTAATTTTGTGGAAAATTTTCAGAAAATTGAAAAAAGCTTTACCAAAAAACGCGCAGAAATTAAATAGGCCTTATTACTTCAAAATCTAATCGCTAAGTTCCACTGGAAACAAATACTCTTCTTCGATATGGCCGAGCTATCCGATGCACGTGGCCGATTTTCTCGATTGCCGAATCATACCACGCTACCTCCAAGTCCCGAAACATGAACCTGGTTCTCAATTCTCCAGAATCTGGAACGGCGGAAACCAGGTGCAACGGTATTCCCGCCCCACGTGCAACGCCGGACTCAATCAGTGAGTTCAGATTACCCTCACTGACATCGGCAATCAAAAACTCGCTCTTCCGAATGCGCCCTACGATAGCTTCTGCTGCGGATTGCGCACCCACCCTTTCCCCCAGCACACACGGCATATTGGTTACTCTTTCGATCATCCCCTTCAGCCGCAGCAGTAGATCCCTGTCGGTCTTAAATGACCCCGTCAGAAACGAATATGCCGGAGCGATGGGCTCGCTATATCTGCCATCAAACAGGTCAAATGCCTCATGCAGGTTTTGGTCATCCTTACCCGTCGGAGCCGGAAAAACACGTGCACCGACGCAATTTGCCACCAATTCCGGTGAGACTTGAACCCCCTCCTCTGCAAAAAGCAAGACGGGGCGCTCGCAAGATTGCGCGATTTGCGCTTCTTTCAGCACCCATTTCGATGTGAACCCGTTTGCCTCATTCCTTTTCCTGTATGGCAATACGCATACCAATCCACCGCACGATTCGATGATGCGTCGGACACGGTCTCCAGACCCGAAGTTTGGATAATTGGGCGCGTCTCCAATCGCTCGGTATCGGCGCCGCGACATCTCCCGCCAAACCGAATCTGCACAATGGGCTTCGTCTTGATGCCATGACCGCGCTAAGTATACATCGTAACGGCTCGATACTGTTGGTGCGGGGTCAGATACTAGTCCTTGTAAAATGGCAATTGCAGCTTCCGTTTCAAAATTGAATGCCCGAATTACTGGGGTATTGCTAAGAAACTTGGGAACCGACGCCTCGTCCAATTGCATCGCTACTATACGAAATCTTGGATCAGAACGACGCTCCTGAAGAGCTACATTAAATTCATCTTCACACCAACTCGAATTGGTCCAATCTTCCGAAACACAAAACACGGCCGCCCTTGAATCTTCCATTGCACGCGTTAGACCTGAAGCCAGTCGATCGCCTCCAAACAATCCGTCTTGATCCCACCAAACGTTCAAGCCTGCTGTCTCGGATAGCCATTTGGCCATCGGCTGCACCTGCTCCACATTGCTGTGGGAATAACTAAGGAACAGATCCCAGCTTCGTTTTTGGAACAAATCGGTGGTCATGCTCAAACCTAGTATAGATCAGCGCAGAGCAGAAAAATAACAGCAATTCAGCTGACTGCAAGGGTTCGAAATCGACCTTAAACATCAGTGATTTGGGCAGTTGACTCATCGATCTCAAAAGTAGAGGAACACCCAAATTGCAGCAAGGCGGTCAGATCATAGTGATCCGTGCCTGCGATATCTGCCGGCAAACTCTTCGAGCTACACAATCTGCAGCTCCGCCAGTATCTCTGCGACAATCTCCATTCCCGCAGCCCAGCCCTTGTCCATGCCGGCGATCGCTTCGGCAAAGCAGGCGATTTCCGCCTCGCTGGCGTCGTGCGGCACCCATGTGAGCTTCATGTCGGTCTTGGTGCCCGCCTGCTCAAAGGTCACCGTCGTGAGCAGAACCCTCGGCCAGTCCGGCATCATGGGGTTAGTGGCAATGTTCCAGTCCGCATCCGCCATGGAGTGAAGCCAGACCAGCCGGGACGGGGGCGTCACTTCGGTGTACTCCACTCTCTGGTAGCCGGAGTTCTCCCCGAACTTCATCTCATTGAGCCAGAGTCCGCCGACACTCACGTCGAGTTTGTGGATGACGGTTTCCACGCCGGGTCCGTACCATCGCGAAAGAAACGCCTCCTCCGTCCAGGTTCGCCACACCAGCTCGCGCGGCGCATCGAATGTCCGTTCAAGGACGTAAACGGGGAGTTCGCTCATAGCTCCTGTCCTCTGCCTTCAGTCTTCTTGAGATCGTCGAGGAGATCGTCCAACTGGTCAAAGCTTGAGGACCAGAACGCCTGGAATTCCTCAAGCCACTGCACCGCGCCTCGCATGGGCTCCGCCTTGAGCCGGGCCGGCCGCCTCTGCCGGTCAACCTGGCGCTCCACCAGCCCGGCCTGCTCCAGAACCTTCAGATGCCTCGAGATCGCGGGCTGACTGATCCGAAACGGGGCCGCGATTTCATTGACGGAGGCCTCGCCTCCTGCGAGCCGCGAGAGTATGGCCCTCCTTGTAGGATCGGCCAGGGCCGCAAAGACTGCATCCAGATGGTGGCTTTCCGTTCCATAACCAAAATGTTCCATAACTTATATGTTATATAATTCCTCATGAATGTCAACCGCTGGAAGAGTTTGCGGGGCCAGGGGCGGTGACTGTGACTGTGAATGCCCAGAGTCGCGGGCAAGGTGCCGAGATCGCGAGTGTACGGGGAGAAACGGCCCGCCGGTGAACTCAGGCGGTCACCTGATGCGTTTGCCGTTCTTGAACCGGCAGGTCTGGGTCAATTTTTTGGCCCCTGAGATCCTGTAGCATTTGCCGGTCCCGTGCTGGCGCCCGTTTCTCCAGGGGCCGATGTAGCCTGCCCCTCTCGGCAGGAAGACCTCACCCTGCCCGTGTCTCTGGTTGTCGACATAGTTGCCGGCATACCAGACACCGTTCGGCCAGCGGTACTTTCCGTGCCCCTGTTTCTTGTTCGCGCGAAAGTATCCCGCGTAAGTCGATCCGTTGTGGAATTCGATTTCGCCGAAACCTTCCATGATCCCCCGCTTGTACTCAACCTTGTAGCGGTCCGTGTTGAGGACGCCCTGCACCACGTGGCGGATCACCAGCCGGCCCTTGCCGTGCGCTTTTCCGTTCGCGCATTTGCCGGACCATGAGTAGGACGGCTTGCCGTGCGGAAAGAAGTTCCACAGAACACAACCTTCCTTGGTCTTCACCCAACCCTCTGCAGCGTGCGCATCTGGCGTGTTCATCCCGGGGGCAAGGGCAAACCACAACCCCATGGCACCAGTAAGGGAAAGCGTCCAACTTGCCATTTCAGGTTCTCCTATATCCCGCCGGATTACCGAAGTTCTGACGCAAGAGCCCATGACCGCAGGAATAGTCTGAGCCTCCTGAAACTCTTTTCGAACATCACCAAGCAGTATTCGCGGCCAACTGTTTGTTCGCGAGCGTACCATGAATTGCACCGCTGCGATGCCGCTCCGGGTGCGCAGATGGAATGCCGGTTGAGGCAATGCCTTCACGCCCCTAAACTCAGCCCTGCAGGACAGGGCGCAAGGGAGAATGGCGATGGTGCAGTCGGTTGATATCGGAACCATGTTCGGCGCTGGCGGAGCCGATACCTTTTTGGGGCTGCCGCCCTGTTTTGACGTAACGCAGATAGATGCCAGGATCGCCATGATCGGCGCACCGTGCGCCACGCCCTACCCATCGGTCGGCCCCTATTGCGCCGGCGCGCCGGCAGCACTGCGGACGGCCATGGCACCCTACGCGGAGAACCGCCACCACATGGATTTCGATCTTGGAGGGACCATATTTCCGGGCGACGAGGTGACCGCCGTCGACTGCGGCGACATCGCCTACGACGAGACCGAGCCGCGGGCAAACCGCAAGCGGATCCGGGACGCGGTTTGCTGGATACTTGACCGCGGCGCCGTTCCCATGGTCCTCGGCGGAGACGACTCCATCCCGATCCCGGTGGTGCAGGCCTTTGAAGGCAGAGGCGATCTCACCATCCTCCAGATCGACGCACACATTGACTGGCGCGAGGAAGTCGGCGGCGTGCAGATGGGGCTGTCCAGCACCATGCGCCGGTCGTCGGAAACACCGCACGTGACGCGCATCGTTCAGGCCGGTCAGCGGGCAATCGGTTCCGCCCGTCCCGGCGACCACGAGGACGCGCTGGCGTGGGGCGTGAAATTCGTTCCAGCAGGCGCCATTCACGCCGCAGGTATTGCCCCGGTGCTGGACCATGTCGAGCCCGGCAGCAATGTGCTGATCTCGCTGGACGTGGACGCTCTCGACCCGTCTCTGGTGCCGGGTGTCATCGGCCCCGCGCCGGGCGGTCTTACGTATCACCAGGTGGTCGGCTTGATCGCCGGCGTTGCCCAAAGAGCCCGCATCGCAGGCTTCACGATTGTAGAGTTCCTACCGGACCGAGACGTCAACGGCATCGGCGCGCTCACATCGGCCCGCATCATCGTCAACGCGCTCGGGCACATCGCCCGGCAGGTCGCCTGAGGAGAAAACATGTCAGTCAGTTTTGATTTTTCCGGCAAGACGGTCTTCGTCTCCGGCGGAACCAGTGGGATCAATCTCGGAGTCGCCGAAGGCTTTGCAGCCGCGGGGGCAAGGGTCTTCGTCATCAGCCGCAGTGAAGACAAGGTTGCCGCCGCGGTGGAACGCCTGAGGGTAGCCGGCGCGGAGGCGGCGGACGGGCGATCAGCGGATGTCCGCGACCACGATGCGGTGAAGCAGACCTTTGAAGACTGCGCCGGAATGTTCGGTAAGATCGATGTCCTGATCTCGGGCGCGGCTGGAAACTTTCCGGCGATGGCCAACGACATCTCATCCAACGGCTTCCGTGCCGTACTGGAGATCGACGTGCTGGGCACCCACCACGTGATGACCTCTGCCTATCCTCATCTCAAGAAGCCGGGGGCTTCGGTCATCAACATTTCCGCCCCCCAGGCAGTGGTTCCGATGATCGGGCAGGTTCACGTCTGCGCGGCCAAGGCGGGAGTGGACATGATCACCAAGACCCTGGCGCTGGAATGGGGTGCCGAGGGCATCCGGATCAACTCGGTCATTCCCGGTCCGATCGAGGATACGGAGGGAATGCGCCGTCTGGCCCCGGGCGAAGAGGCCATGAAGGCGGTCAGCGAAACGGTTCCCCTCAGGCGGAACGGCAAGGCGCAGGACATCGCAAACATGTGCATGATGCTCTCTTCGGATGCGGCCAACTATGTCAGCGGCGTCATCGTGCCGGTAGACGGAGGCTGGTATCTCGGAGGTGTCGGCACCGCGCTTGAACGGACGCTCGCAGGCCTGAAGAGCAGCTCATGAGCAGGTTCTCTGTCACGACAATGGGGCAACCCGAGTTGGACACTGCTGTCGGCTGGGCGCAGGCAGAAGGCTGGAACCCTGGCACCGACGACGCGCCGGCCTTCCTGGCCGCGGACGAGGGCGGGTTCCTGATGGGACATCTGGACGATGAGCCCGTCTCCTCGATCTCGGTTGTGCGTTACGGCGAGACCTACGGCTTTCTCGGCTTCTACATCTGCCGGCCCGAGTACCGCGGGCAGGGTTTCGGATTGAAGACCTGGGATGCCGGTATGGCCAGGCTGGAGGGTCGGACAGTGGGCCTCGACGGTGTGGTCGAGCAGCAGGACAACTACAGGAAATCCGGCTTTGTCCTGGCGCACAACAACATCCGGCATGGAGGATGCGTTGATGTGGATCAGGGATCAGACCGCTCGGTCCGCACGGTGAGCCTTGAGGATGTCGCGGCGATCCTGCGCTATGACGGCGTGTTTTTCCCGGCCGATCGCAGCCGGTTCGTTTCGGCCTGGCTCAGCGGCGCCGGCACGCGCCGTGCCCGGGTTTGCATCGAGGATGGAGAAGTGCGGGGTTACGGCGTTGTCCGCCAGTGTGATCGTGGCTCGAAGATCGGCCCGCTGTTTGCGGATACGGAGGCCATCGCCGAGCGCCTGTTCCTCCAGCTTGCGGCCGCCGCGCCGGACATGCCGGTCTACCTCGACACGCCCGAAACGAACCCCGCAGCCGTTGCGCTTGCCCGCCGTAACGGTCTGGAGCCGGTGTTCGAGACCGCACGGATGTATCGTGGCGAGGCCCCGCAGCTTCCGGCGGACCGGACCTTCGGCATCACGACCTTTGAACTGGGCTAGAAGCCCCCAGTCTTGCCATCTGTGTTCACCAGCCCTGCGGAGCGACGGTACTTCGCCGGGTTCGTGGAACCCACGATCGAAGATGCACCGAAGGCGCGATGCAGGGGCGCCCGTTAACCACGCCCCTTGACCGAAGTTTCACCGCTTGTTGCTAGGCTCTCCCCTTAGATTGGAGAACGCAGCCGTGACATTCGAAGACGAAATCAAGCCAATCCATTGGCATGACATGCTTTCCGGGATGGGCACCCGCAAGGAGAGGCTCGCCGTCCGCAGCGGGATCGCTGTAGGGGCTATCCTGTTTGCCCTACTGTCAGTCACCATGGCGGTGTTTGTCTATGCCGTCTTCGCCGCCTTTTCCAGGAAGGGCGTTGACGGCGTACTGGCCGACCCCATGATCCTCGGACTCATTGCAGCCGGCACAGTCGTGGGAATCGTCGCCATCTTCTATCTGGTGTTCGACAAGCGGGCTCTCCAGTTGCTTTGGGGCCTGCGTAACGGCCCCGCTGTGGAACCGGGCATGCTGCGGCCGGACATCAATACCGGCAACGTCCGCGTGACGCTCGGCGATGACGCAATCGAACTGCGCATGCCGCACGACCTTGACCGGGTCAAATGGTCTGCATTCACGGAGCTGCGCGAAACGGCCGATACGATCATGCTCATGTTCAACCGGAAGGTCGGCGTGGTTGTGCCGAAAGCCGTGCTGGTGCGTGATGGATTGCTGGACGAAGCGCGGGCACACATTTCTTCAAGGCTTCCAACGGAGCCGGCACAATGACCGAGCTGGCTCTGACCGGCACTGTGGAACCGGAGCATCACGCGGTGTTTGCGCACAGGCTGGCCTCGCGGCAGTTCGCGCACCATTTCGGCTCCACCCGGCTGTTGCTCAGCCCCTGGACGATGTGGATCGCATTCGCCCTCGTCCTTGGGCTCGTCGGGCATCTGGCTTATGGAGCCGGCTCGAGCTGGTGGCACTACGGCCACCCACACCTCTACTTCGGTGACTGGGTGCTGCTGGGCCTGGGCACGCTGTTCCTGGCGTCGTTTGCCAGAGGAGGACGAACTCCAAACCTGGAGACAGTCGTCGCCAAGGCGATCGGAGATCACTGCATAGCTGGTATTACGACCGGAACCGTCGCCGTGCGGGCAAGCGAAGGGGGAATAGGCGTCGCGCATGACCTGCGCGAGACGCACTATGCCTGGACGTCGTTCCTGGAGGTGTTCGAGCTGAAGGGCTCGGTGTTCCTGCGTTCAACTGCGTCATCGGGCGTGATCATCCCGGACAATGCGTTCACCGGCGATGAGGATCGTGCAACATTGCTGGAACTGGCGAAGCGCGGCATCCCCCAACCGGTGCCGGTCTGAATTAGGTCAGAAGTTCTCCACCCAGGGCCTCAGCTCAACTTCCCAGGTCCAGGCGGAACGGTCCTGCTTCAGGATGTGCATGTAGGTCTCGGCGATCGCGTCGGGTGAGAGCATGCTGTCCGGATTGTCCGCGCCGTCCATGCGTTCAGGACGCAGCGGATTGCGGATGCCGCCGTCGATAACGAAGTGGGCAACATGAATGCCCTGCGGACCGAGCTCGCGGGCCATGGATTGAGCCATGCCGCGCAGGGCGAACTTGCCCATGGCGAATGGAGCGGACTTGGCATATCCCTTCACCGAAGCTGACGCGCCGGTCAGCAGGATGGCTCCGTGCTTGTTCGGCAGCATGCGCTTCACGGCCTCCTGCGCCACAAGGAAACCGCCATAGGCGGAGACCATGATGGCGGACTTCACGCCCTCCGCGGTTAGGTCTGCAAACGCGCCGCGCTCGCGGCCTGAAGCATTGTAGAGCACGACGTCAGGCGTGCTGCCCTTCTGGTCGAGGGTGTCGTACAGGCTGCTCACCGCGGCAGGGTCAGTTGCATCGCAGGCATAGGCACGGGCGCCGGTCTGCGAGCATAGATCGGCAAGATCATCCGGCGAGCGCGACGCGAGTGAGACGCTCCAGCCTTCCGTAGCGCAGAGGCGGGCGAAGGACGCCGACAGGCCCGGGCCCGCGCCGACAATCAGTGCACTCTTGTATTCCGGTCTTGCCATCTCGCATCTCCCTTGATCTGTTTGGCGCGAAATCTAGCAGATGTGGAGCGGAACGCCATGACAGTCTCAATCGAAAAGTCCGGACGGGTCTGGACCGTCATTCACAGCCGCCCGGAAGCGCGCAACGCCATGGATCCAGACAGCGCCGACGCGCTCAATGCGGCGTTCCTGGAGTTTGATGCGAGCGAGGGGGCGGACGTGGCGGTGCTCTACGGCGAAGGCGGCGCCTTCTGTGCCGGCTGGGACCTGAAATACGCGGCCAGCCTTGAGAGTACTGAAGCGGTGCGCGAGATAGATTTTCCCGCCGACTTCAACGAAAGCGACAATGGCAGCGGCCTGCCGCGCGGCCCCCTCGGTCCGACACGACTGAGACTGTCCAAGCCGGTTATCGGCGCCGTGGCCGGGCCCGCGGTTGCCGGCGGCATGGAACTGGCGCTGTGGTGTGACTGCCGGGTGATGGAGGAGAGCGCCTATCTCGGCGTTTACTGCCGGCGCTGGGGCATTCCGCTTCTGGACGGCGGCACGGTCCGGCTGCCCCGTCTTGTCGGTATGGGCAAGGCGCTGGAGATCGCCATGACCGGCCGCAAGGTGCCGGCGGAAGAATGCTACCGCATCGGCCTTTGCGAAAAGGTTGTCGCGAACGGAGCTGCCCGCGAGCAGGCCGAGGCGCTGGCGCACGAAATCGCGAGGTTCCCCCAGGCCTGCGTTCGCGCCGACCGGGCTTCGATCTACAACCAGTGGAACAAACCGCTCTGGCAGGCCATGCGCGAGGAATGGGAAGGCGGCATCGATGTCGTCAATCACGAAGGCATCGCCGGGGCAACACGGTTCAAGGACGGTGCCGGACGGGGCGGTGATTTCAGAAACATCTGAGCGGACAGCACTGCCATTTGTTGAGGATTGTCGTTTCGGCACCTGCCGGTACGCGCGCTCGCGCTCCTGAAGAGATGGTGGCATCGAAGATTTGAATCTATCCATCTAGATAAGTATTTTATAAATAGAAGGCCTCCTTTTTTGAATTAAATTTATGAATACACTTCTGAATTTCTGGCAAAAAAATACTTAAACCAATAAATTAGTCTGGAGGAACCAGCCTGCAGGCAGCGGCATCTGGACAGTGCTGGACAGCTTGCTTAGGATAGCCGTCGTAAAGAGCGAGGTGACTGGAGAGGATATCCGATGCAGTGGCGGAACGCGCTCCGACAACGAAAGCTGGCGGCCCTGGTTCTTCTGGTGGCAGCGGCTACGCAACTCATCAGCGCCGGTCATGCGCAGAACAAGGTGCCCCACGCACCGATCGCGCGGCCGGAGCCGGGCAAGCATCTTGCGCCCATAAAATCCGTCGCACGCGACCGCGCCGGGCGCTGGTTGGTATCGGGTTCCGCCGACAAGACCGCGCGGTTGTGGGACCTGGCAACGGGCAAGCTGCTGCGCACGACTTTCCTTCCCCAGGACCTGGGCAACGTTGGCTCGGTCCATTCGGTCACAATGGCGCCGGACGGCAGCTGGTATGCCGCCGGAGGCATCACGGGCTTCGGCAGAGCCGGAGAGATATATGTCTTCGAGAGGCGGACTGGCGCCTTGAAGACCACGATAAGTGTACCAGAGACGACCTTCAGCATGGTCGTGTCCCAGGATGGCAAGCGGCTCGCAGCTGCGGGCTACTATGGAGTGAAACTGTTCCGGACAAGCGACTTTTCGCTCATCGCTGAAGACTCCGACTACAATGGGCCAGTCTACTCCGTCGATCTGGCTGCGGACGGACGGATGGTTACCACCGAAGAGTTTGGTGCGCTTCGCCTTTACCGTAAAGATCTTGAGCTGGTCGCCAAGACAAAAAAACTCTCTGCGAATGACCCCTTCTCCGTGAAGTTCTCTCCCGATGGTAAGGAAATCGGAGTTGGATATTACGACAACACATCCCTGGATATTGTTTCGGGGCAGGATCTCAAGCTTGTTCATAAGATCGACACCACCGGGATGGACAACGGCGATCTCAATTCGGTGAGCTGGACCGCGGATGGCCGGTTTTGCGGCGCAGGCTCGTATGACGATGTAAACCACCAAAACCCGGTTATCTGCTGGTCCGATCGGGGACGTGGTCCAAGAAAGAAGTTTCTCCACACCAACATTACCGACACGCCGTCTGATTTTATCGACCTTGGGGACGGCGGTCTGGCGATAGGCAGCGCCGATCCTGTGTTGATGCGCATAAACGCCAGGAATCAGGTCGTATGGAGCCATCGTACCGAGATCGCCGACTTTCGTGGACAGAGGTCGCACGGTGGCCTGCCCATGCGGCTATCGAAAAGCGGGACACTCGTAGAGTTTGGCTGGAAGCAATGGGGCAAGCCCCGTGTTGTCTTCGACCCTATTGAAGGCCGCCTGGCGTTCCGCCCTCAGAGCAGCAGTACAACCGACCTCGAAGCGGCGAAGGAGACTGCGCCAGAACTGAGTCTCACCGGCTGGCGGAACGGTTTGAGCCCAAAGCTTGATGGTAAGCCATTGAAGCTGAGAGCTCAGGAGAGGTCCCGCTCGATCGCAATAGCGCCGGATGAGCAGTCGTTTCTGTTAGGTGCTGACTGGTCGCTCCAGTCATTCGACCGTACCGGTGAGAGGCAGTGGACTCTGCGGTCTTCTGCGGCAGCCTGGTCAACCTCGATATCGGGAGACGGACGGCTTGCCGTGGCGGGTTTTGGGGACGGCACCCTGCGCTGGTACCGGATGAAGGACGGTCAGGAGCTGCTCAGGGCGTTCTTCCAGGCTGATGGCCGCTGGGCGGCCTGGACGCCGGAAGGCTTCTTTTCCGCTTCGCCAGGCAGCGAGGACCTCATCGGCTATGTGGTCAACCGGAGCAGTGGCCGCATGCCGGAGTTCGTCTGGGCAACGCAGCTCCGGAACCACTATTACCGCCCGGACCTGGTCGCGGCCAAGCTCGCCGGCAACGAAGATCAGATCCGCGAAGCGCTGGCCAAGGTGGGCGATGTCAGGAATCTCCTGTCCAACATCAACACGCCGAAAATCGAGCAGATCGGTCCGGAACGCGTCACGATCAAGGACACCGAGTATGTGCACAAGGTCCGGGTTGATGAGAAGGACGCCGGCAACGTCGTCGTCCGCTACCGGATAAACGGCCGCGAAGTCCGTTCGGCCGGCGATCGCGCCTTGAAAGACGGCCGCCCGGGCGTCGTCTTTGAGAAGCCGCTGACGCTTGATGAAGGCTGTTCGCGTGTTGAAGCCAGGGCTGAGCGGCTTGACGGTTCCCTGGCATCGGAAACCATCGATCAGGAAATCTGCGTTGACGTCACCGAGCGGCAAAGGCCGCGCCTCTTCGCGCTGTTTATCGGCATCAGCGACTACTATGACGGCGCGCTCGCGCTAAAGCATGCGGCCAGCGATGCCGAGCGCTTCCGCGATGCGCTGAAAACCCGCGCCGTAAAGTCCTTCGGCGCACAATCGCTGTATGAAGAAATTCGCTTCACCCTGCTGTCGGACAGCGAGGCGCGCAAAAAGGATGTTGTTAAGGCGTTTGAGCGTCTCGCCAGGGAGGTCAAGCCGCACGACACGTTCATCGTCTACTTCGCAGGCCATGGCTTCGCCACGGACGGGCGCTACCACTTCGTGCCTCAGGACGCGGCCTTTTCCAATCGTGACGCGCTGGTCAAAGCGAGCCTCAGCGAGGAGGAACTGATCGACCTGATCGGCCAGATCAACACATCCCGCAGCTTGATCCTGCTCGACACCTGTTACGGCGGCGCTTTCGAAGGCATTGGTGAAACCCAGATAGCAGGGCTGACGCGCGGGATGGAACGCAAGGCCGCGATCGACCGCTTCATGCGGCAGTCCGGCCGGGCGGTTCTCGCCGCTTCCACCGATGTCCAGACGGCGCTTGAGGGCTACGAGCACAACGGCAAGAAGTACGGCCTCTTCACTTGGGTGTTGCTTCAGGGACTGGCCAAGGCCGACCAGGAAACCGGCGACCGGAACGGCCTTATCGGCGCCAGCGACCTTTACAGCTACCTCAAGAAACACGTGCCGGAAATCAGCAAGCGCTATTTCGGGCGCCGGCAGATTCCCATGGGCCGTGTGGAAGGCAGTGTCGAATTCGCCGTTGCGGACTGAGTACAGTGGCACGACTGGAAGAAGAACAGCTCGAGCAAATCGCGAGAATTGTCGACCTTGTGCTTCAAAGGCGCGAGGAAGAGCAGAGCGCGCAGAAGTCGCGGACCAACCGCATGTTCGATCTGATGCTGGAACATTGGGGGGCGACGACCGTTGTCTTCGCACTGGCGGCGCTGCTGGCCGCCAGCTTGTTCTACGGCGCCTCGCCGTTCTTCTATGTCAAGAAACTGGCAATCGAGGACGCAGAGGTGTCCGCCAAGCAGGAAAAGCACGCGTACGAGGCAAACCTTGCGCGCCGGTATCATCAGCTCGGCCTGCGCCTCCTGGACCAGGGCCTGTGGACCGCTGCGGATCTTGAGTTCAAGCGGGCCGAACAGCTGGACCCAAACAACCTGCAGATCGCCCTGGCCCGCCGCAATGTGGCAATCTTCAAGGAGGTTCCGGCAGACGAGTACGATCCGGCACTCGTGGAATTGCGCCTCTTGCATTTCTTCAACGACCGTAGCGAGGAGGAAGCAGACAAGCCGCCATTGATCAGCGACCCCCATGCCCTGGCGCGGCTGGGTGATATCTACAGGCTCAATCAGGACGCCCGGAAGGCGCGGGCGCGATATGAAAGCGCACTCAGAAAGCGCCCGCAGCTCGCACACGCCCATGCCGGACTTGCGCAGTTGAGCCTGGACCAGAAGGATTACCCCGGCGCCTTCAGGCACTATGAAAAGGCGCTCGAACTGTCGCCGTCCAACTCGGTCTATCTGGCCAACCTCGGCTCTGCATTCCTGGAAAGCGGCGATGCCGGCAAGGCCATTCCGGTGCTGCGCAGGGCGATCGCCCTGGATCCGAACCTCCTGGTCCCCTATCTCGATCTTGCGCGCGCTTTTCGCCACAAGCGCGATCACCGCCAGTCCTGGCGGATCATGAAGTACCTGCTGTCGTCCTTCGACCAGGCCGCACTGTTCAAACCTGAGGGCAAGAACGCGAGACTTTGGGTATTCGCGATCGGCGACAGACAGTTTTTGCTCGCAACAACCGCCGCCAAAACCGCCTATATCCATGCCTCGTCGGCATTATCGGCCCATCTTGCAGGCCGGCGGAATGCGGCAGAGGAAGTTGCCGGGAGAATTTCCTGGGCGCCCGGCCATGAGTTTGATGTTCGCAGTGCCGTGGAAGCCGAGGCATTGCAGCTGCTGAAGGGGCAGCCGGAACATGAAGAACGCATCAGAGCATTCTTCAAGCTGCCCACCTACGCAAGGGCGCAACGCTGACGCGCCACTGCCTCCGGTTTCACCACCCCTCCCCTGATGCCAGCGCAAGGCCATCGACCACAGCGGTAAAGGCTTCGCTGCGTTGCACCTGGGCCTGGCGGCAGACCGTCCGGACCGCCGTTACGACAATTTCCATGAGGCTTGAGCCGCCAACCAGAATGGCGGTGCGGATGTCCTCCGGCCGGGTCCCCGCACGGACCAGGGTTTCGGACATCGCTTCCTGCAACCGGTCCCCGAAGGGTGCGAGCGATCCGGAGAAAGCCGCAGGCGTGGTGGGTGCATGGAGGCCGGCCTCGATGATACTCAGGTCGATGCCATCCCCCGCACCATGTGCATTGGCCGCAATCTTGCCGGCCTCCACCGCGAAGGCGAGTTCGTGGCCGAGACGGTCGGCGATCACACGCTCAAGGCGCCGGATCTTGTCCGGCTCCAGGGCGAAGCGCAGCATGTCCTTCAGCTTGCGCTCGGTTTCGGCGGTATAGAGAAACGGGATCTCCGCCCAGGTGGCCAACTCCTGGTAGAGCGCGTTGGGAACCGGAAGAAGCCCTGCGCCGAAAGCCCGCCGCATCTTTCCGCCAAGCCCCATCAAAGGCATGACGTGGTCGAGCGAGATCTTCCGGTCGAAGTCCGTGCCGCCAAGGCGGATACCGTGGCTGGCGAGGATGTCCACGCTGCAGCCGGCAGCGCGGAAAACGGAGAAGTCCGAGGTGCCGCCACCGATGTCCACGATCAGTCCGGCCTCTCCTTTCGCGCTGAGCCCCGAGCAGGCCCGCGCGGCGGCTTCAGGCTCATACAGGAAACGGACTTCCTCGAACCCGGCGGCAAGGTAGCAGGCTCTGAGATCGTCTTCCGCCTTTCCGTCCCTGTCGTTGTCGCGGGAGTGAAAGTGAACCGGGCGGCCGGAGAGCACGCGCGTGAAACTGGTTGCGGTTTCCGCCTCGGCCCGCACTTTCAGCGTCGAGAGAAAGCCCGTGACGATCTCCGCCAGGGTCCGGCGCCTGCCTCCGATTGGCCGGCTCTCGTGAAACAGCGGAGTGCCGAGAATGCTCTTCAGCGCTCTCATGTAGCGCCCCTCCTCCCCCTCGATCAGCGCATCGTTCGCAGCGCTCCCGATACACATCGGGCCACCGTCGGAGGGAAAGAACACCGAGGTCGGCAGCGTGTCGGCCCCGGGCTCGATGCCCAGGCGACGTGGCACTCCGCCGTCGAGAACCGCTGCGGCAGAATTGGACGTGCCGAAGTCAACCGCAAGCACTGGCGCGGACATGGATAGGCTCTCCGTCGGAAGGGGCCGGTGCGGTACAGGAAAACCGCCCGCCGGGCAAGGGCAGCCGGTCACGTTCGACAGGGCTGAGAAGGAAAACGGACGGGGAGCCGCAGCAAAGCGCCAAACCCGGCCAATCCGATCATCATCTGCCCGCCCCGAGCCCTTGTGCGCGCTCGGCTATCCGGCAACAGTTTTCCGCTTCGCGCTAGAAGCGGTCATTGGCGAAACGGTGAGTTTGGGGGTTTCAACGGAAGCCCTGATGAACCTTCGAACGGGGACTAAGTGCCAACAGCGGACATCGAATTTGTCCTGTTGGGCTGAGGATCGCTGGCTTGAATGCGGACAAGCCACTCAAGCTTGCCCGCACCCGGCGTTTAGATGATCAAGGTGTCGGCGTCGAAGTATCCTTCGGCAGTCACGTCGAACACATCCTGCAGAACGACCACGTCCGTGAACGGGTTTCCATCCTGACCAAGATTGACCGAAACCGTTGTGCCACGGTCTCCCTGCGTGAACATCACCAGTTGATCCAGCTCCAGGGAACTGTCCAGCCCAAGTCCTGAGAAGTCCAGGACATCGGCGGTGCCGAAGTCCGCGATCCTGTCTGTCGACACTGCGCCCAGCTCGTTCAGGACATCGTCGGAGGCCCAGACGAACGTGTCGGCGCCGAGACCGCCGAACATCTTGTCGTTGCCGAAACCGCCGGAGATGATGTCGTTGCCCGTGCCGGCCGACAGGTAGTCATTGCCGAGACCGCCTGAAAGGACGTCATTGCCGGAACCGCCATAAACACGGTCGTTGTGCTCGCCGCCATGGACGATGTCATCGCCGGAACCGCCGACGACGCGATCCTGGCCGCTGCCGCCATACAGCTCGTCATTGCCGGAGTGACCGTTCAGCGTATCGGCTCCGGATTCGCCGTCAATACGATCATTGCCGCTATTGCCGTTGAGCACGTCGTCGCCGCTCCCGCCGGTGAGAACGTCATCGCCGGAATTGCCGCTGAGCTCGTCATTACCGGAGCCGCCGCTCAAGGTATCCGCCCCTGAGCCCGCGGAGATGACGTCATCCCCGCCATCGCCGTGCAACTCGTCGTCGCCTGAGCCGCCGGTGATGGTGTCTGCGCCATCGCCTCCGGAGGCATAGTCGTGGCCGGAGTTGCCGGTGATGATGTCATTGCCTGAGTTTCCGGAGATCCGGTCATCACCGGAGTTCCCGGCCAGCGTGTCGTTGCCGTCGCCGCCCTGGATGATGTCATCTCCGCTGATCCCGTGGATTTCATCATCGCCGATGCCGCCGTAGAGGATGTCGTCATCCGGCAGATTGCCGGTTCCATTGCTCTGCGGAAGAAGGGCGACCGTGTTCTGCTGGCCGATCTCGACCCGGATGATGGTGTCGTCGTAGTCATTGTCGCCACCGCCATAGAGATCCTCGAAACCGATCAGCAGTTCGCCGGTGACGGTGCTGGCGCGGGACACCACGTGGGAGTACTGGTCCGGGTTCGGGGCGTAATTGTCGTCGGCGGAGGCCTGGGAGTGGAAGATGCCGTAACCGTACTGGCTGCGGATATGCACTTCCTCGTTCGGACCATCTCCGACCCACCACAGTTCGACCAATTGATCGCCGATGTTCCCGGGCTGCCCATCGGGCGTACGGAACTCGTAGTGGCCGGTATCGGCCGAAAGTGCTTCCCGGTTGAGATACCCTTTGCCATAGCCGTTCGAGACCACGAAAAACCCGAGCTGGGTCCCGTCGGCCACATCGAACGACGTCTGGCTCTGGTTCGGCACCAGATCGCCGCCGCTGCCGGCCTTTGACGCATTGGGGAACAGGATCTTGACATTACCAATGTTTCCGTCGGCAGAAATCTCGTAAACGCCGAGAGCGTTGCGGAAACCTGCGCCTTCATCGACGAAGGTGACCTTCGCCGTTGTCGCCTGCTGGATCACCAGTTCAGACATGTCGATATAGGCCGGCTTGCCGTTGCCATAGATGATGTCGTCGCCGCCCTGGCCGTAGATGAGGTCGTTGCCGGCGCCGCCATAGACCTCATCGTTGCCGCTGAGGGCGATGATCGTATCGTCGCCGCCGTAGCCGGCAAGGACTTCGGATCGTCCTGTGCCCCGCAGGCTGTCGTCCCCGCCTGTCCCGAGGACAGGCGAGATATTCCATTGCGTATCCACGCTCATGGGAAATTCCTTCTTGGAGTTCGAGTTGGAGTGGAGTTACCAGCCGATGCCCTGGTAGCCAGGCTGCACCGGGAGGTCTTTGAAGAGCCGCACGAGGTCGATGACTTTGACATCGCCGCCGCGGCGTCTAAGGGCTTCGCGGTACTGGTCCGAAGCGTGGGTCACCACGACCAGCTCCGCTGCGTCGAGCACGTCCTCGACGTCATTGCTCAGCATGCCTGGCAGCGCGTCCACCGTCGGCTTCAGATGGGGACAGACGCTGCTGACATAGGAGAACTGATCTGAAATCCGGGTCTCGGGGGTGATCGCCTCGTCATGTGCCGAAACCTCATAGCCTTCGCCCAGAAGCTGGTTCAGAACTTCCAGGATGGGGCTCTCGCGCAGGTCGTCCGTGCCGCGTTTGAAGGCGAGGCCGAGGAAGCCGACTTTCCTTGCGCCACTGCCGCGCACCATCTCGACAGCGTCGGCTATCTGCGTCTCGTTGGATTTGCCGAGGCTGTCGATCAGCGGCACGTTGACGTCCAGCTCACCGGCGAGATGGGCGACCGCACGCACTTCTTTCGGCAGGCAGGAGCCGCCATAGGCAAAACCGGGCTTCAGATAATAGGGCGACAGGTTCAGTTTCTGATCCTGCACGAATATGTTCATGACGTCGTGGCTGTCGATGCCGAGCGGCTTGCAGATGCGGCCGATCTCGTTGGCGAAGCAGACCTTGGTGGCGTGCCAGACATTGTCGGCGTACTTGACCATCTCCGCAGCTTCGATCGTCGTCAGCAACGGCGCTTCGTCGACCGGACGATAGATGTTCGCCACAACGCGGGCCGTGTAGTCGTCGCTTGCACCGATGACGGTCTTGGGCGGGGCGCGGAAGTCTTCGATCGCGGTACCTTCACGCAGGAATTCCGGGTTGAAGCAGACCCCGAAATCGCGGCCCATCGTCTTGCCGGAGGCTGCCTCGATTTCCGGCACCATCACGTTCAGGGTCGTGCCGGGCGGAATCGAACACCGCATGACGATGATGTGATGTTCGTATTTCAGGGCCAGAGCCTGTCCGATGGCACGAGCCGACTTGATGATGGCAGTGTAGTCGCAGCCGCCGCCTTCCTTGGTGGGCGTGCCGACCGAGACGAAAGTGACGTCGGTATCAACGACAGCTGCGATGAGATCGCCCGTCGTGCTGATGAGATGGTTGTCGACGCCTTCGCCGAGCAGATCGGTCAGGCCGGCCTCATGGATGGGAGACTTGCCGCTTCCGACGGCCGCGCGTTTGACGGGATCGATGTCGCAGCCGACGACGCGGTGCCCGAGACTGGAGAGGCAGGCGGTCGAGACGGCACCGACATAGCCCAGTCCAACCACGCTGATGGCCGGCAGGTTCTTGACGAGTTTGAGGTGAGCGGGTGTGGCCGTGGCCTGGTTGATTTGAGCGAGAGCGTTCATTTTCGAGAGCCTTCTGTTTGGGTTCAGCTGCTCTCACCAACTCAACTGTCATGCCAATCCCGGCATGAAAATAAAATCATTTAATTTCAAAAGATTAGCTAGGGATCATCGGATTTTTCCACTGATCGTTTTTCATTGCAGAAACCGCCGTTTTCAAAATCGAAATGCCACCAATCCGGCGCTTTCGAAACTGAAAATGCTCAAGCGCCGGACGCCCGTCGGATTTCGAAAAGTGGGTTGCTGCCGAGAAAGCTCTGCAGGTTGCCGAAAGACCAGGATTTCGCAGTCTCACATTTGCCGTCAGCGCAGTGTGCGAGTTTCACGGTCAGCTGGAACGGTGCTGCCGGATAGAAGAGATTTGCGTAGGCCAGGAGTTGATGGCCAGAGGATGCTCCGGGAATCAATCTGGAATAGCGCTCCCGCAGTTTGGCTGTCGCGAAAGCATCCCATCCGGCGCCGGGCATCCAGCGGCGCGCGCGCGGTCCCTTGCCGTCCAGGTCCCGGGCCAGGATCGCGCCCTGGTCCAGCAGACGGTCCAGCGTGGTCTGCAATGACCTGCGCTGCCGGGGGGCCAGGGCATGCCGGATGGCGCCGAGGCCCATCAGGCTGAGGCCGGCGTGGTTGACGTCTTCGACACGCCTTGGATTGGGTTCCGGTTTCCGGACGGGGCGGAGTTTGGAGATCCGGTCCGCCTTCTGCCAGCCCCGATAGTACCGGGGAACCCAATATCTCCAGAGCGCCCCTCGCGCGTCAGCGGACCAGGTTTGCACGAACGCATCCGCAATTCGGGATGCGCGGGCATTGAGGTGCGGACGTTTTTCGGCCGTGCCAACCCGGTCGAGCACCGTTGCCCAGGTCAGATGCCAGTTCCAGGGCGCCCATATGCCATCGAAGCGGAACGGCGCTCCGTACTGGATGCGGTAGTGCCCCGTCCGCTCGTCGTAATGGCGTTCGTACGATCTGATGAGGCGCGAAGCGTTCCTCTGAACCTTGTGTTGAAGCCCCGGCGTGCATCTTTCGCCCAGGCGTTCACATGCCCGCAGCAGCGCGCCCGATATCATGGCCTGATTGATCTGAAACGACACCGGGCTGCGCCGGTCGATCGAGTAGATACGGGAGGCCCAGGCAGCAGCGGGATTGAACTCGCCGCCGATCCCCAGGTCCCTGTTCCGAACGGACAAGGTGTTGCGCATCGCCAGGGTGGCGAGATCGGCGAACACGCGGTGACCGGTCTTCTGATAAAGCGTCGCCAGGGTCAGGGTCCGATAGGACTGTGTCCAGCTTTGTTTGCCCGCTTCATCGGATGCAAGCGATGCCGGTTCGCCAAGTCCGCGCAAGAGCACACCGTTGATGGCGTGGAAGGCCATCTTCGCGGCGGGCGTTCCGGAGATCGAGAGGATCGCAGCTCCGTGTTGTCCCTTGAGGAGCCTGGGCGCCAGCGTCTCATCGGCTTCGGTCGCACGGAGCTTCGAGACCTCACCGGACTTCATGTCCAGCTCGAGGAGGTCACTCCCCCGTTTGGGATCGCAATAGGCCTGAAGAAGAATGGAACGGCGCGTTGCCTTGGTGCCCAGAACTGCGCATCCCTCATAGGAGCCCAGCAGCATGCCATCCCGTGCGACGCGGTTGCCCTTGCGGGAATATCTGTAGAAGCGCGTGCGCTGCGCGCGCTTGTCGAACACGGACACGATCAATTCGTGCCGCCGGAAAACGAGGACACGGACGACCGCGAGCCGGGGCCACTCCAGGACTGGCTCGCCATTATGGATCAGCTCGACCCTGGATTTGGGGCCTTTGGTTGTGCGGATGTAGACAAAGTCGCCGCCGGGACCGAAGCGGAAGCCGCCGATCCGCGACACGTCATCGATGTCCTTGCCGTCAACGACGACCGTATCGCCGAACGTCACGGTCGGCCGGAACGCGCCCTTCTCCCAGAAGGACCGCAGCTCATAACCGCCCTTGCGCCCGACGCTGTTCAGCCCCCGCATGGAGACGCCGTTTTGGCTCGCAAGTCCTGTCGCCGTGTTGAAGGAGAAGCCCTTGCCGCTTTGCTCGATAATGTAACCGCCGCCCGCAAACGCCGGCGATGCGCCAACCAAAGCAGCGAGGGCGCAAGCTGCCGCTTGCGCCCGGTTTGGTGAGATCGACATGGATGAGATCCGTTCTAGAAGTTGAAGTAGATGAATTCGGTCAGGTCCCCGAGGCGGTAGACCTGCAGCAGGGCCACCGCGAAAACACCGCTCACCGCCATTGCCCAGCGCCGGCTCGGGCGCCAGCTCACGGCTGCCGACCGGCGGATATGCTGCGCCGCGTCGATGACGGGGCGGTACTTGCGGACGAGTTCGATGGAGTTCGGGGCGTAGAAGACAACCAGCGCCAGAGCGATGAACTGCACCCACGGCAGGCCGGTTTGCGCCAGTACGCCCGACCAGGCCTTCACATCGTAGAGCTCAGTGAAGCCCAGCATACCGGACATGACGGCCAGCGCCCCATCCAGAGTCTCCGCCCGGAACGGCACCCAGGCGAAGATGACCGCAAGCATGGTGAGACCCTGAGCAAGGCTCGAGGAAAGTGCGCGGGTGAGCGGAGAGACGTCCTTCCGGCGCGGAAACACTGCCGACCAGGCATGGTTGATTGCAAGGTAAACACCGTGCAGTGCGCCCCAGAGGACGAAGTTCCAGCTCGCTCCGTGCCAGAGACCGCCAAGCACCATGGTCGCGAAAAGGTTGAGATAACGGCGGAACCTGCCGTGGCGATTGCCGCCGAGCGGTATGTAGAGATAGTCACGCAGGAAGCGGGAGAGCGTGATGTGCCAGCGGCGCCAGAAGTCGACAATGCTGGTGGCCTTGTAGGGCGAGTTGAAGTTGATCGGCAGGCGGATGCCGAACATGCGCGCCAGCCCGAGGGCCATGTCGCAATAGCCGGAGAAATCGAAATAGATCTGGAACGTATAGGCCAGCGCGCCGATCCAGGCGGCCTCGGCCGGCACGGCGTGGCCCGCATCCGCCAGGCTGAAGACCGATGTTGCCAGCGGCGCGATGCCGTCGGCCAGAACGATCTTCTTGAAGAGCCCGATGGCGAACAGAGTCCCGCCAACTGCCAGGTTCAGGAACAGTTTGCTCTGAAAGACCTTCAGGGTGAACTGCGGGATCGTGTCCTTCTGCAGCACGATCGGTCCGGCGATCAACTGCGGGAAGAACACCACGAACAGGCAGTACCTGGAGAAGTCGCACTCGCTGATCTCCCCGCGCCATGTGTCGCAAAGGAACGATATCTGCTGGAACGTGAAGAACGAGATGGCAAGGGGTAGGATGATGCCAAGTGCCGGGAGGTCAGCACCCGGCAGCAGGTTGATATTGCCGATAAGGAAGTCGGCATATTTGAAATAGGCAAGCGTGGCGAGGTTCCCGGCGATACCGGCTGCCAACACCGGCTTTGACCTGGTCCGCAGGATCATCCGGTGCAGGCCGAAGTTCGCCAGCACCGAACCGATGAGCAGCAGCAGGTGGATCGGGCTCCACCAGGCGTAGAACGCCAGAGAAGCGGCGATCAGCCACCAGATGATGGCACTTTCCCGGCCCCAGGCGCGCAAGGCGAGATAGCCCAGCAGCACCGGCGGCAGAAACAGGTAGATGAATTCAAGGGAACTGAAGACCATGGTTCTGCCTCGTCTCAAGTCTGGGAGTTGTTTTCGCCGGCCTGCTTGAGCAGGGCCTGCAGGAGGGTCTTGGAGCCGGTGTGGCCAAGCGAACTGCCCCTGCGGGCGAGTTTCAGGGCTCCGGCCATGTCTTTCGGCGCAAGCTTGCCTTCGGCACAGATGCGGGCGAGCTCTTCCATGGCTCCGGCATGGGAAGCCTTCACACCCTTCTGGAACCAGGCAACGGCGCCGTCTTTCTTCAGGCCGTGCAGTTGCTTGAGATGCAGCCGGCCAAGTTTGGTCATTGCCCCGCCATGTCCGGCTTCCGCGGCGCGCTTGAGCCAGCCGATTGCCTCATCGGCACTCTTCGGTCCGGCTTTATCGACCAAAAGCAGGTTCGCCAGATCGTGCATCGCCCCGGGGTTACCGAGATGACTGGCGTGGCGGAACCAGTAGAAAGCTCTTTCTCTCGAGCGCTGGACGAATTCGCCATCGCGGTAAAGCCGCCCCAGGGTCTTGGCCGGGCTGCCGGAGCCGGAGCGGGCTTTCGTCTTCAGGGCATTGATTGCGCGGGCCGCCAAGGCCCGGGCCCGTTCCGGATCCTTCCTGACGCCGTGATGGCCCTTCAGCAGGATACGGGCATACTTCAGAGAAACCGCCTCAAAGCCGGCCCTCGCAGCCCCTTCGTAGTGATACAGCGCGCGGCTCTGATCGGCGTCCACGCCGATGCCGCGCGTAAAGTGGCCAGCCAGCTGCACGTGTGCCTTCTCATAACCCCAGTCCAGCGCCTTCAGGAACCACTCGACAGCGATGCGGTTGCAATCCGGTCCCGATGATCTCTGATAGAGCCGGCCCAGTTCGAAGGCCGCTTCACCGCGCAGGGAAAACTTGAACTGAACGGCGCGCAGAAGCGCCATGCGGCCCTTCTCCAGATCGGGCGACACGCCCCAGCCGCGGGACAGTATTTTTCCGTGATGAAACAGCGCGTGCGGATAGCCCTGATGGGCATAGCGTTCGATGATCTCGGCTGCCTCGGTCCACTTGCCCAGCTTCTGCAGGCCGCGGGCCTGGTTCAGGTGTTCGGTGACGAGCGGATCAGTGGGCGGTTCCTTGGCAAGGTCCGGAAGTCCGCGCCAAAAGAACACGGTTGCGCAGAGGGCGCACAGGACCACGAAGGGCGCGACATTCACGAGAAACAGCTGAGGGTTTTCAGGCCGGGTCATTTGCACGCCTCCAGATCCTGCAGTTCGAGCCTTCGGTCATCGTCACGATTCCGTCTGTAACTGTGTCGGAAACCGCCTTCCCATGGACGGGACAGGCAATACCGGCCCGTGACCTGGCAGCAGCGTTTTCGACAGAAACCGCATTGGTCAGCAGCTGGCCGACCTCGCCCACGATGTTGCGGGCGGCACGGGCGTTGAAGTGATAGGCATCGGTAAAGTTGCCGAGATTACGGGTGAACGGGTTGTCGAAATCCAGATCGACGACCGGCGCCAGGGCGGCGAGCCTCAAGCGCAGGCGGCGGTCGAGATCCGAGCGGCCAAACTCTGCGATCCGCGCCTGCATTTCGGGGATCGTCGGCGGAATCACGAAAACCAGGTTGACGCCGTTCGCCCTGCTCCACTCGGCAATCTCGGCAATCTTCGCCCAGAGGTCCTCTGAAAACCTGAAACGCTTCCAGTCGGACTTTCCGTTCTTGCGGACCTGCCTGGCAAAGCGGGCCGGAAGATCACGATTGATGGAAATGTTCTGCCAGAGCCTAGCCCAGCGGCCATACCCGTAGCCGTGGCCCTGCCCGCGGCCATAGACGGGATAGGGAACCGGCTCCCGCAGTTCCGGCAGGCGGCAGCCAAAGCATACGTCAGGCTGCAGCAGGGTCCCGAGGCTGGTGCGGCCGGGCGAGCCCAGATCGGCCGCTCTGGCGGGTGTGGTGAAACCCGGAAGCAGACCACGCAGCGTTGCCAACTGGCGTGGATATCTTGCCTCGACCTGCCGCCAGGATATTCGGGTGACGAACCAGCTGGTGAAATACTTGACCGGGTTTCCTGCAAGCTTCAGGGCCTCCGGCACACGGTTCATGCCAGACTTGTGGGCCGGATCGAAACTGCGGAGCTGGATGCCGACCACCAGGTTCTTCGGCTTCGGCTGCGTCTTGAGATAGCGGAAGGTCTCGTGGATCTCGTGGATCGTCGCGCCGCCATAGGCGAAGTTGAAGGCGCGCTTGATGCCGAGCTCGCTCCAGTATTTGTCGCGCAAGGCGCGCGCGCGACTATCGCCGAGAATGATCGTTTCCGGCGGCCGTTTCCTGGAATGGGCAATGACCTTCCACAATGGATAGTGGGCCTTTTCGCTGATCTTTTTCTTGGCGAGCCCGAGCGGCAGTCCGCCAAGCCGGTCATACGGATCGACGGCAAGGTTAAGCGCGATGGGAAGCGCCCCGAGGCACGCCGATGCCGCCAGAGCGGCGATATACGGTTTTGGAATGGACGAGCGTTTTGACATTTCAAGCTTGCTTCGCAGTGGGTGGTCTGCACCTCCTCCCGCAAGCGGCATGCCATTGTTAGCAAACGTATTTATTTAATAAAAACAATAACTTACCAGATCATCACTACGCGCCCTTTCGATATTGAAAACCACCGGTTTTCAATATCGAAATCGCGGTTTCAATATCCGGCAAAGGACCTCAGCAGCGTGCCGGACGGAATTTCGATGAGCCGGGTATAGTGCACGGTCGAGAGCACCAGCAGAGCTGCCGCCAGTGCCGTGCACCAATTGTCCATGGCGTTGCGGAAGAGTTGCAGGAGCGCATCGCCGCTTGCAGCAGCGGTCTGGTTGCCCCGGTTCGACCAGCGCTGTTTGGAGAGACGGAATATGCAGTAGACCTTCACGGAGGCATTGATGAGCTGATTGAGATAGAGAATCCAGGGATAGGCCATCTGGATGCGGCGGGAGTAGCCGAACAGGAAAAGCGAGAGCAGCATGCGGCTGAGCGCGATGAAGATGAGATAGGACAGGATGTAGGTCGGGCCCTGCAGCAGCGTGGCAGCGACGGCCAGGACCGGGCTTACCAGCATGGTCCACATCGAAAGGCGCTGATCCACCAGGCACCACCAGATGAAGAAGGGCATCCGGTGCGGACCGAGCTTGATGGCCCGGGCACCGTTGCGCAGCATGTTGCCGGACCAGCGCCGGAAGTTCTGCACCATCCGGTCCATGCCGGAGCCTTCGATCACCTCGACCGTGTAGCCGAGGGCATCCGGCACGTAACGCATGTGGGCGCCATGCTTCAGCATGAAGTACCAGGTGCTCTTGTCGTCGCCTGAGAGGAAGCGGAAGTTCCCCCAGAGCCAATGCTCCAGGTGATCGGCTTCAAGCAACCGGATGAACTCCAGCTGCAAAAGATTTCTGGCCCGAAAGACGGACATGCGGCCGGTCAAGGTCAGCACCCGGCCGGAAAGCGCATGTGATTGCATCGCCAATCGGCGCTGGGCGAAGCGCATTTTCAGCCAGGTCTCGATCCAGCGCGGGCCAATGCAGATGACCTCCTCGTCGGTCGTGCAGGCCTGCAGGTCCGGGTAGAGCTTGAACAGCGGCATGCAGCGGCTGATCGCCCCTTCGGCGAGAATGAAGTCGCCGTCCATGAAGACGACCAGATCGTCCTCATCGATCGGCAGCCGGCACATGGCGCGCAGAACCAGGCCGATCGCCGCCCGTTTGCCGGACACATTTTGCCGGATAATGCGCAGGGTGATGTCGGTGTCGCCCGCCTCGCGCCGCAGAAAGTCTTCTATGATGTCTTCATCGAAGCGGTCGGAGGAGCCGAGCCAGATCGTGCCCGGGACACCGGAGTTCCTGATCTCCAGCAGAATGGAGCGGACCACCTTTTCCGTGATCGAGCGGTGCTCCTTGTAGGTGGTCATCATGAAATGCATGTGCCGGGGGCGCCAGCCAGACTCCCAGATCTTGCGCCCCTCTTCGCGCATGCGCGGGTAGACGTACTTGCCGTAAATGACCGCCCGCACCGCGTGTGTGAACCACCAGCCGTAACGCCAGATGCCGAGCGCGCCGATCACGAAGGTGATCTGCGCCACCTCCCGATCCCAGATGCTGTTTGGCAGGGTCAGGACGGCAATCAGGCAGCAGCCGAAATAGAGCGCGATCTTGAAGAGCGCGAAGGGTGTCCACTTCCGCCAGCCCGTCGGCCAGTCGGTCGGATCGTCGAGATTGGCGACCTTATCAAGCTTCACTGCCGGCATGATCTTCTCGTGACCAGAAATTGGCAATGCGCGCGAACAGATCGTTCGTCATACGCCGGTCGAAGATGACCACAGCCGGCAGTCCGGCCCGGATTTCCCGCTTGCGATCTCCGGCGGACAGGAGGAGCGAGACGGAGGCCGTACGCTCGCCATTCGCCTTCCAGGTATATTGCGACGATTTTAGATCCAGGTGCCCGGACTTCCGGTTGATACCGATCACCGTCGCCTCCACGTGCCGGCCGAGGGCCGGAACGTAGACTCTTGCCCTGTCGTTCATGCCAATCCGCAGCACTTCGTTTTGGTCGAGGAATGCCGTCACCGTGGGAGGTACGTCCTGCTCCAGAGCGAGCACCGGCTGCTCCTTCGAAATGGCCAGGCCGGCGGCGACCGGCATGGAAACAATTTGACCGTCGAAAGGGGCGCGGATTACACGCGCTGCCTGCATCTGCCTGAGCCCTTGCAGCTTGGCCCGGGCGAGCTTGAGCCGGCCATGCGCCTCGTCCAGATCCAGTGCCAGCATATCGAGGTCGACAACGAATTCCTTGTGATTGTAGTGGCGCTTGTCCGATGCGGAATGCATGACGGTGGCCTGTTCTACCGAAAGCTCAAGCTCGCGCACCTGGGCCGCAGCGCGGAGCTGGCGGGACCTCGCCTCCTCCAGAGCCTTGGCGTTCGAGAAGCCCTTCTTATGCAGCGTGGCGACGCGGGCGTAGTTGGCATCCGCTGCGTTCAGGGCAACGCGCCGCGCCTCAAGCCGCGCGCGGGCGACGTCGAGATCGGTCTTGTTGATGGTCTGATAGAGTTTCAGGCGCTCCGCTTCGATCCGGTAGCGCTCCTTCGCGCGCAGGTACTTCGCGCCGGCATCCTTTGCTTCGGCGTCAGCCGCCATGATCTGCGCATCGAGGCGCGGGTCTTCGATCTCCGCAACGACGGCGCCCCGGCGGACATGATCTCCCAGGGAGTAGCGGACAGATCGCAAAACTCCGTCGACCGGCATCCGCAGCGTCTGCACAGGAACGGAGACCACCGCCGACTGAACCTCCAGCCGCATGATCGAGGAGTAGGTGAGCAAACCGCCATATCCGAATACCGCCGACCCCAGCAGGATATAGAGGCAGGACATCAGGATCGTCTTGACCGGCCAGCGCGAAACCGGCGCGTCCGATTGCGGGTTCGGGTCCGGCTGGGTCGAGATTGGCGTCACCGGAATGTCGATGCGGCAGATTGCGTCTTCCACCGTCCCCATCTGCCCGCGGATCAGGTCCTCGATGAAGTGAGACATCAGATCCCGGGACCGCTCGGGCACCTCGGTGTACTCGAACGCGACGGTCCTCTCGGTCTCAACGAGGCGGACAACACGCGCCTTGAGCTCAAAGCCGATGTCGAACCCCTGGAACGGCAGAACCAGGTTAAGCTGCAGTTCGGTGCCGATGGCCGGCAAATCACCGGCAACACCGTCGAGCCGCAGGCCGCCGAGGCTCCAGTCCGTCGCACGGTACTGAACGGCATCCCCTCCCATCTTCACATGCAGCGGAGCGGTGACGCGGTGGTGGCGTCTCTGGCAGGGGCGTTCGCGAATGACTTTCATTTGGCAGGTCTCCATGTCGCCCGAACAGGAGCAACCGGCATGCCAGCGAATCCGGCCTCTTTCTCACCGGAAATGGGAAGACGGGGCCTCCAGATTTCGAAATTCGAAATCCGGTCTTTTCGAATTTTGGAATCCCGGGCGAAACCGGCATGGCGCAAAACGAGCGTGCCAATCTGCAAAATCTCCCGGAATTCTGCGGATCACGCCCATGCCGGCACCCGTGACACTCACGCCATGCCAGTTCTGGCCAATCCCTTGCGACTGGAGGGCCAAGCGCGGCGTGCCATCGCCGCCCGGTCCAAAGGAGATGCAAATGACCTCAAACAAAATCACCCCGATCATTCTTGCCGGCGGTGCCGGCACCCGTCTGTGGCCGGTGTCGCGCGAAGAAAGCCCGAAGCAGTTCTGCCGGCTGCTCGACGGACAAAGCCTGTTCCAGGCGACAGCAAAGCGTGTCTCCGACCCGGCACTGTTCAACGCTCCGATCATCGTCACCGGCGCCCAATACGCCGGCCTGGCCGAACAGCAGCTTGCAGAGTACGGACTGGAAGCCTCTGCGATCGTCTGCGAACCCATGGGCCGCGACACCGCACCCGCGATCGCCGCCGCTCTGGCTGCCGCGCGTCCGGGTCCGGTGGCGGAAAACTATCTTGTGCTGCCGTCCGACCATGCCATTGAAGACGACGAAGCCTTGAAGACTGCCATCCGGACGGGCCGCGATCTCATCCGGCACAGCCGGCATCTCGTGACCTTCGGCATCGCGCCCAGCCGGCCCGACACAGGCTTCGGATACATCCGGGCCGAACGCGACGAACTCCGGCCGGGTGTCCATGCGGTCAGCCGCTTCATCGAGAAGCCGGATGCCGCTCGGGCGGCGAACCTCATCCGCGAGGCGGGCACATCCTGGAACGCCGGCATCTTCCTGTTCAACGGTCGCGACATGCTCGATGAGCTGGAGCGGCATGCCCCCGAGCTTCTCTACATGGTCAGGAAGAGCCTCGCGAACGGCACCATGTCCGGCAGCAAGGTCTTCCCCGATGCAGCCGCTTTCGCGAAGGCGCCGAAGCTTTCCATCGACTACGCCGTCATGGAGCACACCGAAAGAGCGGCCGTAGTTCCGGTCGATCCCGGCTGGAGCGATCTCGGCGCCTGGTCGGCCATCTGGGAGCGCGGGGAAAGCGATGTGGTCGGCAATGTTCTCGAAGGTGATGCCATCGCGGTCAACAGCACCGGCTCGCTCGTCCGCACCGACGGGCCGACAGTGGCCATTGCCGGCGTGGATGACCTGGTGGTGGTCGCCAACCGCGACGCCGTGCTTGTGGCCAGGAAGGACGATGCACAGTCGGTCAAGACACTGGTTGAAACCATGAAGGCGGAAGATCGCGTCGAGCAGAAGCGTCACGCCGGCGAGGACCGTCCGTGGGGCCGGTTCGATTCCATCGACCGCGGCGAGCATCACCAGGTCAAGCGTATCAGGGTGCATCCCGGTGGCCGTCTGTCGCTGCAGTATCACCATCACCGTTCGGAACACTGGGTCGTGGTGTCCGGCACTGCCCAGGTGACTGTCGGCGACAATGTCATGGCTCTTGGTCCTTGCGAGCAGGTCTTCATCCCGCAGGGCGAGGTGCACCGCCTGGAAAACCTCGGCTCCGAACCGGTTGAAATCATTGAGGTTCAGTACGGAGACTACCTTGGCGAAGACGACATCGTGCGTGTTGAGGATGTCTACGGCCGCGAAGCCGTTCCCGCCGCACTCGACGAAAATCTCGCAGCCGCGTAAGGACACATCATGGACCGCATGTATCTCTTCGACGTCGATGGCACGCTGACCGAACCCCGTCAGCCCATCGACCCCGATTTTGCCCAGTTCTTCGAGCGCTTTTGCAAATCGCACCCGGTCTATCTCGTCTCCGGCAGCGATCTGCCCAAGCTGGAAGAGCAGTTGCCGAGATCAATCCTCGCTCACGCAAAAGGTGTTTTCACCTGTTCGGCGGCAGAACTCTGGGTCGATGGCAAGGCCAGCTATCAGCTCGATCATGAGTTCCCGAAGGAACTTGTGGAAGCCCTTGAGGGTTTTGTCGATCTCAGCCAGTATCCGCGCCGTTTCGGCAATCATATCGAGTTCCGGACCGGCATGATCAATTTCAGTGTCGTTGGCCGGAACGCCGAGCACAGCGACCGGCAGACCTATTTCGCCTGGGACCAGCAGGAGGGCGAACGCAAGGAATTCATCCGCCGCTTCGTTCAGACCTACACGGACTACGAGGCCTCGGCGGGTGGCGAGATCAGCATCGATATTGTGCCGAAGGGCTGGAACAAGTCCCGGGCACTGGACGTTCTCAAGCAGGATTTTCCGGATGCAACGATCACCTTCTTCGGGGACCGCATGGCGCCGGGCGGAAACGACTATCCATTGGCAGAAGCCCTGAAGGCAGATTCCCCCCGGCATCAGGCCGTTTCGGTCGGCACGTTCTACGAAACCTGGCGGCTGCTCAGCGCCTTATCCGCACCAGGACATGAGGTTTTCCGGCAGGCGTCCTGAGCTCCTGTTTCCTCACAGCACAGGCACTTGGCGGGCAATTTGCCCGCCATTTTTTACTGGTCGTCGCGCGTCCAGTCTTCACGCTTGCGGTAGAGGGTCGAGGGGCTCATCTTCAGCACCTTGGAGGCCTTCGGGACGCTGCCCCCGCAATAGTCGAAAGTGGCCATGACAACGTCCCGTTCCAGCTCGGCAAACGTCCGCCCGAGCACCACGCGCACGATCTTGTTGCCTTCGCCATCCACACCGGTCGACGCCGCCGCGGGGCGCTGCGCCGGAGCTGCGGTTTCTTGAGCTATGGGCGCAGCTGCGGACGGTTTCGCCGTGCTGGAGGAGCGTGACGGGCCACCGATGCGGATCATCTCATCCGTCAGCACTTCGCCATCGTTGAGAACAACCGCATTCCGTATGACGTTCTGCAACTCGCGGACGTTGCCGGGCCAGCCATGGGCCAGAAGCATATCCTCGGCCTCAACGGAGAACGCCTGAAAAGTCTTACCCTCTTCCTGCGAGAAGCTTTCGAGAAAGGCCTGGCCGATTTCCAGGACGTCGGCATCGCGTTCCCTGAGCGGTGGCAGGTGGATCGGCAATACATGGAGACGGTAGTAGAGATCTTCGCGGAACCGGCCCTGCTCAACCTCTTCGTGCGGGTTCCGATTGGTGGCGCAGATCACGCGCACATCGACCGG
Organism: Pseudomonadota bacterium; assembly: GCA_039030315.1. Taxonomy (GTDB): domain Bacteria; phylum Pseudomonadota; class Alphaproteobacteria; order Rhizobiales; family CAJQND01; genus JAAEUE01. The sequence continues at coordinate 33,648 of JBCCEL010000003.1, forward strand.
CACTACCTTGTCGCTGCCCACCCTCTGAACCGTGCCGGTCTGCAGGAAGCGCAGCAGTTTGGTCTGCAGATCGACATCCATCTCGCAGATCTCATCGAGAAACAGCGTCCCGCCATCGGCCGCCGCCGCCGCACCCTCACGGTCTCCGGTGGCGCCGGTGAACGCCCCTTTGACGTGTCCGAAAATCTCGGACTCGATCAGGTCCTTCGGAATGGCGGCACAGTTCAGCGGCACGAAAGGCTTGCCGGCACGGGGTCCCGACTTGTGGATCGCCTCGGCGCAGACCTCCTTGCCTGTCCCGCTTTCCCCGGTGATGAAAACGGTCGCCTTGGAGCGGGCCACGTTCTCGATCATTTTGAAAACGCCAAGCATGACCGGTGACTTGCCGATGAACCCGTGGAAATTGCCGTCAGCATAGTCATTGCGGATCTCCGCAATGGCCTCATGCAGCTGCTCGCGTTCGCAGGCATTGCGGATGGTCGTGATCATCCGCTCTTCGGCGGCGGGCTTGACGATGAAGTCATACGCGCCGGCCCGCATGGCATCGACGGCGGTCTTGATGGAGCCGCTCCCGGTCACCACCACGACGGTGACGGAGATCTTCTGCTCCTCCACATGCTTGAGGATGTCCATCCCGTTGGCATCCGGAAGGTTCAGATCCAGCAGCATCGCCTGAAACTTGCCGTCTTCGAGCTCAGCCAAGGCGGCCTTGCCGGTGTCGACATGCACGCAGTCGAACCCCGCGCGCTCCAGCCAGTCCTTGTAGACAACGGCGAGCGAGAAGGCGTCTTCGACCAGCAGGACTTTCTGTTTTCCCCGGGGCATGCCCCTCTCCAGGACCGTTTAGGTTCAATCTTTGCGTGAATTCATACCGTTCAGCGCGCCCAAAGTTAGCTCGCAAAGCTTTCCCAGTTCTTGTGCTTTTGCAAGGGCGCGCTCCGGCTTCTCGCCGCGGGCATCCGTGTTCACCCGCTGCGCCAGCGCCTGAAGCGCGCTCGCTCCGAACGTACCGGCAATGCCCTTGATCAGGTGGCTGGACTTCTCAAGTATCTGTATGTCTTCGCTCTTGCCGGCCTCGATCACTCTCTGCCCATGAGCATCAAGCTCGGATGCGAAGGCCGTCAGTGCCTTCTCCGCCGTGGCCGGGTTCATGCCGCCAATGACCGTGTTGAAGACGCTCATGTCGAAATGATCGTTGTCCCGGTGGGAGTCATCTTGCGAGCCCCGTCTCTGTATCTTCTCCGGATCCGCCTGCCGGGAGATCGCCCGGGCCAGCTCAAGTCTGGAGACAGGCTTGGCGACGAACTCGTTCATTCCCGCGGCAAGAGCTGTCTGGCGGTCCTCATCCAGCGCGTAAGCCGTCAGCGCAATGATTGGAATCCGGGCGACCTTGCCATCCAGACCGCGGATTTCCTTCGTGGCCTCAAGCCCGTCCATTTCCGGCATGGACACATCCATCAGGACAACGTCATAGGGCCGGTTCTGGACCGCCTCGACGGCCTCCAGCCCATTGCCCACCACGTCGACGAGACAGCCGAGCCGTTCCAGCATGTTCCCGATCACCAGCTGGTTGGTCGTGTTGTCCTCGGCCAGGAGCACGCGAAGCTCTCCGACGGCAGGCAAATCCTGTTCGCTTTCCAGTTCGTCGATGGGAACCGCATCGGCGGCGTCGGCAATCTTCAGCGGAATGTCGAACCAGAACGTACTGCCCTTGCCGGGCTTGCTCTCAAAATCGATCTTACCGCCCATGTTCAGTACGAGGGACTTGGAGATGGCGAGCCCCAGACCGGTCCCGCCAAACTTCCGGGAATAGGAGGCATCCAGCATCGAGAATTCGGCGAACAACTCGCCATGGTGCTCTTCCGGGATGCCGATACCAGTGTCCTTGACGGAAAAGCGAAGCGTCGAGACACCGTCCTTGCGGGCCCGCTGGCGGACCGAGATCCCGACCTGACCGCCTTCGGAGAACTTGATGGCGTTCCAGGTAAGATTGAGCAGGATCTGCCGGATACGGCCCGCATCGCCGGTCACCGCATCCGGAACGGTCTTGCCGATGTCTATGGAAAGCTCGACGGAGTTCTCCTTCGCCCGGTGGGAGACAAGGCTCTCCACCCCGTTGATCAGCGGATCGAGCAGAAACACGCCCTCGTCAAGATCGAGCCGGCCGGCCTCCAGTTTGGAGAAGTCGAGGATGTCGTTGATGATCGTCAGCAACGCCTTGCCGGAGACCCGCGCGGTCCGGATCAGCCGTTGTTGCTCTTTGCGGTCCGGTTCATCGCTGAGCAGCCCCAGAATCCCGAGAACCCCGTTCAACGGCGTGCGGATCTCGTGGGACATCATGGCCAGGAAGCTGGCTTTTGCCCGGTTGGCGGTTTCGGCGCGCTCCTTCTCCAGGAGAATCTGCTCCTCTGCCGCCTTCTTCTCGGTGATGTCCCGCGCATAGCCGAGGAAGATGGTTCCATCGGGACCTTCGGCCTGCTGGATCGCAAGTTCGATCATGAACTCGTGGCCTTCCGCATGCAGGGCCTCGATCTCGATGCGCTGGCCGATCAGCGGGCCCTCGCCAGTGTTGAGAAAATGCTCGATGGCCGTTTCGTGCGCGTCACGGTAGCGATGCGGGATGATGAACTCGGACATCTTGCGTCCGACAACATCGGCACGCATGAAACCGAAGATCTGTTCGGCCGCCGGGTTGAATTCCTTGATCTCCGCATGGTCGTCAATCACGATGATCGCGTCGAGTGCGGAGCGGACGGTGGTGCTGAGCTGTTCCTCGCTGCGCTGGAGATTGGCCTCGCGTTCCTTCAACTCGGTGATATCGACCCGGAAGCCGACCGTGCCCCCATCGTCAGTGCCGCGCTCGATGATGCGCAGCCACTGCCCGTTGCCGAGATGCTGTTCGACCATGCCCGATTTGGCGCGATGCGCTTCAAGACGGCCGGCGACCCATTCATCCAGAGTCTGATCCTTGAGCTCGTATTGCCCCGCCTCAGCCCCCTTCCGGATGATCTGTTCGAAGGTATTGCCGGGAATGATGTAATCGGCGCTGGCCGAATAGATCTTCTTGTAGCGCTCGTTGCAGACAACCAGCCGGTCGTCCTTGTCGTAGAGCACGAAACCATCCGGGAGAGATTCGATCGCATCGGTCAGCCGCTTGTTGCTTGCTTCAGCGGCTTGGTTGGCCTTTTCGAGGGCCTCGTTCTGCTCCTGCGCAGAGGACGCGAGTGTCTGCACCTCCTCATGCACCCGGCGGTACCGCAGAATGAGCTGGGCCAGCAGCGCCGTGGTCATCAGGAACACCAGCACCAGGAATGCGGAAATCTGCTGCAGGCTTCCCGGCATGAAAGCGCCCGCCGGACTGATGGTTTGCGATACCACCAGCGCGCCGCGCACATCGCCGACCTTCCAGTCCTTCCTCGGAGAGTCGCTCCGCGCATTGTGGCAGGCGACGCAGCTTTCACTCATCACGATGGGCGTTGCATATTCGAACGTCTCCTTGCCACCGGCCGATGCCGGGCCGAAGAATTCCACCTCGCCGTTCTTCACCAGCGCCGCCAGCGCCTTCCGGTCGAACACCGAGAGCGTCCGCTCCTTCCTGAGCGGGAAAGGATAGTCGCTGATCAGACGGAAATTCGCCCGGGCGCCGCTCGCCTCGAATTCCTTGGAGAGTTCGATCGACAAGGTCGCCGGCAGCGGTATGGCGTTCGCGATATTGCGGAAGTCATGCGTGACAGTCAGGCCCTCGAGGTCCTGCACCCGCGCCACGATCTCCTTGGAATAGAAGCTCTGAACCGTCGCCACCAGCTGCGCATTGCTCCGCGCCGACTCCAGCAAAATCTGCTGGCGCACCTCCGTTGTGTGCTTCTGGACGAGGTAGAAAATGACACCGCCCGACAGCAGCAGGAAAGCCACAAGCGCCCAGAAAATCTTGTTGAACCCGATGCTCTTCATGCCAGGCCCCAAATCCAGTAGTTCCGCCGCACAATCGTCCGGTTAACTGAATCGTTCAACCTGCTTGCACATTCAGGTACCACAGCCAAGCACAAGCCAAGGAGCCGGCGCGGTCATGTCCGCTGTTGGCACTTTTACTCCTTTAGCCCGATCGCAGCTTTCGGGTCTAAAGCGGAAGGAAAATCCCGATTGCACATGTCGCAACAGGGGCACTTTCTGCCTTCTCTCGGCGGCGGTGAGCCCTGCCTCTTTCGGAGAGTGTGGAGTGGAGTGTGTGTTAGGTTCCGGGCACAGCCCCCTTCCGACAGGCACCTTTTCATGAAAAAGATCATCGCCCCCACCGGCATGCCGCCGCCGGCGAGCCACTACGATCACGGTGTACTTGTGCCCGCGCCCCGTGAAACGCTCTACCTTGCCGGTCAGCTCGGCACGCGGCCGGACGGCACGATCTCCGGTACATTTGAGGAGCAAGCGCAGCAAGCCTGGCGCAATGTCCTCCTTCTGCTTGATGAGGCGCAGATGTCAGTCGGCGATATCGTGAAGGTGACATCCTTCCTCGTCCACCGCGAGCACGTGGAGGCATATGTCGCCTGCCACAAGGATGCTGTTGGAGACCACAAACCGCCATGGACTCTGCTCATCGTCGCAGGGCTCGGCAGTCCGGACTATCTGGTCGAGCTGGACGTTACAGCGGTGCGCCTGCCGGAGTGATCACTTCTGCGGTCCGAGGAAGGACATTTCCCGCTCCGCCAGGAAGACATTCGAGTAGAGATTCGCAATCCACTGCCGGCCACTCGCCGTCGCCTGCAGATAGCGGATCGCCGTCTGGATGTGGGGGGCGACGGAGTTCCAGTAGAACTGGGGGTACTTGTGGACCAGATCGGCCGGGCTGTCATAGCCGAGCTGCTTGTTGAGGCCGGCTTCCTCGAACTCCCAGTAAAGTGCATTGGCCTTGCGGATATAGTGCGGATCGCCCAACTGGCCGATCAGGTCCGCGGCCCGCATGAGGCTGACTTCCTCCGCCTCGCTGTCGTCATCGGGGATCATGCACGGAAACCGCGATCCCTCGACCATGCGGGCGATGCGGTCCGCGTCCAGCAGACCGATGTCGCGGATCCGGTCCAGCACATAGAGCTTCGAGCGGTCCACATGATAAGGCGAAAGCGCAGCATCGGACGAACCGCGCGGCAGTTTCACCTTCTCGCCCTCCGCATTGATGACATAGCCGTCGTCCCCGTCCTTCAGGAGGATACCGCGCACATAGCCGATATCGTGGGTCAGACAGGCGATAATGAGGTGCGCGTAGTCCTCTGGCTCCATATGCGTGCGCAGGGCGCGGCCGCGCATGATGTCGTGGCCGGCGAAAGTCACGAGCATGGTGTGCTCGATGTTGTGATAGAGCGCATCCGAGTTACCGATGCTTTCCAGCGCAATCCGCGCGATGGACGGCACGAGCTCGGCGAGTTCCGCATTGGAGGAGCCGAAACGACGCTGCATATAGGAGGTCAGGAAATTCCCCAGGGAATCTGCTGCAAGCTCGGGAATGGTCGCCATTTTCGAACTGGTCTTGGTCACCGGGAGCACTCACCTACTGTCCACTGCTGATCCTAGCCCCATGCAGAGCGATTGTCTTGCAGGGATGACATCCCCCCGGAACGCGCGCATGGTTCAGATGAGAGCAAGGACCGCCCCCTGGTTTCCATAAGCCGAGTCTGGCGTTATTCCGCCTGCGCTTCCATCAGCGCCACGAACCGTTCAAACAGATAGAACGAATCCTGCGGTCCCGGAGAAGCCTCCGGATGGTGCTGCACGGAGAAGATCGGCTTGCCATCCACCGCCAGTCCGCAATTGCTGCCGTCGAAAAGGGAACGATGTGTTTCGGAAACCCCGTCCGGCAGACTTTCCACGTCCACCGCAAATCCGTGATTCATGGACGTGATCTCCACCTTGCCCGTCGTGTGATCCTGCACAGGGTGGTTCGCACCGTGATGGCCCTGATGCATTTTCTTAGTCTTCGCACCCAGCGCAAGGGCGAGCATCTGGTGACCGAGACAGATGCCGAAGATCGGCTTGCCGCTGGCCACGAGCTTCCTGATCTCCGGCACGGCATATTCGCCCGTGGCCGCCGGATCGCCCGGCCCGTTGGCGAGGAAGATGCCGTCCGGCTCCATGGCAAGAACGTCCTCGGCCTTCGTTGTGGCAGGCACGACCGTCACCGCACAGCCTGCTTCGGCCAGGCAGCGCAGAATGTTGCGCTTGGCACCGAAATCCACGGCCACGACCTTGAACTTCGGCTCCGTCAGCCGGCCGAAGCCTTCATCCCACTTCCAGCGTGTCTCGTCCCAGTCATAGCGCTGTGCCGTGGTGACGCCCGGCACCAGGTCTTCCCCCTCCATGGGAGTCAGCGCCGCGGCACGGGCCTTCAGGGCATCAAGGTCGAATTCGCCGGAAGGATCATGGGCGATCACCGCGTTCGGCATGCCTTTCTCGCGGACCAGCGCCGTCAGCGCCCGGGTATCGATGCCGCAGATCGCAACAATCCCGCGAGCCTTGAGCCAGTCGTTGAAGTGCCGCGCCGCCCGATAGTTAGAAGGCTCGGTGATCTCCGTCTTGAAAACAGCGCCGCGCACACCGGACGATGCCGCCAGGTTGGTCGTCTCGATGTCCTCGTCATTGGCCCCGACATTGCCGATGTGGGGAAAGGTGAACGTGATGATCTGACCCGCATAGGATGGATCGGTGAGGATCTCCTGGTAGCCGGTCATCGCCGTATTGAAGCAGACCTCGCCGTCCGCCGCATCGATGGCACCGAGGCCAAATCCCTCGATCACGGTGCCGTCCGCCAGGACCAAAACTGCCGTCTGCGTCGGCACAGACCACGGTGCAGGCGCGCCTTGGCCTGAAATTTCAACTGTTGATGTGGGCATGTTCGCATCCTGGGCGGAAATTGCGCTCCCGCCGGAATTTTCTGTCTGAGTACAGAAGGTTACGCCTTGATTGGCCGGAAACTAGGCAGAACGCACGAAAAGGTCAAGCTTCGTTCCACAAGAAAAAAATCATTAATATCAACAGGTTAGTTTTCGGCAAAACATTTGATTCCACCCGCGCACCTGTTCTATGGTTTTCCTCTCTGTGGCGGAGGGACGCCTGAAGAGGCGTTAGAGCGGGATGACAACATCGGTGCGGGACGCGATCAATGGTGCGCTGAAGGAGGCCACCAGGGCGCAGGAGAAGCGGCGCATGGCGACCTTGCGGCTGATGAACGCCGCGATCAAGGACAGATCCATCCAGAACAGGACGGCCGGCAAGGGTGAAGAGGTCGCGGAGGCCGAAATCCTTGAGATCCTCGCCAAGATGATCAAGCAGCGCCGGGAATCGGCGGAAACTTATGACGGCGCCGGCCGGCTTGAGCTTGCGGAACAGGAGCGCGACGAAATCGCGATCATCGAGGAGTTCCTGCCAAGGCAGATGTCGGAAGACGAGGTCCAGGCCGCCGTAGAGGCCGTTATCGCCGAAATTGGCGCCGAAGGCCTCAAGGATATGGGCCGCACCATGGGTGCGCTGAAGGAGCGGTTCACCGGCCAGATGGATTTCGGCAAGGCCAGCGGGCTCGTTAAGGCCAGGCTGGGCTGACAGCGGCGCATCCGATGGATCTCAGCCTCAGCGGCTGACTTTCAAACATTCTTAACCACAATCACCGAGGGTGCCCCAGGGGAAGCCGGGATAATTTCCTGATCTTCTGGGGCCAAGAATGAGAAAAAATCGCCGCATTTCATGCCTTCGTGCGTATTCATCTAGCTTTATACGTTCAAACTCCGGCGCAACGGCTCTGGAATACGCTGTGATTGCAGCGTTTCTTTCGGTCGCAATCGTTGTATCCGTCCAGAACGTGGGGCTGACACTGCACAACGACTTCTACCTCCGGGTCAAGGATGCGTTCGCCTGGGCCATTCCGGACAAGGCGCCGGCGCGCACGATCGCCCAGGATCGTGCGGCAGACCCGATCGTGACGGGGTCCGTCCCCGAAAAGTAAACCGCCTTTGAGTTCACCGATCCCTTCCCGGTCAACCTGAAGTTCATACAAATTTAACCATGCTGCCCGACCGTTCCGGGGAAGAACGCGGAACTGTGTCCTTGGGGAAATAGGCAGCAATGATATCGGATGACGGAAAAGGCGGCGCCGGAGGCGGCATTGGCGAACAACTGAGGTCCCTTGCAGGCGGCAGAGCCCTGCAGATCGCCGGGGCGGCGCTGGTGCTTTCTGTCGTCGCGGTCGAAGCGCTTCATCATCTGCGCCACCACGTCAGCGCCGATTTTGTCGTGCGCGTGCAGCATGCGCTGGTGCGCGCCATCCGGAACGAACCACCCGGACGGATTGTCGTCCAGGACCAGGAAGCCGACCCGGTCATCACCGGCTCGACGCCTGAGCAATAGGCCGCTCCCGATTGTCACGTTGCGCACGGGGTATGGCGCACCTACCTTGAAGGCATGACGCAACAATCCGGTGCAACCATGTCCTCCCCCTCCCCCAGAACCGCAATTGTCGATGCAACCCTGAAACTGGCCGCCGACAAGGGCTGGACCCGCCTCAAGCTCTCGGAAATCGCAACCGAGGCGGGAGTGACGCTATCCGACATCGCGGAGAATTTTTCCTCCAAGGCCGATATCCTGAGTGCCTTCATGGCCCGCACCGACGCCCAATTGCTGGAGCGGCTGGAAGCAGAAGGCATTGATGCTGAACTGCCGCGCGACAAGCTTTTCGATGTTCTCATGTGCCGGTTCGAGCTTCTGGAACCGCACAAGCCGGCCTTGCGCCGCATCTCTGCTGATCTCAGGCAGAATCCGCAGGACTGGGCTGTGGCCGGGAGCGCCGCCATGCGCTCGCAGAACTGGATGCTGGCCGGTGCCGGCATTGAGGACACAGGTTTCCGTGCTCTGCTGAAGAGCGGCGGGCTGGCATTTGTCTATTCCCGCGTCTTCCAGACCTGGCTGGACGAGGATGATCCTGGTCTGTCGAAAACCATGGCCGAGCTCGACCGCCGCCTGCGCCAGGGCGAAACCTGGCTCGAACGATCCGGTACTCCGGTGGCCATCGGCAATGCGGTTTTCCAGTTTGCCAAAGCGTTCATGCGCGATAGAAACCGGCGCAGAAGCGGGTCGTCCGGCCCGTCCGCCTCACCAGCCGAATAAGACCCTTTATGACCAGTTCCTCCCGCGCGCCCGAGATCACCTTCGACGACTTCCTGAAAGTGGATGTCCGCGTCGGCACCGTCACCGACGCCCAGCCCTATCCGGAAGCCCGGGTCCCGGCCATCAAGCTCTGGATCGATTTCGGCGAGGAGATCGGCACGAAGAAAACCTCGGCCCAGATCACAAAGCATTACACGGTCGAAGATATGGTCGGCCGGAAGGTCTGCGCCGTCGTCAACTTCCCGCCCCGCCAGATCGGCAAGTTCATGTCCGAAGTCCTGACCCTGGGCATGCCCGACGAGGACGGCGACGTGGTCCTTGTCGTCCCCGACAAGGACATCCCCAACGGTGGCCGGCTCTACTGAGCCCAACCGGCACATCACTCAGGCAGCCCCATCCGTCTGCAGGCTGCCGGAACAATGCGCTTGCCCAGCCGGCGCGAACAGGCGTCGGGCGCCACGGTCTCACCGGTCAGCAGGTCATGTATGAGCTCTGACGGCACGCCAAGCTCGGGCAAACCGACCGAGTGCTCGTACCTGGCAATCGCATAACGCGTCTTCGGCCCGAACTCACCGTCCGCCTTGCCGTCAAGAAAGTGCAGCTGCCTGAGCCTGGCCTGAATCTTCCGGATACTGACCGGGTCCCACAGTTTCCGGTGATGCAGAAAATGCGGCAGGGAATCTGCGAAAATTCTTGCCCTCGCCGCCCGGTTCAGCGTCTTTCTCCGGCCATCCTCGGGGTCGGTGTAACGCGAACTACCGGAATTGACCGCGACAACGACGAGCTTTCCGGAATCGTCCCTGAGAAAGATCGGAGCGCCGGACGTTCCACTGATGGTGGCGCAGTCATGGGCGACCGCATCATTGCCGAAGTTGACCGCCGGGGTCCTGAAGCGGCACTTGCCGGAATATGTCCACCGCTGTCCCCGGCGCCGGCGCATGAAGTATTCAGCCGAAATCATCACGGCGTGCTGCTTGCCGTCCAGGGTTCTGGAGGGCAGTCCGAGCATTTCCCGCACGGACAGGACGGAGCGGCAAACGGGGACGGCCAGCCGGATCATGGCCCAGTCGGATTCCAGTCTGCTGGCGTCCCGTTTCGTCGTTGTCCCCAAATAGCTCGAGCGTTTGACCCCGAATGCAATGTTTACCTTCCGGGCCGACGGTGACCTGCCCTTGATCCCACTCTCCCTGAGTCTGCCGTCGTCTTCCACCAGGAACCTGAACTTGAGGCCCGCAGATCTCCAGCGTTCCTTCCTTGTCTGCAGGCAGTGATGAGACGTAACGGCGACATCGGGCGCAACACAGAATCCCGTGCAAAGCCCGCCACGGGACCCGAACACCCCTATTCCCGGCAGAAGATGCCTGAACCCGGCGGGTATGGAGGATGTCCTCTTGTTCTTGCCCAGGATATCCGCCGGTGCACCCGTTGACCAAAGCAGGCTGAAGATCGCGGGCAAGAGTGCAAGAAGTCGACAGAGAGCAATCATCACGTCCGCTTTTGCCGGTTCCACATGGTCGGTAGAGGTTTGAAATCCCGATCGGATCCCCCGCAGCCGAGCTGCAGCCCCATGCCGCCTGCGATCTTGCCGCAGAATGACAAGGCCGGGAAGCCTTATGTCCAGGAGGACTGCACCTTTCACATTTCACTTCGCAAAGGCGCAGGATGGCGCTAGTGGGAAAGCCAGACAGCCGGAGCAGCCATCCCATGAAAATTGCCAAACTGGAAACCTTTGCCAAGCAGGCCGTCGGCTTTGTCCGCGTCACCACCGATACCGGCGATCAGGGTTGGGGGCAGGTCTCCACCTATCACGCGGACATCACCTGCCAGGTGTTCCACCGCCAGGTCGCGCCCTATGCGCTGGGCACGGACGCCATCGACTTCGACGACACGCTCGACATCATCACCGAGCGCGAGCACAAGTTCCCCGGTTCCTATCTGAGGCGCGCCATGGCCGGCCTCGACACGGCGCTGTGGGACATGCGTGGCAAGCTGGAGGACAAGCCCGTGGTGTCGCTGCTCGGCGCGGAGGCGCGGCCCATCCGTGCCTATGCTTCCTCCATGAAGCGGGATATCACACCTAAGGACGAGGCCGACCGATTGTGCGGTCTGAGAGACGAATTCGGCTTCGATGCCTTCAAGTGGCGCGTCGGCGCCGAGGTTGGCCGCGACCAGGACGAATGGCCGGGCCGCACAGAGGAGGTCGTTCCGACCGTGGCCCGCGCCCTCGGCGACGGCATCGCCAAGCTGGTGGACGGCAATTCCTGCTATTCGCCGCCAAAGGCCATAGAGGTCGGCCGGCTCCTGGAGGCGGAAGGCATCGGCCATTTCGAGGAGCCCTGTCCCTACTGGGAGCTGGACCAGACCAAACAGGTGACGGATGCCCTGTCCATCGATGTGACCGGCGGCGAACAGGACTGTGATCTGGCGACCTGGAAACGCATGATCGACATGCGCGCCGTCGACATCGTCCAGCCGGACGTCATGTATATGGGCGGCATCAACCGGACGCTTCGTGTGGCTAGAATGGCGGAGAAGGCGGGCCTGCCCTGCACCCCGCATTGCGCCAACCTTTCCCTGGTGACCATCTGCACCATGCATTTCCTCGGCGCCATCCCGAACGCCGGCAAGTACCTGGAGTTCTCCATCGAGGGCGAGGATTACTACCCCTGGCAGATCGGCCTGTTTCAGGGCGAACCTTTCCGCATTACAGACGGCAAGGCCCAGATCCCCGAAGCACCGGGCTGGGGAGTGGAGATCAACCCGGACTGGTTCGATGGCGCGGTGCATCAGGTGAGCGAGCTCGAATAGGCCCGGAGATGAAACTGGAGGGAGAGCGCCTCGCCGGCAGACTGTTCGAAACGCTCGCCCGGCTGACAGCAGACCCTCCCGGCGTGACCCGCGCCGCCTACGGCGCTGGTGAACAGCTGGCCCATGATCAACTTGCCGCCGCAGCCACGGCCATCGGCTTGGGGGTCACGACCGATGCTGCGGGAAATCTCTACATGACACAAACCGGGAGAGACCGTTCCGCGCCCGGGCTCTTCATCGGCTCCCATCTCGACACCGTGCCCCATGGCGGCAACTATGACGGCGCCGCGGGCGTCATCGCCGGCGTCGCCGCACTCGCCATCCTGGCAGAGACCGGGCAAAGCCCGGCGCAGGACGTCACCGTGATGGCAATCCGCGCAGAAGAGGCTGCGTGGTTCCCCCTCTCCTATCTCGGCAGCAAGGCCGCGCTGGGC
>JBCCEL010000004.1:0-44787 GCA_039030315.1 Pseudomonadota bacterium
ACGTGACGCAGGAGGATGACCGCCGGACCAATGCCGATGACACGGGCCGCCTGGACATACTCCTTATTCTTCTCCACCAGGGTCGAGCCGCGCACGGTACGCGCATACTGCACCCAGCCGGAGATCCCGATCGCGAATATCAGGACGTAGAAGGCCAGTTCCTCATGCATGCCCCGGGGCAGGACCGAGCGGGCAACACCGTCGATCAGCAAGGCGATGAGGATGGCGGGGAAGGAGAGCTGGATGTCGGCAACGCGCATGATGAACGCATCAAGGCGCCCGCCGACATAGCCGCTGACGAGGCCGAGCCCGACCCCCATGACAAGCGAAAAGATGACTGAGGCAAAGCCGACGAACAGCGAGATGCGGGCGCCGAAGATGATGGTGGAATAGACATCCCGGCCCTGGTCGTCCGTTCCAAGCGGGAAGCGGGGATCGCCGTCGGTCTGCCAGACCGGCGGCAGGCTGGCGTCCATGATGTCGATGGAGGCCAGATCGAACGGATTGTGCGGAGCGACCAGGGGCGCAAAGATTGCCGCGAAGAAGAACAGCAGGGTCATGATCGCCGAAACGATCGTTATCGGCGAACGGCAGAACGAGTACCAGATATCGCTATCAAGCGCCCTTTTCAGCCAGCTGGACCGGATTTCCGAGGTTTCCCGCGTTTCCTGGGTGACGTCAGTGCTGGCCATGGTCACACCGCCCTTGCTTCCATGACGTCACTCCCGCCCACGAGGTCACTCCCGCGAAGGCGGGAGTCCAGGGGCACCACGCACAGCTTGCGCGTTTCGCTCCGGATGCCCGCCTTCGCGGGCATGACGAAGATAGAAGAGACGTCCGGCTTGGAGGACATGACGGAGAAAGCTCTGAGGGTCATCATCAATGCCCTCCGGCCCCGGCGCGGTCGACGCGCAGGCGCGGGTCGACCACGTAGTAGAGGACGTCGACAATGAGATTGATGACCACGAAGAAGAAGGCGATCAGGACGAGGTAAGCGGCCATGACCGGGATATCGACTTCGCCGATCGCCTGGATGAAGAGGAGGCCCATGCCCGGCCACTGGAACACGCTCTCGGTGATGATGGCGAAAGCGATGATCGAGCCAAGCTGCAGGCCGGTGATGGTGATGACCGGCACCAGCGTGTTCTTCAGCGCCACGATGAAGTGGATGTAGCGGTCGGGCAGCCCACGCGCGCGGCCAAACTTGACGAAGTCGGTGCGCAGCACTTCGAGCATCTCCGCACGCACCAGGCGCATGATCAGCGTCATCTGGAACAGTGCCAGAGTGATGGCCGGCATGATCAGAGACTTCAGCCCGGAGGCTGTGAGGAAGCCGGTGGTCCACCAGCCGAGCGAGACCACGTCCCCCCGGCCGAAGGTCGGCAGCCATCTGAGGATGACGCCGAAGAACAGGATGAGCAGGATGCCGATGAGGAATGTCGGCAGGGAGATCCCTATGAGCGAGACCGTCATGAAGGTGTGACTGAGCGCCCCGTGTCGTCGGATGGCGGTGTAGACGCCCATCGGAATTCCGATGACAAGGGCCAGTATCGCCGAGACCAGCGACAGCTCCAGGGTTGCGGGCAGGCGTTCTGAAATCAGTTCGGACACTGGACGGCGGTGCTGGTAGGAAAAGCCGAACTCGCCCACCGCCGCGTTCCTGGCGAAACGCCCGAATTGCAAGAGAAAAGCATCATTTAGCCCAAGACGCTCACGCAATTCCTCGCGCTCTTCAATGGTCGTGTCCTGGCCGACCATGTTGTTGATCGGGTCGCCGACATAACGGAACAGGCTGAACGCGATCAGCGCAACGGTCAGCATCACGACAATGGACTGTATCAGGCGCTGGAGGACGAAGGTGATCATCTGAACAAACGACTCAGGGAATGGAAAAGGGCCGGGCAGCCTGCCTCAGCAAACGGCCCGGCCCTCCAGTTTGTCTGCCTACTTCACGACCGCGTCGCGCAGGTCGAAGACGTTGTCGGGACGCTGAACGACGTCAACCTTTTCCGACACGCCCCACGACAGCGGCTGCTGGTGAAGCGGAATGTGACCGACCTCGTCCTTGTGGATCTGGTGGGCCTCGTCGATCATCGCCTGGCGTTTGCCCTGGTCCGTCTCGGACTGGATCTTGGCGGCCAGTTCGTTGATCTTCGGGTTGCAGTAGCCGCCCAGGTTGAAGGCACCCAGCTTGTCCTCTCCGCCGCGGCAAGCCATCAGCGAGGAGATCGGGTTGTGGGCGTCGAAGGTCGACGGCGTCCAGCCGAGCAGGAAGAAGCTCGTGTCATAGCCGTTCTGGGCCAGAACCTTGCCGAAGTATTTCGACTTGGGCTGGGCCAGCAGGTTCACCTTGACCTTGATCCGCGCCAGCATGGAAGCCGCCGCCTGGCAGATCTTCTCGTCGTTGACGTAGCGGTTGTTCGGGCAGTCCATGGTGACCTCGAAGCCGTCCGGATATCCTGCTTCGGCCATGAGCGCATTGGCCTTGTCAACGTCATAGGCGAGGCGATCGTTCATCGCTTCCTTGAAGCCGTTGATCTGCGGGGCGATCATCAGACCGGCCGGCGTTGCGGCGCCGCGCATGACCTTCTTCTTGATGGCTTCAACGTTGATGGCGTGCATGAAGGCCTTGCGGACACGGACATCCTTGAAGGGGTTCTTGCCCTTGATGTTGGATGCGGTGAGCTCTTCGCGCAACTGGTCGAAACCGAGGAAGATGGTCCGGGCTTCCGGACCGGTGAGCGGTTTCACGCCGGAGGCGTCCTTGAGGCGCTGCCAGTCCTGCACCGGGATCGGATAGGCCATGTCGACGTTGCCGGAGATCAGGGCAGCCACGCGGGTGGCGTCCTGGTCGATCGGCGTGAAGACCGCCGTGCCGATATTGGTCTTGATCTCAGCGTTGCCCCAATAGTTCGGGTTGCGCTTCAGAACGGTCTTCACGCCGGACTGGCGGGATTCGACCGTGAACGGGCCAGTGCCGTTGGCGTTCAGGTTGGCGAAGTTGCCTTCATCGCCGCCCTTGACGTTGGTGGCGCCGGTGGCCTTGTTCTTCTCGGCCCAGCCCTTGTCCATGATGTAGAAGATTTCGAGCTGAAGCGGCATGATCGGGTTCGGTGCCGGGGTGATCAGATCGACCGTGTGATCGTCGACCACCTTGGCTTCCTTGATGAGGCCGGCAACGACCTTCATGTCGGAGCCTTCGCTGCGGATACGGTCAACGGAGAACACCACGTCTTCTGCGGTGAAGTCGGAACCGTCGTGGAACTTCACACCCTTGCGCAGCTTGAAGCGCCAGGTCGTGGGATTGATGTTCTCCCAGCTTTCCGCCAGAGCGCCGACCATTTCCATGTTCGCATCGCGGGCAACCAGGCCCTCGTAGATGTTGCGCTGGAAGCCGAGGGTGAATGTTTCGAACAGGCCGTGGGGGTCGAGGGTCTGCAGCGTGCCCTGGAAGGCCCATCTGAAGGTCTTCTCGTGCCCGTCAGCCAGAGCGACATTCGCAGCGCTGGCCATCAGACCGCCGGCCAACAGACCGCCGAGTGCCAATTTGGCTAGTTTCATGGAGATACTCCCTGTTGAAAAAAGATCCCTGTGAAGCGGGACTGTTGCCGCCCATGCGGCTGCCCCTGCTCCCCTGTGCCAGAGTTTATCCGCGCTTGATACCAAAGTTCAATCGCCTCTTTTCCAGCTTGAGCAGATTTATGCTGCCAGAACTCCGACTTGAGCAGATTTATGCCACCAGAGGTTCGTCTTTGAAGATCTGGCCATCCCGCATCACCAGAGGAATGTGCTGTCCGTCGTTCTCCAGCACCCCGATATCCTTCAGTGGGTTGCCGCGCACAACGATCAGATCCGCCTTGGCGTCTTCCGCCAGGACTCCGATCTCGCCTTCTTGCTCGAATATTTCCGCATTGGTGAGGGTTGCCGACTTGATTGCCCCGAAGTTTCCCAGGACCTCGGCCTTGAGCGAGAACTCGTCTGACTGGTAGCGGTGGCAGGGGCCCAGAAGATCCGTGCCGTGGCCGACCTTCACGCCTGCATCCCGCGTGATCTCGACCGCTCTCAGCCCCGCATCAACGATCTCCTGCAGCTTTTGCAGGGAGACCTCGGGGAAGCCGAACTCCTTGCCGTGCTTGTTGAGCGCGAAATAGGTGATGTTGGTGGGCACGTGGAACACGCCATGCTCCGCCATCAACTGCGCGGTCTCGGCATCGACAAGATTGCCGTGCTCGATGCACCGGACGCCGCATTCTACCACGCGCCGGATCGATTGGGGGGTGTAGGCGTGGGCCATCGCGTAGGTATGCCAGGCGTCACATTCCTCCACGATCGCTGTGATCTCTTCCTTCGAATACTGCGTGTTCTGGATTGGGTCCGACGGCGAAGCAACGCCGCCTCCGGCCATGATCTTCAGCTGGTGCGCCCCTTTGCGCAATTCGTCGCGGGCGGCCCGCCGGCACTCGTCCACGCCGTCGGCGATCCGGCCCATCTGTGCGGTCGAAACCTGACAGGCACAGCTGATGACGGTGGAGAACTCGGTGGTATGGCGGAAGTCAGAGTGCCCGCCGGTTTGTGACAGGGCGAGCCCGGAAACCCGTAATTTCGGACCGATGACCAGGTCGTGAGCGACCGCATCGGCCATTCCCCTGTCGGCGCCGGCGCAATCGCGCACTGTCGTAAAGCCGCGCATCAGCATCGCCTTCATGATCTGGGCGGCGCTGGCGAAGAGATAGGAGACGGGCACTTCCTGGAGGCGCCCGAGATTGAGCATGGTCGCCTTCACATGCACATGGGCATCGGTCAGCCCGGGCATCAGGGTCAAGCCCGCCAGGTCGATCTCCCGGGCCTCCGCCGGCGGGCTGATCGGCTTGTCCGAGATCTCCTTGATCCGGTCGTTCTCGACCAGCAGGTGAAAGCCTTCGCGGGCCTGGTCTACTGTGCCGTCGACCAGGGTCGCATTGCTGAACAGAACCGCGGTCATGCGCCTTTCCTTTTCGTTTTTCCAGCGGGCCGAAATTCCACGGCGGTCATTTCGCGCTCAAGCATTGTCTTCAGGCCTGATCCGGCATTCCTGACTGGAGAGGTCGGAGATTTGCTTCGCCTGAAACATCGGGTCAAGCCCGATGAGGTCAGCAGGCAGAATTAATTTTGCAATGAGGCTGCCGGCTCTCTCAATTCGCCGGCATCGCCGTCTCGACGAGCTTTGCCCAGTAGGAACAGCCGAGTGGGATGATGTCGTCGTTGAAGTCGTAATCCGGGTGGTGGAGACCCGCAGTGTCGCCTTGACCAAGGAAGATGAAGGCCCCCGGCCGCGCTTCAAGCATGAAGGAGAAGTCCTCCCCGCCCATGACCGGCGGCACGTTGTCGATGACCTTGTCCTCGCCGGCAATCTGGCGGGCGACACCGGCGGCGAAACCGGCCTCGGCCTCGTGGTTGACCGTCACGGGGTAGAGCCGCTGGTATTCACACTCGATCTCCGCGTTGAAGGCGGTCGCGAAACTTGCGCAGATCTCGCCCAGGCGCCGTTCCACGAGATCGCGGATCTCAGGCTTCAGGGTCCGCACGGTCCCTGTCATCCGGGCGGTCTGCGGAATGACATTGTTGGTGTCCCCGGCCTCAATCGTCGTGATCGAGACAACCGAACCTTCCACCGGATCCGTATCGCGCGACACGACGGTCTGGAACGCCTGGACCAGATGAGAAGCGACGATGATCGGGTCTGTACAGTTGTGTGGCCGGGCCGCGTGCCCGCCCTTTCCGGTGATGTCGATCTCGATGAAGTCGGCGGATGCCATGAGAGCGCCCGGGCGGAGCGCAAACATGCCGACAGGCAGGGTCGGCGCATTGTGCATGCCGTAGACTTCCTGAATGCCGAAACGCTCCATCATGCCTTCATCGACCATGACCTGGCCGCCGCCGCCACCCTCTTCGGCCGGCTGGAAGATGACGATGGCCGTACCGTCAAAATTGCGTGTTTCGCTCAAATACTTCGCCGCGCCAAGAAGCATCGCGGTGTGGCCGTCATGGCCGCAGGCGTGCATCTTGCCGTCAACCGTCGATTTATGCGGAATGTCGCGCGCTTCCTGAATGGGCAGGGCGTCCATGTCGGCTCTCAGGCCGATGACCTTGCCGCTTGTGTCCTGGCGTCCCTTAATCACGCCCACCACGCCGGTGCGGCCGATGCCGGGCACAACCTTGTCGATGCCGAATTCCTTGAGCTTGTTCTCAACAATGCCCGCGGTGCGGTGCACATCGAAGCCGAGCTCGGGATGAGCGTGGATATCACGGCGCCATTCTGCGATTTCTTCGTGGAAGTCTGCGAAACGGTTGATCGTGGGCATGAGATGCGGCCTTGATCCTCTGGTGGGGTGAAAAATTCAGGGAAGGGGAGTGCCGCAGTATCGTGCGACGAAAGACGGAGCGCAAGGGCCAGGAGCGCTGAAGGGAACCTGGACAGGAGGGAATTTGCTCTAATCCATAGACTTGGCGAACACGTTTTCCTATATGACCGGCAACGGGTGCGGCTCCGGTCCCTTGCGGGCTCAGGTTGCGCGTTAGTCATAAGGGACATCTACATGGCGTGGAACAATCAAGGTGGCGGCTGGCAGGGCGGCGGCGGCGATAACCGCGGGCCGTGGGGCCAGGGGCCGAGCGGACCGGGCGGAGGCGGCGGTGGCCGTCAGCAGCCGCCTGATCTGGAAGACCTGCTGAAGAAGGGCCAGGAGCGCCTGAAGGACATCATCCCCGGAGGCGGGGGCGGCGGCGGAGGCGGTGGAGGTGCCACCAACCGCATCATGTTCCTGCTGATCGTCTTGGGCCTCGGCATCGTCTGGATCATGAACGCGGTCTACACCGTGGAGCCGGACGAGCAGGGCGTTGTTCTGCGCCTCGGCGAGTACAGCCGGACAACCGATCCGGGCCTGCACTTCATTCTCTGGCCGATCGAAACCGTCGAGACACCGAAGGTGCAGGCGGTCAACCAGCTCGATTTCGGCGTGAGTTCCGGATCGCAGGAGGGCCTGATGCTCGCCGGTGATCAGAACATCGTCGACATCCGCTTTACCGTCCTGTGGAAGATCAAGGACGCTAAAGAATTTCTGTTCAACACGCGCGCTCCCGAGCAGCTTGTGCGGGTGGTGGCGGAAGCTGCCATGCGTGAGATCGTCGGCCGGACCAAGGCCGACCAGGTCCGGACGCAAGGCCGCCTGGAAGCCCAGAATGCGGTGGCGGGGCTGATCCAGGAAACTCTGGATTCCTTCAATGCCGGGGTGCTGATCACCGGCGTGCAGCTTGAGAAGGCCGATCCTCCTCCCGCTGTTATCGACGCGTTTGAGGAAGTTCAGCGCGCTGAGCAGAACCAGAACAAGTTCATCCGGGAAGCCGAGCAGTACCGCAACAAGCTTCTGGGTGAGGCGCGCGGTGAGGCTTCCAAGACGGTGGAAGACGCCAAGGGCTACAAGGCCCGCGTGGTGGCTGAAGCCGACGGTGAGGCTCAGCGCTTTGTCTCGGTCTACGAAGAGTATGCCAAGGCGAAGGACGTCACCCGCAAGCGCCTCTTCCTGGAGACCATGGAAGACGTGCTGACCAACTCGAACAAGGTGATCATCGAGGGCGGCCAGGGCGGATCGGGCGTGGTTCCCTATCTGCCGCTGCCTGAAGTCCAGAAGCGCCGCACCGGCGGGGAGTCTCAGTGATGGGTAAGCTCATGAAGCCCCTCGGGCTTGTGGTGGTTGCAATCGCCGCGTTTGTAATGTTCACCGCCACCTTTGTCGTCGATGAACGCGAAAAGGCACTGATCATTCGGCTGGGTGAGATTCAGCGTACCGTCGACAAGCCCGGCCTGGCCTTCAAATGGCCGATCTTCGAGGAAGTCATTTTCGTCGAGGATCGCATGGTGTTCTTCGAGAGCGTGGACAAGACGGTGCAGGTGGTCGATGGCCGGCGCTATCTTGTGGACGCGATCGCCATGGTGCGGATCGTGGATCCCCGGCGCTTCCGTGAGGCCGTTGGTGCGAGCCTCGCGATCGCCCGCGACCGGATCGATACCCGTCTCGACGCGGCGCTTCGCCAGACCTACGGTAAGCGCACATTCGATGCGGCGCTTTCTAAAGACCGCCCGGCAATGATGCGGGAAATCCGCGATCAGGTCCGCAACGAGGCCCGCTCGCTCGGCATTGAGATTGTCGATGTACGTGTTCGCCGGACGGACCTGACACCGGACGTTCTGAACGATACCTATGAGCGGATGAACGCGGAACGTTTCGCTGAAGCGGCAAACTTGCGCGCTATCGGTGAGACGGCCCGCCGCCGCATTCGCGCCGAGGCTGACCGTGAGGCGGTCGAGCTGGTCGCGAAGGCGAAACGCGAATCGGAAATCATCCGTGGTCAGGGCGATGCGGAGCGCAACCGTCTGTTCGCCGAAGCCTTCGGCAAGGATCCTGAGTTCTTCGCGTTCTACCGTTCCATGCAGGCCTATTCCAAGGCCCTGCAGGGCGATGACACCACCCTGGTTCTGAAGCCGGACTCGGAGTTCTTCCAGTTCTTCGGGGGCCAGGCCCGGGGCCAGCAGCCGGCGCCGTCGCAATAGGCCTCTGACGGGAATGCGCGATCTTGTTACCGCGCTCGGTCTGGTTTTGGTGATAGAAGGACTGATCTATGCGGCCAACCCGGCCGCGCTGAAACGCATGATGGCGATGGCCCAGGAGATGCCGGAGCAGACCATGCGCATTTGCGGTTTTATCGCGTTCGGGCTGGGGTTCTTGATCGTGTGGCTTGCGCGCTCCGGTCTGTGATCCGCCAGGGCGTGTCAACGGTATAAAGCCCCGGTGATCCGGGCGGGAGATGAAGACATGATGACGTTGAAGATCCAGGCACTTATCGGGCGTGCGGGCGGCTGGTTTGCCCTGCTGGCGGTGCTGCTCGTATGGACGGCACCGGGCGCCAGGGCGCAAGGCCCGGTTTCGGTGGCTGATCTTGCCGAGCGGCTGTCAGGTGCGGTGGTGAACATTTCCACCACCCAGCGTGTCCGCCAGACGTCCAGCCGGGACGGCAACCGCACCCCGCAACCGCCAAATCTGCCGGAGAATTCCCCGTTCCGGGATTTCTTCAAGGATTTCTTCGACAACCAGCAGCCCGGACAGCGCCGTCAGCAGCCGCGCCGGCGCAGGCCCGCCAGTTCGCTGGGATCCGGCTTTGTCATCGATCCGGAAGGCATTGTCATAACCAACAACCATGTCATCGCTGAAGCTGCTGAAATTACGGTAAACTTTGCTGACGGCAAGAAGCTGAAGGCCAAGCTGATCGGCAAGGACCCGAAGACAGATATCGCCGTGCTGAAGGTCGAACCCGAAGCCCCACTGCAAGCGGTCGAGTTCGGCGACTCCAAGGCCCTCCGTGTCGGCGACTGGGTGATGGCAATCGGTAATCCCTTCGGCCTTGGCGGCACGGTGACGCTCGGCATTGTCTCCGCACGGAACCGCGACATCAATGCAGGCCCCTATGACGATTTCATCCAGACGGATGCCGCCATCAACCGAGGTAACTCGGGCGGACCGCTTTTCGACATGAGCGGCAAGGTCGTCGGCATCAACACGGCAATCATTTCGCCGAGTGGCGGATCGATCGGTATCGGCTTTTCGATCCCGGCAACCACCGCAACTGGCGTCATCGATCAGCTGCGCAAGTTTGGTGAAACCCGCCGTGGCAAGCTCGGCGTCCGCATCCAGCATGTCACGGACGAACTGGCTGAGAGCATCCCCGGACTTGGCAGGCCGCGCGGCGCGATGGTCAATGATGTGACCGACGGCAGCCCGGCCGCAGCAGGCGGTATCCTCAAGGGCGACGTGATTCTCGAGTTCGACGGCGAGCCGGTGCCGCAAATGCGCGAGCTGCCCCGCATGGTTGCACGCACCCCTGTCGGCAAGGAGGTCGAGGTGGTCGTGCTGCGCAAGGGCGAGGAAATGACCCTGATGGTGACCGTCGGCAGGCTGGAGGAAACCAAGAAGGCTTCGCTGACCTCGCCGAGTGTGGAGAAGAAGGAAGTCGCGGCTGTCGAAACTGCGCTTGGCCTGAAGCTTCTTCCGATATCGGATGAACTTCGCACCAAGTTCAAGCTTACCGAAAAGGTTGAAGCCGGCGTGCTGGTCAGCGAGGTGGACCCCGATAGCGCCGCAGCGGAAAAGAATATCCGCGCCGGCAATGTGATCCTGGAGGTCGGGCAGGAAAAGGTGAGCACGCCCTCTGACGTAGTCAATCGCGTGAAAGCGCTGGAGAAGGAAGGCCGGAAGTCCGTTCTGATGCTGGTTTCGAACCAGAACGGCGATCTGCGTTTCCTGGCCATTCGCCTGAAGAAAAAAGACGGCTAGGTTTTAACCGGCCAGTTACCCGATCCCGCCATTCTTGGCCTCCTGGGGCCAAGTTTGGCGGGTACGCAATTGTCGAATACTTCATCAGTCGGGAACGGCGCAATGGACGGCGGGATTCCGCCGCGTCCGGTTTTTGCTGCCAGGTCCGATGCCGCGCAGAGTGCCGGCGACGGGCGGTACGTCCTGTTTGAACAGGCACCGTTGACCGGAGACTGGATCCTGCAGGGCGCAGCCACGAAAGCGCTCTTTACCGACTGGGTTTCCCTCAGGAAGACAGATGGACTTCCGCTGCTGAGTGACTTCGATGCCAGCCGCCACGGCTCATTGATGCAGTTTGCCGTCGGTCACCTCGTCAGATCCAGGCAACCGCTTGTGTTCGAAGTGGCCTTTGTGGGCGAGGAATGCGCCCGGATTCTGGGCATGAGCAGGGAGCGGCGTCTTCTGGAAGCCGAATCTGATTCGCTGAATACCGCGGACGCCTACAAGCGCATTTCGGATGCGGCCGCCTACCGGCACCCGCATTTTGCCGTAAAGACCCTGGGCTGGCAGGGACGGGATCTGACCAAGTACGAAGTCCTCATCCTGCCTTACGGCCAGGATGGTGTTGAAGGCACCGCGGCAACTCTCTCCGTCATGAGCTTCTCGAGCGGTTTCGATGCGAGCTATTGGCTGACGGGCGGCGTATAGGGCGCCGGAAGCTTTTGTTTCACCAGTCTTAAACTCGCACTCTATGGCTGACCGCTCTCACGTCGGTCCCTGGAGCCCTTGCAGCCAGAGCAGGGCGTCGAGGCCGGCGTGATCAATCCGCACGTCCGCTGCTTCGCGCACCGCGGGCTTGGCATGGAAGGCCACACCCAGGCCAGCCGCCTCCAGCATGCCGATGTCGTTCGCCCCGTCGCCCACCGCCAGACACTCCGCAAGCGTTATGCCCTGACGCGCTGCGAGTTCGTTGATTGCGGCGACCTTGGCGTCCCTGCCGAGCGCCGGCTCCTCGATCCTGCCCGTTAGCGTGCCGTTCTCGATGATAAGCCTGTTGGCACGGTTTTCGTCAAAGCCACAGTACTCCGCCACGAAGGCGGTAAAGTGGGTGAACCCGCCCGAGACAAGCGCCGTGTAGGCCCCGGCCGTCCTCATTCCCTGAACAAGGTCCCGGCCGCCATCGGTGAACGTGACATGTGCCGACTTGACCGTTTCGATCGCGTTCTCATCTAGCCCTGCCATGAGGGCCACGCGTTCGCGCAATGCGCCCGAGAAGTCCAGCTCGCCGCGCATCGCGCGTTCGGTGATTGCAGCAATCTCCTCGCCGGCGCCTGCGAGCTTGCCCAGCTCGTCGATGCACTCCTGGTGAATGAAGGTGGAATCCATGTCCGCTATGAGGAGCTGCTTGCGCCGGTTCGCCAAGGGCAGAAATGCCACGTCAATCCTGGCTTCAGCCAGGACTTCGCGAAGCGCGGCCTCAAGACCGGCGGACGGCTCTTCACAGGCCAACTCCAGCACGTGAGATGCAAGCCGTTGTGCCGGACCGGTTGCCCGGCACATCTCCGCGGCTTTCGCGGCGGCGGCATCTGAAACTCCGGCTTCGTGGCGGCTTGAAATCAGGAGAAGAACAGTGTCCATGAGGCAGGTGCAGCTGACAGGAGAGATTGATGGCGGGAAGGGGAGGCGGAAAGCGTGCGCTGCTTATTGCAGGCCCGACCGCCAGCGGCAAGTCCCGCATTGCTATCGAGCTCGCCGGGCGGTTCAACGGGGTGGTCATCAATGCAGATGCCATGCAGGTTTACCGGGAGCTCCAGGTGCTGTCCGCCCGGCCCGGCCCGGAGGATCTCAACCGGGCGCACCATGAACTCTATGGCTTTGTCTCCGCCGCGGAGCGGTACTCTGCTGGAAGGTGGCTGGAGGACGCCAGCCGGGCGCTGGAAGATGTCTGGTCCTCCGGGGGCTTGCCGATCGTTACGGGCGGAACCGGCCTGTATTTCAAAGCGCTTGCGGGCGGGCTCGCCGATATACCGGCAGTGTCGCCTGAGGTTCGGGCACGTGTTGCCACCTGGTCCGCGGAGGAAGATCTTGATGTCCTGTCGCGACGGCTGGAAACGGCGACTGGGGAACGGCTGGCCGACCGGCAGCGGCTTGTGCGTGCGCTGGAGGTCCACGAGCAGACCGGGCGAAGCTTGAACGATTGGCAAACGGCTAAGGGTTTGAATCCCTTAGACGGAGTTGCTGTGGTGAAATCCTATCTTCTGCCTGAACGCAGCGACCTCTACGCGCGATGTGAGGGGCGTCTGGACCGGATGGTGGAAGATGGTGCTCTGGACGAGGTGCGCGATCTGCTGGCGCTGACGCTGGATTCGGAGCTGCCGGCCATGAAGGCCATCGGCGTCCGGGAGTTCGGCGCCCATCTCGCCGGAGAATGCTCGTTGGAGGAGGCGCTGACCGCCGCCCGGACCCAGACCTGGCGATATGCCAAGCGGCAGCTGACATGGTATCGCGGCCAGATGCAGGATTGGCCCGCGCTGTCTCCGGAAGACGCCCTGCCGGCCCTGCAAGAGCAGCTGGAACGATTGATCGCCGCGGGATGACGTCTTAGGCTGCGAGTTGGTCAGATCAGGAGGACGGAGCATGAAGGGCCGCGGGCGCTGTCTGTGCGGACAGGTGACTTACGAGTTCGACGGCAAGATCAACTGGGCCGGCCATTGCCATTGCGAAAGCTGCCGGCGGAACACGTCTTCGCCGGTTGCCACGTTCTTTGCGGTTGCGCATGAGGATTACCGTTTCACGGGCGAGATTCCCGCCATCTACAGATCGTCTCCCGGTGTGCGCCGCCATTTCTGTCGCAATTGCGGTAGTCCCATCGCATATGATGCAGACAAGTTCTCGCATGAGATCCATTTCTACATCGCCTCGCTGGAGGACCCTGCGTCCATCGAACCCCAGTTTCATGTCTTTCACCGGGAAAAGCTGCCCTGGTTCGATATTGCCGATGACCTGCCGCGCCATGACCGCACGTCCTCCGGGTAGCCAGGTCCGTGCTTGAGCTTGAACCGGTTACAGGCGCACTGGGCGCCATCGCCCGCGGCGTTGATCTCGGTTCGGCCGATGAAAGCATGGCGGCCGATCTGCGCTCGGCCCTCGGCAGGCATCTCGTCCTCTATTTTCCAGATCAGGAGCTTGATCGTTTCCAGCTCAGCGCCCTTGGCCGCCTGTTCGGGCCGCCCTTTCTGCACCCCCTGGTCGACAACGGCTTTGACGACTGTCCCGACGTCCTGGAGCTGAGGCGCGAGCCTGACGAGACGCTCATGTTTGGCGGGGCTTCGTGGCATGCGGACGTGACCTGGCTGAAACCGTCTGGATATCTTTCGATCTTGCACGCGAAGACCGTACCGCCCGTTGGCGGCGACACCGGGTTTGCGAGCACCATCGCCTGCTTTGAACAGCTGTCTTCGGGCCTGCAGGACCTGCTGCGGGGGCTGAAGGCGGTGCACAGTTATTTTGGTCCGGGCGCCGAGGAGCAGGCCCGCTATTTGGCAATGCAGCCGGTTGTGGCCAAGCAGCTTGCAACTGGCCGGGAAGGACTCTACGTTAACCGCATGTTTACCACACGCTTTGAGGGGATGACCGAGCCGGAGAGCCGGCCGCTGCTGAATTACCTTTTCGCACAGCTGGAGCGTCACGAGTTCACCTGCCGCTTCCGCTGGCAGCCGGGCGGAACCCTCATGTGGGATAACCGCTTCACGCTACATTTTCCGATCAACGACTTTTCGGGCCAGCTGCGCGTGATGATCCGCACGACGGTCCTTGAACCTGCCTAGACGCTGGCCGATCTGACGCATGAACCGGGGGAACACATTACTATCGGACTTTTCGCTGTCCGCGTTCATTGCCGGCGTGCTGTCTGCCTTTGTGGGGTTTGCAGGCTCTTTCGCCATAGTCGTCCAGGGACTGAGCGCTGCTGGTGCAAGCCCCGGCCAGGCGGCTTCCGGCCTGATGGCACTCGCGGTTGCCATGGGTCTTGGCGGCATCATCCTCAGCCTGAAATCGCGCATGCCCATCAGTGTGGCATGGTCGACGCCGGGCGGCGCACTGCTGGCGACGACGGGAGCGCCGGCGGGAGGTTTCGAAGCGGCCGTCGGCGCGTTTCTCGTCACATCGCTCCTGATTGTTCTGGCGGGCCTGTGGAAGCCGCTGGGACGCTGGGTCACCGCGATACCGGCCAACATCGCCAATGCCATGCTCGCCGGAGTGCTGCTCTACTTCTGCCTGCAGCCCGCCCAGGCGGTGGCTGATGAACCCTGGCTGGCCCTGCCCGTGATCGCTGCCTGGGCGATCATGCTCAGGGTCAAGGGTCTATATGCGGTGCCTGCCGCGCTGGCGGTGATGGTTCTCGTCATCGTTTTCAGCGGCCGCGGCTCGCTGGCAGAGAATGCGGAGTTCTGGATCTCACCGGTTTTCATCATGCCGGTGTTCGACATGGCATCGATCATTGGCATCGCAGTGCCGTTGTTTCTGGTGACCATGGCCTCCCAGAACATCCCCGGCATCGCGACACTGAACGGTAACGGCTACTCTCCGCCGGCTGGACCCTTGTTCACCTCGACGGGCGTCCTGTCGTTTCTGGCCGCGCCGTTCGGGGGGCACGGGGTCAATCTTGCCGCGATCACCGCCGGTATGTGCGCCGGCTCGGACGCACACCCCGATCCAGCGAGGAGGTACTGGTCCGCGATCGTGGGAGGTGCGTGCTATATCGTTTATGGCTTGCTGGCCGGTTTGGTCACTGCGCTGATCGCCGGCTCGCCGACCGTCCTTATCAATGCAGTGGCGGGGCTTGCCCTCATCGGGACGTTCATCATGGCGCTGACCAACGCCTTTACGGACCCGGAGAAGCCGAAGGACGACAAGTCCAAGACGGATAAGACGGCAGAAGGCGAGCCTGCGCTGGGCAAGAACCAGACCCAGGCTCCCGCCGCTGAGAAGCCGGATGAAAAGAAGCCGGAGCCAGTGCGCCGCGAGCCGGCCGCAGTAACATTCCTCGTGACAGCGTCAGGACTGTCATTGTTCGGGATCGGCAGCGCCTTCTGGGGCCTGGCCGCCGGGATAGCCCTGACCGCCATCCTCCATGCGTACAAGCCGGTACCAGAGTAGTCAGCGGACGTCGGCGGCGCCTGAGAGGTCGATGGTGTTGCCGGTGGTCTGCGGAGCGATGCCGCTGGCCAGGAAGGTGATGACCGCCGCGACCTCGTCCGCCGTCGTGACGCGGCCCGTCGGGTAAAGCGCGCGCATGGCCTCAATGCCTTTGTCCTCGACGATGTCCTGAACCATCTCGGTATCGACGAAGCCAGGTGCGATGCCGTAGGCGAGAATGCCGTCCTTGGCGCAAGTGCGGGCGATGGAACGGTTGAGCGCGAGCATGCCGGCCTTGGAGGCCCCGTATTGCTGGTGCTCGATGCTGTCGCCCCTGTGGCCGGCGCGGCTGGAGACATTGATGATGATGCCGCCGCCGGCGTCGCGGAAATGTGGGACGGCGCGCCGGCAAAGCTGGGCGGCGGAGGTGAGATTGATGCGCATGGTGCGCTCCCACCCGGCCAACCAGTCTGGCAGGGGAAGATCGATGGGGCACTTCTCGTAGACGCCGGCATTGTTCACCAGGACATCGATCCGGCCAGCCCATCCCGCAGCCTCCTCCCAGAGGCGCTCCGTCTGTGCGATATCGAGAAGGTCCGCCTGCGCGATGTGCACGCTGCTCTCACCGACTTCTGCCGCCAGCGCCTGCGCAGCTGCTTCGTTCGATCCGTAGTGGATCACCGCTCGCCCGCCGCAGGAGACGATCCGGCGCACGGCCGCAGCGCCGATACCTCGGGAACCGCCGGTCACAAGTACGGTCTTGCCGCTGAGATCAATCATGTCTGCTGCCCTTCCATGGGTTAGACTTGGGCGCGCCACGCCGCTACCATCGGCGCCATGACGCTGCATTATACCAAGGAAAACCATATCGCCCGGTTCGTGCTGGACAACCCCCCGGTGAACGTCTTCACGCCCGCGATGCACAAGGAGTTCTTCGGCATCCTCCAGGACTTCATCGCCGATGACGACATGCATGTCGGCGTCTGGACCGCCGCAGGCACGCGGGCGTTCTGTGCAGGAGATGACATCAAGACGCCGCGGCCGGAACGCTCGCCGGCTGAGATGGTGCGGCGTGAGATGGCTGTCCGGCACGATGGGGAGAGCCTGGAGTATCCCGGCTGGGAAGTGGAGATCCAGGGACTGACCCGCTTCAAGCCCATCGTCAGCGCGGTCAACGGTTACTGCCTTGGGCAGGGCTTCATCTACATGATGCTGCTGTCGGATATCCGCATCGCATCGACGAACGCCCAGTTCGGTCTGCCGGAGATCAAGTACGGCATGGGAGGTGCCGGCGGCGTCATCCGCCTCGCCAGGATGATCCCCCACACCTCGGCCATGTGGATGCTGTTGACGGGAGAGATGTTCGGGCCGGAAGAGGCGCTGCGCCATCATGTGGTCAACGAGGTGGTGGAGCCCGATGCGCTGCAGGAGCGGGCAATGGAGGTCGCCGGGCTGATCGCCAGCCACCCGCCGCTGGCCGTGCGCACGGAGATGGAGGCCTATCAGCGCGCCGGCGAAATGAGCCGGCAGGATGCCTTGGCGTTTGCCTCGCGGCTCTACCGCCTGCAGCGCTTGGCCATGGACCCGGCTCCGCCGCTTGCCGATAGGGGTGAGAGCTGATGGAACGGGAGGACTTGGCGGAGGTTCGGGCGACCGAAGCGCGGATGCACGCCACGGACCTGCCGCCGACCCTCGGGGCGTTCATTGCCGAGCGTGCCCGGACGCTTGGCGGGCAGATTGCGGGACGCTGGTTTCAGGACGACCGCGCGCTGACCTTTTCAGAACTGCACGAACAAGCCGACCGGCTGGCGTCGTCCCTGTCCTCCATGGGCCTGAGGAAGGGCGCCCATGTTGCGGTCATGCTGCCAAACGTGCCTGAGACCATGGTTGTCTGGACGGCCATCGGGCGCGTTGGCGCCGTCATGGTTCCGGTCAACACGGCATATACGGCCAGCGAGCTTTCCTTTGTCCTGAACGATTCAGACGCCCAGTTCTTCATTCTCGACGAAGAGTTCGTGTCCCTGTTCCGGGGCATGCCGGACCGGCCCGAAATGATCGAGGATGTCAACGTGCTGGTCCGCGGCACCGGTCAGCTCGAGGCGCTCATCGAGACCGGCGCCTTCCCCTTTGTGCCGCCCGAACGGGTGGAGGCCTCCGATCTGCTGAACATCCAGTACACATCCGGCACCACGGGGTTTCCCAAGGGCTGCATGCTGAGCCATGAATACTGGATGCGGATCGGCTGGTCCCTGGCGTTCACCCGCGGCGGCGATGATCACGGAATCCGCAATGTCCTCGTCTGGCAGCCGTTCTTCTACATGGACGGTATGTGGCAGCTTCTTTCGGCGTTCTTTCTGGATGCCACCTGCTACGTCGCCCGCAGGATGAGCATCTCGAGTTTCTTCTCCTGGCTGCAGGACTTTGAAATCAATGCCTGCACCTTTCCCGAGCCGGCGCTGAAGGCGCATCCGCCGTCGGGTGCGGACGCCGGCATCCGGTTGCGCTACATCTATGCCTTCGGCTGGCGGCCGGAGAGCAAGAAGCGGTTTGAGGAACGCTTTCCCGAGTGCGCGGCGCGGGACGCATACGGGATGACCGAGCTCGGCACGGCGACGGTGACGCCGATGGCCGCGGGCGCGCGGAACTACCAGAGAACCTGCGGGCTTGAAGCTCCGGACAGGCGCCTGAAGATCGTGGATGAAGAGGGCAGGGAGGTGCCGCGTGGCGAGCGGGGCGAGCTCTGGGTTTCGGGGCCGGGCCGGCTCTGGGGCTACTACAAGCGGCCGGCTGCCAACCGCGAGGCGTTCCGCGCCGACTGGTTCCGCACCGGGGATCTCTTTTACCAGGACGAAGACGGCTACTACTTCATCGTCGGCCGCATCAAGGACATGGTGAAACGCTCCGGCGAGAACATCGCCGCCCGGGAGGTGGAGGCCGTTCTGGCGGAAATGGATGAGATTACCGAGGCCGCGATCGTCCCGGTTCCGGACGAGCAAAGAGGTGAAGAGGTCAAGGCGTATATCCGGCTCCAGGAAGGCATCGGACCGGAGGACTGCCCGCCGGACCGCATCATCGCCCACTGCGCATTGCAACTTGCAAGGTTCAAGTTGCCCCGTTTCATTGCCTATGTCGACGATTTCCCCCGGACCCCGAGCCGCAAGATCGCGAAGCAGCGCATGCTGGCGGAAACAGCGGATCTGAAGGCCGGGAGTTACGACCGGGTGGACCGTATCTGGCACTGACTTGCGTTGCGCAAGGAACGGGTGGCACCGCTCCTGCGAACCCGATAAGCAATCGCCAGGTTCACCAACTCCAGGATCATCATGAACACAGCCGTCAAAGCCCAGATGGGTGCCGCCGAATGGACGATGCTCATCGCGCTGTCGATCTTGTGGGGCGGGGCATTCTTCTTCTCCGAAGTCGCACTGCGCGGACTGCCGCCGTTTTCCGTGGTCTTTCTCAGACTTGCGCTGGGTGCACTTGCCCTGTGGGTGGTGTTCCTGATCTCCGTGCCGTCAGAGAAGAGGCAGAATCTGCCCTGGGGCGCGTTCGCGATGATGGGCCTGCTCAACAACGCCATTCCGTTTTCGCTCCTGGTCTGGGGGCAGACGGAGATCTCCTCGAGCCTTGCATCGATCATCAATGCGGGCACCCCGTTCTTCACAGTCGCGGTTGCCTATTTCTTCCTGCAGGACGAGAAGCTGTCGGCGGTGAAGATTGGCGGCGTGATTGTCGGCTTTATGGGCATTCTGGTGCTTTTCGGACCGGACGCGCTCTATGGCGACACGCAAGGCTTCTGGGGCCAGATCGCCTGTGTCGGCGCGACGGTGTCATACGCCTTTGCCGGCGTCTTCGGGCGCAGGTTCGGAGGCCTCCCGCCCCTGGCAACTGCGACGGGACAGGTGACCTGTTCGACCATGATCCTGCTGCCGCTGGTTCTGCTGGTCGATCAGCCATGGGCGCTTGCCATGCCCGGGTGGGATGTCTGGGGATCGGTGATCGGTATTGCCATAGGCTCTACCACGATTGCCTATATCCTGTTCTTCCGCATCCTCCAGACGTCCGGGGCTACGAACGTCATGCTCGTGACCTTCCTGGTGCCGGTCAGTGCGATTGTGCTGGGCACGCTCGTTCTCGGAGAGGTGCTGTTGACCAAGCATGTTGCCGGTATGGCCCTGATCGGGCTGGGACTGGCCATCATCGATGGCCGTCCGCTGAGGCTGTTCGGGCTCGCAAGGAGCCCCGTCTGAAGCCGCTTACATCGGGACGCGGATGACCTGGCCGCTACGCAGCTGCGCGTGTGCGGGCAACTGGTTGAAGGTGGCCAGCGTCGAGGTCTCGATGCGGTACTGCTGGGCGATTGCCGGAAGCGTTTCGCCGGGCTTCACCTTGTGAAAGTAGTAGATGTAGTCCCGGTTCGGGCTTGAGGCCGCACGGCCCGGTGCCGATGCGACGGCTTGCGGTACGGGTGCGCGGCGCGGGTGGACCTGAGGCGCAGGACGACGCGGCGCCTGGGCCCGTTGCGGTGCCGCCTGCAGAGACGGGATCTGGATCCGCTGGCCAAGCTTGATGTGATAGGGTGGCGCGATGCGGTTGAAACGCGCCAGATCTTTGACATGGACGCCGTACCGGCGGCCGATCGAGTAGAGCGTGTCACCGGCTCTGACAGTAACCACCTGGGCGGGTCTGATCACCGGACGTGCGGCGGGAGCGGGTTGGCGCACCGGAGATACGGATCCGGTCGCCGTGTAATCGGCGCGGGGGCCGGGGATCACCAGGCGCTGGCCGGCGCTGATGGTGTAGGGTGCTCTGAGATTGTTCGCGATTGCAAGGGCCTGAACCGTGGTACGGTTGCGTTTTGCAATCGAGTAGGCGGTGTCGCCGGGCTGAACATGGACGATGCGGCCCTGCGGTGCCTGACTGTGATACGGATTATAGGGCCGGTTCGTGCCGGTGATGATCGGGTCTGCCGCGACCGGGGCCGGTGCACGCGCCACCGAACCGGTGGCCTGCGGATCGTCCCAGAGGCCGCCGGAATTCGACAGGCCGCATCCGGAGGCGAGTGCCGCAAATGAAACGGCAGCCAGGATCTTGCCGGTCGCCGCGATCGAACCACGCAGTCCGCATACAGAACGCATAACACTTCTCCAGGTCACAAACTGATCTGGAGAGTGGCAGAACAGGGTTAATTTTGGGTTTCCCGGCTGCTCTGAAACCGGAAATCCGGACCGCTTCAGGCGACCCCGAGCTTCTTCTGCAGCTTGGTTGAGGACGTGGTGTACTGGAAGACCAGACGCTCGTCAGGATGGACGATCTTGAATGCCGCCTGGGACATCAGGGCCGCTTCATGGAAGCCGGACAGGATGAGCTTGAGCTTGCCCGGATAGGTGTTGATGTCACCGATGGCGAAGATGCCGGGCACGTTGGTCTCGAACTTCTCCGTGTCCACCTCGATCAGGTTCTCATGCAGGTTCAGGCCCCAGTTTGCGACGGGCCCGAGCTTCATGGTCAGACCGAAGAAGGGCAGCATGGTGTTGCAGGCAATCTCTTCCTCGCCGTCCGCTCCCTTGATCTGAACTCCGGTCAGCTGGCCGTTATCGCCGTTCAGGCCGGTCACCTGGCCCTGTTTGAACTGCATTTTGCCTTCGTCGCAAAGGGCATGCATCTTGTGCACCGAATCCGGTGCCGCCCTGAACTCGGGGCGGCGGTGCATCAGGGTCATGGATCTGGCGATGGGTTGCAGATTGAGGGTCCAGTCAAGAGCGCTGTCGCCGCCGCCGACAATCAGAATGTCCTTGTCGCGGAACTGCTCCATCTTCTTGACGGAGTAGAACACCGATGTGCCCTCATAGTCGTCAATGCCCGGCATGGGCGGTTTTTTCGGCTGAAAGCTGCCGCCACCGGCGGCAATCACCACGACGGGCGCGTGGAACTCCGCACCGTCATCGGTCTTGATCCGGAAGGTGCCGTCAGGCTGCTTTTCCAGTTCCTCGACCATCTGATTGTAGTGGAATTCCGCGCCGAACGGTTCAACCTGCTCCATCAGCTTGTCGGTGAGTTCCTGGCCGGACACAACCGGGTATCCCGGAATGTCGTAGATCGGTTTTTCCGGATAGAGCTCTGCGCACTGGCCTCCCGGGCGATCAAGGATATCGATCACGTGGCACTTGATGTCGAGAAGACCGAGTTCGAAAATCGCGAAAATACCGCAGGGGCCTCCGCCAATAATGACGCAGTCCGTCTTGATCGGGTCAGACATAACGTTTCCGTCCTTGAATGTGTTCGCGGCTGCAAGAGCCTTCAGAATTGCTTCTCAGGCACACGGACAGTCATTCCGTCGAGTTCAGAAACAATCTTGATTTGACAGGAAAGCCGGGAGTTGTCCTGGACGTCGAAAGCGAAGTCCAGCATGTCCTCTTCCATCTCTTCGCGCGCGCCGGCTGCGTCCACCCAGTCCGGCTCAACGTAGACATGGCACGTCGCGCAGGCACAAGCTCCACCACAGTCAGCGTCGATGCCTGGAACCATGTTCTTTACGGCGGTTTCCATCAGCGTCATACCTTCTTCGGCATCCACGGTCTGTTGACTGCCATCGTGCTGAATAAACGTAATTTTTGCCATTTCGAAGCTTCGGTGCTTGTGGGGGAGAGACCGGGCCGAACAGCCGCGTGACCTCGACAGACTAGGGGGGCGCCCTACCTTCATTCAGCGGGGGATATAGGCGAGTGCAGACGGGAACGCAATGCGTGAATTTCGCGCCTTCAGCAGTCGGCTTTGAGGTCAGGTTGCCGGGGGCTTGCCCTGGATAAAATCGTCGACCTCCTGAAAGGCCGCCGTCATTCCGGCGACAGCCTCGTCCCAGGGGGCGGAGCTTTGTCCGTTGACAATCTGCTCGCAGGCGCGGGCGCACTCGGCCAGCCGGTCCGCCCCAATGCCCTGAGCAGAGCCCTTTAGCGTGTGTGCGGCAAGTTTCCAGTCGTCCTGACTGCCCGGCTTCTGCAGCGCCTCGACATAGAGCCTGGCTTGCACCCGGAACAGGTTCAGCACTTCCTGAGCAAGATCCACATCGCCCATCGTGTAGTGGCACAGGTGCTTCATATCGATGGGCCCACCCTGAGCCAGACGCGTCTTCTCTGCGGGAAGGGGAAAAACGGCTGTGTTTTCAGTGCTGTTCACCGTCCGGGCCTCTTGGCGGTTCATTAAGCGGGCAGCCTAGCAGGCCATGAATACCGGATTGTTAACGCGAGCAGCCCACCAGCGCGGAGGAAAACGGCGCTGATGCGAATGTGGCCGGGACCTCAAGGCCTTAAGAATCTTAACCAATTTTTAAGAATGTCGCCACGGACCTCCGCCCGACTGTTTAACAGTTGCGTTAAATGGGGTATTAAATCGAGACTTGCGCGTAAGGGACGGGGGAGGCCTCCAAAAGACCTCGTATCAGGATAGCGCGCCAAGCAAGCTGGTCGGACGTGTTGGGGACAGCACATTTAAGACAAGATTGACCAGCAACGTGCGCCGCTGAGAAGTGGCAGCGCGGTAGCTTAGCGGCTCTATCCTGCGGATGCCTCCAAAGTATTGATCCTTCGAGCGCTTGAGCCGGTTGGCACGGAAACTGCTGTGTTGGCCGGATTGTAACACTGTGAGAGTGTGGGAAGTTAGTTATGGCGAGTACAAGCACTGCTGATCCGCGGAGAAGCAACCGGCGTCTGGCACGCCGCCCAAGACCGGGAGCCCGCAAAGAGGGGGCAGCACCGGCACCGGGGCCAAGAGGAGGTGCTCCGGTACCCAAGCGCCCGGCACGACCTGCACCGCCACAAGGCCGACGTCCTGCAGAGGCAAAAGAGCCGCCGCGCCCCAGAGGCAAGGCGCCCGTCGCCCGTCCGGCCAATGAGAACGAGCCGACCAATGCTGCTCTGATCAGCCGGCTCAAGCGGCGCCCATCGAGCGTGCCATACTGGTGCGCCTTTGTTGGCTCGCTCCTCCTGATCGGTTTCGGGTCGTATCTGGTCGGGCAGTTTGACATCCTGAATCCATTCCAGCTCGACAAGTTTATTGCGGTTGCCCTCGGTATCCTGCTGCCGTGCATGCTGATGTTCGCCATTGCAGGCATCTACCGTCGCAGTCAGCAGATGAACTATGTCTCTGACGCTCTGGTGCAAACCGCACTGCGTCTGGTCCGTCCGGAGGATGTGACGACGGAAGGGCTGTCCACGGTCGGCCAGGCCGTGCGGCGCGAAGTGTCCCAGCTGGTTGGCGGCGTCGAGCATGCCGTGAACCGTGCCGGTGAACTGGAGCAGCTCGTCCACAAGGAGCTGAGTGCTCTGGAGCGCGTGTTCGGTGGTAACGAAGAGCGCATCCACAATCTGCTGCAGGGTCTGGAGACCCAGCGCGGTGCGCTCGAACAGGCCGGTTTCCTCATCGGCAATGAAGCCAACCCGATTTTGGGCCGGCTGGAAGAAAACACCGTCGGCATGCAGAAGATCGTGAGCCAGGCGTCCAACACTCTTGGTACGCTTGAGCACCAGTTGCGTGCATCGACTGACGGTCTGAACGTGACCATGAACCAGGTTGCTGCGCAGACGGCGGGCGCGACGTCGGAGATCAGCGCGCAGGCCCAGCGGCTTGAGCAGGTGTCCGAAGGCGTTCTGCACGGGCTGCATAACTTCTCAAGCAACCTCAATGCGCAGGTCGATGGCCTGACCAACACCGTGAAGACCCTTGAGGACCGCGGCGGCGAGGTGGCCAACGAGATCAACCGCATGACATCGTCCTACACGGACCACATCCGCGAATCCGCAAAAGATGTGATCGGAGCGATGTGTCAGACTGTGGTCGAGATGTAGGATATTTATGGGGAACTCAACAAGGGTCTGGATGAGACCGGCCAGGTTCTGGCGCAGCGTCTGAAGGATTCCGCGGGCGAGTTCACGTCCCTGATGCGCAACGCGTCCACCGAGATCACCGAGGCGAATGCCGAGCTGACCCGTCAGCTGGAACGCGTCGGCAGCTCGGTGACGGGCGAGATGCGCGAGACAGGCGGCCAGGTGAACGAACTGATCGCGTCCACCAGCAGCAATATCGCCTACCACCTGAAGGAGACCACTCAGGAGGTGGCCAAGCAGGTCGAGGCCTCGGGCACGGAACTGTCCAAGCAGATCGAGCATTCCGGCGGTGCGATCACCGAGAAGCTGCTCACCGCTTCGGGCGAGTTCGTCGAAAACCTGTCGCGGGCCCGCAAGGAGCTGTTCGACTATCTGGAGCAGGCTTCCGGCGACATGACCAGCAGGGTGGAAAGCACCACGGGCCGCGTCATGGACCGCATGGACAGTGCCAGCAACGAGATGACCACGCGTCTGGACTCCACGTCCAACTCGCTCATCACCGAGCTGGACAAGGCGAGCCAGCACATGACCTCGCGTCTGGAGAACACTTCCATCCAGCTGCACACCCAGCTTGATGAAGTGAACAAGAACATGACCAGCCGTCTTGAAGCTGCCAGCTCCAAGATTGCTGACAACATGACCCAGACGACGGACCGAGTGACCGGCGATCTCAGCCGCACCGGCGAGCAGCTGGCAACGCGCCTGCAGAACGCCAGTGAGTCCATCGTCGAGCGCATGGGCACGGCGAGCACGCGCCTCACCAACAACATTGATGTGTCCAGTTCCTCGCTGATGGAACGCTTCGATGCATCCGCCGGCAACCTCACCGGCTTGCTGGAGCAGGCCACGCGCGAGTTCAGCCACATCGCGGATACGATCTCGACGGAGCTGTCGAGCGCGGGCGAGAAGCTGTTCAGCAAGCTCAACGAGACCAATGCCGGGATCGTTGCGCACATGGACAGCACCAGTGCGCGTCTCTCCGGCTCCATTGAGGACACCAGCTCTGCCCTGATCACCCGCTTCGATGCCTCTGCCGGCAAGCTTTCCAGCGTGCTGAGCAAGGCAACCGGCGACTTCGATCTGATCGCAGGCCGGATCTCGACGGAGCTTTCTGCGGCTGGTTCGGAGTTCACAGAGAAGCTCGGCGAAACCGGCTCCAACCTGATCATCAACCTGGAAGGCCGCGTTGGCGAACTCGATGGTGCGCTGACAACCAAGGTCACCGAGATTGATCAGATCGCCGGCCGGGTGGTCGGAGAGATTTCCGGCGCCATGAACCGTTCGACGGGCGAGATCTCCGTTGTCGCCTCCAAGGCGTCCGAGGCCATCTCCGGTGCTGTCGACACTTCACAGGGCGAACTTGCCCAGACGGTGTCGCTTGCCTCCGACAAGATTGCCGAGGCTCTGGACGCTTCCAAGGGCCAGATCGCCCAGTCTGCGGCCAGAACCTCCGAGACCATCATCGGATCGCTGAAGGGCTCCACAGGAGACCTGGCGCTGATCTCGCAGAAGGTCTCCGAAGAGCTCGCAACGGCAGGTGATGCGCTTACCAACCAGCTTGGTGAGGCCAGCGCCAACATGCTGATCGGTCTTGAAGGCAAATCCACTCTGGTGACGGAGAACATTGCCCAGGTCAGGACCGAACTCGGGGAAATCGCCAGCCGGGTATCCGAAGAACTGATGGGTGCCGGCTCGAGCCTGACCAACCAGTTCGGTGAAGCCAGCGCCAAGATGCTGGGGGATCTGGAAAGCAAGTCCGGCGAGGTATCCGAGAACATCGGAAAGGTCACGGGCGATCTTTCCGGCATTGCGGATCGGGTTACCACCGAGCTGAACATTGCAGGCGAGAAGCTGACCGAGCAGCTCGGAGAGGCCAGCACCAAGATCCTGCTGAACCTGGAAGGCAAGTCAGGCGACCTGACCGGCAATATCTCGTCGGCCACCGGCCATCTTGATGAGATCGTCCAGAAGGTCAGCGATGAACTGGCCAAGGCCGGCGAGAATCTGACGGCGCATCTGGATGCCGCCTCGGTCAAGGTGCTCGGCGGCATCGAAGGGCGCACCGGTGAAGTTGCGGGCAACATCTCCAAGGCCGCGGTCGAACTGGATCAGGTGGCGAGCCGCCTGTCCGGCGAACTTGCCGATGTCAGCACGCGCTTCAGTGCCAAGATCGACGAAGCCAGCACCGGTATCTTCTCCGGCCTGGAAGGCAAGACCAGCGAGGTCGCAGCGACTATCGGCCAGGCCAAGACGGATCTGGACGAAATTGCAAACCGCGTAACCGCAGAGCTGACCTCTGCCGGCGAGCAGTTCAGCGAACGCCTGGGTTCGACGGGCACGGAAATCATCTCCGGCCTTGAAGGCAAGGCGGAAGCGTTCTCGACCGCGCTCAACTCGACCACGATCAATCTGGACGAGGCAGCCGACGGTGTTGTCTCCAAACTGTCCACAGCGGGCGTGAAGCTTGCCGATCAGCTTGGCGAAGCCACGAACACCATCGTCCTGGGGCTGGAAAACAAGACCGAGGAACTTTCCGGTTCGCTCGCCAAGGCAACCAGCAATCTGGGCGAGATCGCAGGTCAGGTGACTGCCGAGCTGTCCGGTGCGGGCGACAAGCTGGCCGATCAGCTTACTCATGCGGGCACCAAGATCATCGTCGATCTGGAAACCAAGACCGGCGACATTGCGGAACGCATGGATCAGGCCGATCAGAAGCTTGCGGCAGCGAGCACGGATTCCGCTGCGAACCTGGAAGCTTCTGGCGCCAAGTTTGCCGAGCATCTGGAAAAGGCGAACACCTATTTCGCCTCCCAGTTGTCCGAGACCGCGAGTGCGCTCGACCAGCGTCTTGGTTCGATCGGCGGCGAAGTGACCGGCAAGCTGGAAACCACAGCAGAGACGATCTTCACGCAGCTCGACACAGTGAGTTCTGGTGTTACGGGACGTCTTGCCGAGACCTCCGAGAAGGTCGCTTCCGCGCTCGACCAGAGCAATACCGCGATGGCGGAACGGCTGGCCGGATCGTCGGATGCGGTCACCGAGAAGCTGGCGCAGTTCCAGGTTGACATTACCGGCCGGCTGGAAGGTTCCGCCAATCAGGTTGTTGCCCGGCTCGGCGAGTTCAGCAGCAGCCTGACCGGCAAGCTGGAAGGCACGACCGAAGGTATCGGCTCTCAGCTGGAAGCGTTCGGCTCAGGCCTCAGGACCAACCTGGAGGAAGCGACCAGCAGCGTGTCGGCCGTCCTGGGTACGGTCAGCAGCGATACAGTCGAGAAGCTCACGGTGGCCACCGGCGACCTGACCGCCAAGCTGGATAACGTCAGCGCGAACTTCTACACCAACCTGTCGAAGTCCTCTGAAGCGATGTCCGGCCAGCTGGACGATGTGACGCTCAACCTGGCCCGGCGGCTGGAGAGCACCTCCGGCAAGCTTACCGGCCAGTTGGAGAGTGTCAGTGCAGACGTGACCACCCGCCTTGACGCGGCGAGCACGCAGGTCACCGATCAGCTTGAAGGCACCAGCGGCAGTATCCTCAGCCGTCTGGAGGGCACGACCAACCAGGTCTCCCGCCAGCTGGACAACACGTCCCGCCTGCTGGAGCAGACCATCGCGGGCCTCAGCGAAGAGCTGAAGCGGATGGAAGCCACGAGCGACGAGCAGATCGCCCTGGCTGCCCAGAACCTCTCGGCCCAGTACGAGAAGGCCATGGGCACGATGACCAATATCCTGGCATCGACCTCCACCGACTTCTCGTCGACCGCACAGGAAATGCACGCCTCGGCCAAGCAGGTGATGTCGGAGATCGACCTGGTGCGCCAGCAGATGCGCCAGTCCATCATCGATCTGCCGGACGAAGCCAAGGCAAGTGCCGACGCCATGCGCCGGGTGGTCTCCGACCAGATCACCGCTCTGAGCGCACTGGCAGACGTGGTCCGCCGCCACGGCGACCGGGTCGATCTGTCAGGCCCCGGCATCCGGCCGATCGACGGCGTCAACTAGGGCGCTGTGCGGCCCGCGCATAAGCGGGCAACGAACTCGAAGGGCAGCCTCCACGCCGGAGGCTGCCCTTTTTCTTGTCCGGTACTGGACCATTGCGTTTGGCCCGGGTTTGATGGAATAAACCGCCGGTTTACTAAATGGCCTGAGGCAGGAATCCATGGAACTCGCCAAACCCTATCTGTTGTTCCTCGGGGATGTGCACGATCAGCTCGCTGCCAAGACCGCCCAGGGCATTGTCGACTGGCGGCCGGACTGGTGCGTCGGGCAGCTCAGGCTTGAAGGCTGCAACGCGGACTGCGGTATTGAGGATGTCACCATCGCCGGAGCGGTTGAGCGCGGCGCCAGGACCATGGTGGTTGGAGTGGTCAACTCGGGAGGCGTGCTGCCGGATCACTGGATCACAGAGATCGTTGCAGCACTGGATGCCGGAATGGATGTGGCGACGGGCCTGCACAAGCGGCTTTCATCCATCCCCGAAATCGCAGCTGCTGCGAAACGGAACGGCCGGCACCTACATGATGTCCGCTTCAGCCAGCAGTCGTTCGCGACGGGCAAGGGGAACAAGCGCCCCGGGCTGAGACTGCTGGCGGTTGGGACCGACTGCTCCGTCGGCAAGAAGTATACGGCATTGGCTCTGGACCAGGAGATGAGGGCGCGGGCGATGAAGAGCGAGTTCTGCGCCACTGGCCAGACCGGCGTGTTCATCTCCAGCCGCGGTGTCGCGATCGATGCGGTGATCGCCGATTTCATCTCCGGCGCCGCTGAATGGTTGACGCCGGACAATGAGCCTGATGCCTGGCAAGTGGTGGAAGGGCAGGGCTCCCTTTTCCATCCGGCCTTTGCCGCGGTGACGCTCGGCCTGCTGCACGGCTCGCAGCCGGACGCTTTCGTGGTCTGCCACGAGCCGACCCGCACGAACATGCGCGGCGTGAAGCATCCCCTGCCGACGATCCAGCAGGTGATGGACATGACGGTGGTGCAAGGCAGTCTGACCAATCCGGATATCCGTTGCGTAGGCATCTGTGTGAACACGTCAGCGCTGCCGGAGGATGAAGCCAGATCCTATCTGGAGGGGCTTGCGGCGGAGCATGGGTTGCCGGCGACTGATCCGATCCGGTTCGGATCCGCCGGGATTGTTGACGAACTGCAAAAGCAGTTCGGCGGTTGAGCCCCCGCATGCTCAATCTGTCCATCGCCCATGAAAGCTGGCCCATAGCCGGAGGCTTTACGATTTCGCGCGGCACCAAGAGGTCGGCGGAAATCGTCACCGTCACGCTTGAAGATGCGAACGGCCATACGGGGCGCGGAGAATGCGTTCCATATCCGCGCTATGGCGAGAGCGTTGAGGGCGTCGTCGCCGCGCTGGAAACAGCCCGGGATGCTATCGAGACAGGCCTGGGCCGGGAGGAAGTCGCTGCGATCGTTGAACCCCGGGCAGGGCGAAACGCCCTTGATTGTGCGCTCTGGGACCTCGAAGCCAAGGCGGCGGGCAAGCGAGCCTGGGAGATTGCCGGGCTGAATGAGCCGGGCCTGCTGGAGACGGCCTATACGCTCAGCCTGCAAAGCCCGGAGGCGATGGCTCGGGCAGCGGCTGAGAACAGTGCCCGCCCGCTCCTCAAGCTCAAGCTCGGTGCAACGGATGGCCGCGATCCGGAGCGGCTGCGCGCCATTCGTGCCGCGGCGCCTGAGACCAGGCTCATCATTGACGCCAACGAAGGCTGGGCGCCGGCGGACCTGTCGGCCATGTTCGAGGTCTGCGCCGAGGTGGGAATCGCGTTGGTCGAACAGCCCTTGCCGGCAGGTGATGATGGTCTTCTTGCCGAGATCGAGCGGCCGATCATGGTGTGTGCGGATGAATCCGCGCATGATGCCGAGACCCTCGATCAGGTTCTCGGCAGGTATGATGCGGTCAACATCAAGCTCGACAAGACCGGCGGGTTGACCAACGCGCTGCATTTTGCAGAAGCGGCGCGGGCGGAGGGCCTGACCCTCTTCACCGGCTGTATGCTGGCCACCTCGCTGTCCATGGCGCCGGCCATGCTGGTGGCGGGGGTCAGCGAGTTCGTGGATCTTGACGGACCTCTTCTGCTGGCAAAGGATCGCGAGCCCGGGATAGACTTCCAGGGCTCATCGATGCGGCCGGCACCTGCAGCGTTATGGG
The DNA here is from genome assembly GCA_039030315.1 of Pseudomonadota bacterium. Lineage (GTDB taxonomy): Bacteria > Pseudomonadota > Alphaproteobacteria > Rhizobiales > CAJQND01 > JAAEUE01. Next base: position 30,522 of record JBCCEL010000004.1, read on the forward strand.
GCTAAGGCAGCGAACCTTGATCCCGATGGGGCCGGACAAGTCTGTGACCCTGAGCGACGAGACATAGAGAGGACGACACTCCGATGAGGCCGGAGCGCGCGGTCATTTCGCTCATCTGCATCTGGTGCTTCTTGCTGTGGACCGCGGCGCCGGCGAAGGCGGATGAAACACCCGTCGATCTGGAACTTGTGCTTGCAGTGGATGTCTCGTTCTCGATTTCCCGCGGGGAGCAGGACATCCAGCGCCGGGGCTACGCCAACGCCTTCGTCAACCCGGATCTCGTCAGGGCGGTGACATCAGGCCATCACGGCCGCATCGCAGTCACCTATCTTGAGTGGGCGGGACCAGCCTCCCAGTATCAGGTTGTGCCCTGGACGGTCATTGACGGGCCCTCGTCCGCCCGCGCATTTGCCCGGACGCTCCGGGAGGCGCCGATCAGGCGTGGCGGAGAAACCTCGATCTCACAGGCCCTGATCACAGCAGCGGGCTTCTTCCCCTATTCGTCATCGCCCTATGTGCGCCGGGTCATCGACATATCCGGCGACGGACCGAACAACAGCGGCGGCGGCGTCGTGGATGCAAAGCGCGCTGTCCTTGCCCGGGGGATTACCATCAACGGCCTGCCTCTGATCAAGAGCGCCGGTGAACCGGGCAGCGGGATCGACATGGAGCGCTACTACAGGGACTGCATTATCGGCGGTCCGGGAGCCTTTGCGCTACCGGTGGCCTCGTGGAAGACTTTCGAGCGGACGATCACGCGCAAGCTTGTGACCGAGGTGGCAGGTGTGAGTTCGATGGAAGCGAAGGTGTACCTTGCCGCTGCCGGGGAAAAAACGGACTGCCTGGCCGGCGAGAAGGCGGAGCGCGACAACTACCTGCGTCAGCTGGATGATCTCACGAACGGAAAATCCCAGCGCTGGCGCCCCCGCGAACGGGACTGGCCAACGCCCAAGTGATCTCAGCCTCCGGAGAGGATGTCTCTCATGGTGAGCCGCGGTTGAAAGTCCGGCTTTTGCGGCGGTGAGAAATGCAGCTTCGATTTTTTGGCGGCCTGCACGAGTGTCCCGTCGGTGAGCAGAACCGGGATGATCTTGTTTGCGGCGTTGCCGAGCGCCCGGTTATCCGCACGGGTCGCAACGCCGAGATTGAAGCCCAGCGGATGGCGGTAGCTGGTCAGCTTCAGTTTGGTGATGCGGTTCTGACGCTTGTGGAAGTCGTAGGCTGCGACGGGCACGAGTGCGGCATCGAACGCGCCGGTTTCCATCTTCCAGAGGAATCCGGGACCTGGATTGAAGGTCTTTGCGCTGGCCCTGATGGCCTCGTTGCCCTGCCGCAGGACAAGCACGCCAGGCAGCGTGCCTTGCTCGATACCGACCGTCAGCCCCTCCAGGTCCTTGAGCGAGCTGAAGCGGTCCGGCACGCCCTCGCGCACGACTATCGCGAACTCTACCCTCGCATAGGGCGTGGAGAGCTGCACCGGTTTCAGATCGACCTGAAATTCCTGACCAAGATGGTCCGGGCGATCACGCCAGCGGGGCAGGGCGGCGCGCTGTCCGGCATAGGGTGCCCGGGCGGTATCGTAGAGCGCAACCCCCGGGGCGATGTCACAGAGATCATAGGACAGCATCCCGTAGATCTCCTTGACCGGGTTGCTTTCCTCTTCCTGCTCGCTTTCGAACCAGGTGACCTCAAGCTCGAGGCCTGAGCGCTCAGCAATTGCCTCGGCGAGAAAGTAATCAAGACCGGTCCCGCCGCCGTGGCGCCAGGAGGACATCACGCCCCCGTTCTTGGCAAGGCACGCGGTCAGCTTGCCCGGTTGCAGCGTTTTCAGCTTCTCCTCCTGTTCCGGTTCGGCGCTTGAGGTTTCAGGGAAGGGCTGCTTGCCGGCGCGGGTCGCGACATAGAACCAGAGCAGTTCCATCTCCGCAGGCGTGATCACGTCGCCCCAGGCCGGCATATTGCGGCTGCCCTTGATGACGGATTTGTAGAACCGTTCCTTCTGATCGGTTGGGAACTTCCGGAGATCGTAGGAGGAGGTTCCCGGATTGACCATGTTCAAGCCATGGCAATGGGCGCAGAACTGTTTGTAGACGCGCTTGGCCTTGCCCAGTTTCTCGTCAGACGCCAGGGCCGGCGCCGAGATCAGCGCCAGCCCCAGAATCAAACCAACAATGGTTCGCCACATGCAGCGTCAGTCTCCGAGCGCGAAGGTCCAGACGGAGCCACCCGCCGGTGTGTTCGCCAGTCGCTCATCGCCTGAGAACAACACGTAGACGGCGCCGGAGCCGCTGACGACCGTGACATACTGCTTGCCGTCCTTCTCCCAGGTCACGGGCTGGCCAACGATGCCTGAGCCGGTGTTGTACTCCCAGAGCTTCTTGCCGGTATCGGCGTGAAAGGCTTCGAACTCACCGGTTTGCGCGCCGGTGAAGACGAGGTCTCCTGCTGTCGACAACACCGCTGCAAAGCGCGGAATGTCAGACTCGGCCTGCCACTTTATCTTGCCGGTCATCGGGTCGATCGCCCGAAGTGAACCGCGCGCGCCGTCCGGCCAGGCCCAGGAGAACTCGGCGCCGAAATAGAACACGCCCGGCCGGTACTGCGGCTCGACCGCCTTGTAGTTCATGCCGATGTTCAGGGTGTTGGCGAATGCGGTCTTGCTGTCTGGATTATAGGCCATGGGCGACCAGTTCTTGCCGCCGAAGGCGGACGGCCAGTACGTCACCTGTTCTCCGGAACGTGCCTTGGTGGTCACTTCGGTGTGGACCGGCCGGCCGCTGGTGAGGTCGATCTTGTCGGCCCAGTTCACCTTGTCGACGAAGGTGTTGGCGGCGAGCAGTTTGCCGTTGGTCCGGTCCAGGACATAGAAGAAACCGTTCCGGCTGGCCTGCATCAACACTTTCTTGCCGTCCAGTTCGGTGAGGATCAGCTCATTGGTGCCGTCATGGTCAAACGGATCGTTCGGGGAGGTCTGGTAATGCCACTTGATCTTGCCCGTCTTCGGCTCGAGCGCCAGGATCGAGCTGGTGTAGAGGTTGTCGCCGGGCCTGAGGCCTGCGTTCCAGGAGGCCGCGTTGCCGGTGCCCCAGTAGACCGTGTGGAGTTCAGGATCGTACGAGCCGGTGAGCCAGGCGGGGCCGCCGCCCCGTTTCCAGGCATCGCCGCCGTCTTTCCAGGTCTCTGAGCCCGGCTCCCCAGGTTCCGGAACCGTGTAGGTGCGCCAGACGCGCTCGCCGTTCTCCGGATTGTAGGCTTCGATATAGCCGCGGATGCCGTACTCCCCGCCGGAGATGCCGACGATCACCACGCCATCGGCAATCAGCGGCGCGACGGTCATGGAATATCCGGCCTTGAAGTCGATGGACTTGGTCCGCCAGACTTCCTTGCCCGTTGCGGTATCCAGCGCGATCACGTGGGCGTCGAGCGTCGTGCGGAAGATCTTGCCGTCAAGGATGGCGACACCACGGTTGACGATGCCGCAGCAGGCAACGCGGGGCGTCTCCGCGGGATACTCGATCACCTGCTTCCACTTCTGTTTGCCCGTAACCGCATCCAGAGCCATGGTCGAGTTGTGGGTGGTTACGTACATGACCCCGTCATGAATGATGGGGAAGCTCTCCTGGCCCCGGGTGTCGGCAAGCGAATAGGTCCAAACCGGACGCAGACCCTTCACGGTGTCCGCATTGATCTGGTTCAGCGGGCTATGGCGGGTCATGTCGTAGCCCATGCCATATGTCAGGATGTCAGCGGTGGTGTTCTTGTCGTTCTTCAGGTCGTCGAGAGACTGGGCGGCGGCGCCTGTGCTCAGACAGGTCGCAAGGGCCGCGAAGGCGAGAAATCTGGTTAGCGTCATTTGGGTCCTCCGGTCCGCCAGGAGGAAGTTTTGTGGGTCTTGTGGTGGGGCTGCGCCCGGACAGCGTTTGGTCCGTGCGCAGAGTTCTCCTGGCTTCCGCCGACAGCTTAGCCTCTGCGGGTAGCGCGTCAATAGCAGCCCCGGCGGTGAGCGGAGGATTGATCTGGCCGATAAGGACAAAAGGGTCCGATTGACCGTGTCAGAGCGTTCCGTTAAAGCCCCCCGATGATCTCCCGCACAGAAGTCTCCCCCAGCGAGGCCACGGGCTGGCGCAGCCCGGTCGCGATGCTGATGCTGATGTCGGTGGCGATGTATTTCTCCTTCGCTGTCTGGAGCAATCTGCTGAACAACTTCGCCATCGAGCGGGCGAAGTTTTCCGGTGAAGAGATAGGCTGGCTGCAATCGATCCGGGAAATCCCCGGCTTTCTGTCGTTCCTTGCCGTCTTCGTAATCATCTGGCTGCGCGAGCAGACCTTCGCCCTGGTTTCATTGGCGCTCTTGGGCCTGGGGACGGCACTGACCGGCTACTTCCCGGCAGAGATCGGCTTTTACTGCACCACCTTTCTGATGTCGGTGGGCTTTCATTACTACGAGACCATGAACCAGTCCCTGGCGCTGCAATGGCTGCCCAAGAAGAGCGCCCCGCGCCAGCTCGGCAGGATCATGCAGGCCGGTGCCTTCGCCACAATTGCCGCCTATGCGATGGTCTGGGCCTGCGACAAACTACTGGGGCTTGACTACATTCCCATCTACCTGATCGGGGGCGGGGCGACGATCGCCGTTGCGGCCCTTCTGTGGTCCACCTTCCCGAAGTTCAGGGAGGAGGTGCCGCAGCGCAAGGAACTGATCCTGCGCAAGCGCTATTGGCTCTACTACGCCCTGACCTTCATGGCCGGTGCCCGACGACAAATCTTCATCGTCTTCGCGGCGTTCATGATGGTGGAGAAATTCGGCTTCACTATTGCCCAAGTGTCGATGCTCTACATCGCAAATGCCGTCTTCAATATGATGTTTGCCCCCATGATCGGCGGGCTCATCGGCAAGTGGGGGGAACGCAAGGCGCTGATCTTCGAGTATATCGGTCTTGCCGGGGTGTTTGCGGCCTACGCCTTTGTGGAAACCCCCTGGATCGCAGCCGCGCTCTACCTCATCGATCATGCCTTCTTTGCCCTGGCAATCGCGATCAAGACCTATTTTCAGAAAATTGCCGATCCTGCCGACATCGCGCCGACGGCGGGTGTGGCCTTCTCGATCAATCACGTTGCCGCAGTCGGGCTGCCGGTCGTGCTTGGCTATGTGTGGATCCAATCCCATTCCGCCGTGTTTCTCATTGGCGCGGGCATGGCCTTGGTTTCCCTTGTTCTCTCGTTCCTGATCCCGCGCAATCCGGATCAGGGCAATGAAACGACATTGAAGGGTGCAACAGGCAACCTGCAGCCTGCCGAGTAGTCCAGTCTCCAGGCAATTCTTGTCTGGTCTTTGTGTGGCATGCGCTCTTGCGTGGACTTTCGTCCGGAGTACTCAGATTCTGCTAATTCTGCGCGCCAATGTCTATATTACTGACTGGTCCAGCAAATATTCTCAGAAAATCAATCCTAAAAGCTGATTTATTCTTTGACAGGTCGCGAAACATTTTTACAGAAATTTGAAAGCTTCAGCTTTGCGGCAAATAGAGATGGCATTTTGCCACAGCATGTAACCCAAATTTGTCTTAAATCTGCCAACGTTCGCTGTTACGAGGGCCGCAAGGTGCGTCATTGGTTTGGATTGGACACACCTTCGGAATGACGGCGAGATGAATACACGACCCACCCGGGCGGACTTTTGTTTTCCCTACAATCTGAAAGGCCGAGGCCCGCGCCATTGCGGGCTGATGCCTATCGACAAATCCAAATAACCTACCCAAGGGAAAGGACTCCCCGCAAAATGAGCACGAGTGGTACGGTCAAATTCTTCAACACGGAAAAGGGCTATGGCTTCATCGCTCCTGACGATGGCGGAAAGGACGTATTCGTCCACATCACCGCCCTGCAGCGCTCCGGCCTGCAGTCGCTTGATCAGGGCGACAAGGTTTCCTTCGACATTGAAGATGACCCCCGCGGCCGCGGCAAACAAGCCGCGAATGTTCAGGTCGGCTGATTGAGATCAGCCGATCCGGCCGGTCCCACACGGCCGACTGCAAGACTGCTGGCGCCGCCGATCGATCATCGGCGGCGTCAATCTTTTTGCGGCTGCGGTTTTCAGCCGATAGAGTTCCAGACGATGGACAACCCCGCTCTGGACAATGCCGAGTTCTTCGATCTGGAGGAGATCGGCCGGTTGCAGGCTGCACGCTGGGAACAGCAGGCGGCGCAAATTGATGCCGGCTCGCCATTCTATCGGCAGCTCTTTGGTGAACGCCGGCTGTCTGGCCGCCTGGAGGAGCTTGCCGAGCTTCCCTTCACCGACAAGGAAATGATCCGCCGCGATCAGGCCGCCAACCCGCCGTTTGGGAGCTATCTGGCCAGTGCACCGGAAAAGGTGATGCGCCTCCACCGAACATCCGGCACGACCGGAACGGCCATGAACCTCGCCCTGTCGGCGCAGGATGCCGCCATGACGGAAAGCGTCGGTGCCCGGGCGCAGAGGGCAGCTGGGCTGGGACCGGACCACATGGTGGTGCACTGCCTCAACTACCAGCTCTGGATGGGCGGCTATACCGATCACGCCACCCTGGAATTGACGGGGGCCACCGTGGTGCCCTTCGGGGTCGGCAATGCCGCAAAGCTCGTCTCGACCATCCGTGCGCTCGGCATCACGGCGATCTCCTGTACGCCGTCGTATCCGGCGGTGCTGGCGCAGGTCATCGAGGACGAGTTTCCAGGCCTGGCGCCGCGCGATCTGGGCCTGAAGCTCGGTCTCTTTGGCGGGGAGGCAGCGCTCGACGATCCGGCATTCCGCAGACGGTTGGAAGAGACCTGGGGGTTCGCGGCACGCAATGCGAACTACGGCGTGAGTGATGTCTTGTGCAATTTCGCCGGTCAGACCCCTCTGTGCAATGATCTGCACTTCGTCGCGCTGGACGTGCTCTACCCGGAGCTGATCGATCCGGCCACCGCGGCCCCTCTGCCCTGGCGGGAAGGTGAGAGCGGCGAACTTGTGCTTACCCATCTTGTCAAGGAGTGTCAGCCGCTGGTTCGGTTCAGGACCGGAGATATTGTTACGTTGACGGGCCTGGGCTTTGCCGCTTGCGGCCGGACCGCGCCCCGCTTCCGCGTCACCGGCCGCGCAGATGACATGGTGACGGTCCGGGGGCTCAATGTGTTTCCATCCATGATCGCTGCCGTTCTCAACCGTCGCGCCGGATTGTCAGGAGAGTTCCGTATCGTCCTTGAGGGACCGCCGCCCTACGATGCGCTGCCCCTGGAGGTTGAGCTTGCGGCGCAGCGAGCGGATGAGGGCCTTGCAGGGGAACTGGAGCGGACGATCAAGCGGGAGGTCGGGGTGACGGCGCAGATTGCATTGCTGGACAAGGGCAGCCTGCCGCGGACGGAGGGCAAGACAAAACGCGTGTTCCGCGGCGGGTGAGATTTTCCTGGAGTTCTGGAAGTCGGACCGGGCGCATCGCTGAAGTTTGGCAAGGAGTCGCGTTGAAACATCAACTCGGGGGACAGCCACGCGCCCGGCCGTCCCTTCGGCAGCCCCCCAAACCGCAGCGATTGCGGCTCAGGTACCTCCGGGAGAAGCCGTCAGGGACCGAGTTGAGTTCATCTTCCCGCTCCCCAGCCATGGCAGTCTGCGACAAATATGACCGTCAACGATGTGAGTTTTGTCACACTCGTACCGTGAAAATTTTGCACCCGCTTCGGCGCGCTCGTCTTTACGCGGCGCTTTCCGCGCCTGTAAGCTCAGGGCTAAACCACTAAAAAGGCGCCGTAATGGCCTCTGCGGATCCGCTTCTTCAGCCCTTCCAATTGAAACATCTCACCCTGCGCAACCGGCTCATGTCGACATCGCATGAACCGAACTATCACGATGGCGGCATGCCGGGGGAGAAGTACCGGCTCTACCACGTGGAGAAAGCCAAGGGCGGCATCGCGCTGACCATGACCGCAGGATCGGCGGTGGTGTCGGTGGACAGTCCGGCCGCCTTCGGCAATCTGCACGCCTACAGGGACGAGATTGTCCCCCATATCCGCCGCCTGACGGACGAGTGCCACGAACATGGTGCGGCCGTCATGATCCAGCTCACCCACCTTGGCCGCCGGACGAACTGGAACCATTCCGACTGGCTTCCGGTCCTGGCGGCGTCCCCGGTGCGCGAGCCGGCGCACCGTGCCTTTCCCAAGGAGATGGAGGATTGGGACATCGAGCGGATCATCGCTGACTATGCCTCTGCCGCCCAGCGCATGAAGGAAGGGGGCATGGACGGCTTCGAGTTCGAATGTTACGGCCATCTCATGGATGGGTTCTGGTCGCCGCTCACCAACCGGCGCGAGGACGAGTACGGCCCGCAGACCATGGAGAACCGGCTGCGGTTCACCATGCGCATATTGGACGCGGTGAGGGAGGCGGTCGGTCCGGAATTCATCGTCGGCTGCCGGTTGGTGGTCGATGAGGATGATGCGCGCGGGATATCGAAGGAGGACGGGCTGGAGATCAGCCGCCGCCTCATCGATAGCGGCCATGTCGACTTCCTCAACGTGATCCGCGGCCAGGTGAACCACGATGCGCCTCTGACAAAGGTCATCCCTACGTCCGGCATGGGGTCGGCGCCCCATCTCGACTTCGCCGGCGAGGTGCGGTCCGCAACAAAGTTCCCGGTCTTCCATGCCGCCCGCATTGCGGATGTGGCGACGGCGCGGCACGCCATTGCCGAGGGCAAGCTCGATATGGTGGGCATGACCCGCCCGCATATCGCCGATCCCCATATCGGTGCGAAGGTTGCTTCGGGACGGGAGCACGAGATCCGGCCTTGCGTCGGCGCCACTTACTGTCTCGACCGGATCTACGAAGGGCATGGCACGCTCTGCATCCACAATCCGGCGACAGGCCGCGAATCCACCATGCCCCACATCATCCAGCCCTCGGATGGACCGAGGCGGAAGATCGTGGTCGTTGGCGGCGGGCCTGCCGGCCTGGAGGCGGCACGCGTGGCAGGCGAGCGAGGCCACGAGGTGGTGCTGCTGGAAGCGGCCAGCGAGCCGGGCGGGCAGATCCGCCTTGCCGTGCGGCTTGAGCGCCGCAAGGAAATCATCGGGATCGCCGACTGGCGGGCCGAGCGCTGCGAGGCCGCGGGGGTCGAGTTGCGCTTCAACGTCCTCGCAGAGGCAGATGACGTGAAGGCCCTGGAGCCTGATGTGGTGATCGTCGCCACGGGCGGTCTGCCCCAGACGCCAGAGCTAGAGGAAGGCGAAGACCTTGTCGTATCTTCCTGGGATATCCTGTCCGGGGATGTGAAGCCGGCCGATGATGTCCTGTTCTACGAGGATAACGGCCAGCATCCCGGCTTCACCGCCGCAGAGTTCATCTGCCGGTCCGGCTCGACGATGGAACTGGTGACGCCGGAGCGCTTCTTTGCACCCGATATTGGCGGGCTAAACCATGTGCCCTATACCCGGGCGTTCCAGGAGACGGGCACGCAGATCACGATCAATACGGACATGAGCAGCGTGCAGCGGAGCGGCAACAAGCTGAAGGTTGTGCTGACCAGCAAGTTCACCGAGGGGGTTGTCGGTGAACGCCTGGTTGATCAGGTCGTGGCGGAACACGGCACCGCGCCGCTGGATGATCTCTACTTCGCGCTGAAGGAAGAAAGCCGCAACAGGGGCGAGATCGATTACCAGGCGCTGATCAACGGCACACCCCAGCAGATCGCCAGCAACCCGGAGGGTGCGTTCCAACTCTTCCGCATTGGCGACGCGGTCGCTTCACGGAACATCCATGCCGCGATATACGACGGGCTGCGCCTCATGAAGGATATCTGAGGCGCAGCGCCCGTCGTCGGGACGAGGCCGGAGCTGCTGGTCGGTCTATCTCAGCGTGATGCGGATGCCACCCGAACTCAGGGAAGCCTCAAGACCCCGTTGCCGGCCGCGGAGTACGAGGCGCACACCGTGCTTGTTCTCCAGAACCCAGTTCTGCGGTCCTACTCCGGCCGCAGCAGAGGCCTCGGCTGCGCCGTATGTGCCTTCGATGTCGCGCAGGCGCCGCAGGTTGTAGACCTCGCCGCGCATCCTCGTCGTCGAGGCGCCGATCGTTAGGCCGAGCCTGATCCCGCCAATATCGAGCGGATATTGCCGGCCCTGGTAACGCAGTAGCCCGGTGCCCTTCGACACGCCGACGACGAAGCCGGCCTTGTCGATGGAAATGCTGATGCGGGCCGACTGGGCAGCCGCGCTTCCGGCAGCGCCCGCAATGAGCAGCAACGCCGCGACAGACAAGGCCAGCGCGCGGGTGAGTCTATCTGTCAACATCGGCAAGTATCCCTTCGAGTAAACGTTGGTTTCGGCGGCCTTCTGAACAGACACGATGCCCCCCACTGCCGTCCCTGGCCCTTGGGTCAATCCCGGGGATGGCACCCTGGATGAGCCTGACCGTCAATCCATAGGACCTATTCTGTTAGACTAACCTGACGGGTGAGTGAGTCGCATGTGTGGCCGTGTGCTATCCGAGCACGATGTCGAACTCCAGACGTTCGCCGTCGCCCTTGCGCGCGGTGGCTGCGTTTTGCGCCTCGTCGCTGCCGAGCCACCGGAACAGGCCGTCCCGCTCGTTCTCTTCCCCGTCATCGGGAAAGTACATCTGGGTCACGAGCGCGGTGCGCCCGTCCCGGACGAGACGATAGTGAATGTGCCGCGTCCGTCCTGGATAGAGCCCTGGCCGGATGGTGCGGAAGCGGTAGGCGCCATCGCTGTCCGCCTTGACCGCGCCGAACCCCTGGAAGTGCGGATCACGCGGTTGAGAGCTGTTATCGCCGGAATGATGGTAGCGGCCATACGTGTTGGCCTGCCAGATCTCCACAATCGTGCCCGGCAGGGGGCGGCCCCTCTCGTCGAACACCCGGCCGGCGACTTCGACCACTTCGCCTTCGGCCATGCCGCCCCGGAATTCCGTCAGGTCCATATCGGATTCGGAAGGAATGCGTTCGGGGTAAAACGGCCCTGCGGCCTGGCGCGGTGTGAGCACCGCGGCTTCGGCCGTCCGGGCGCCCACCAAAGCGGCGGCGCCCAGCAACAGACCGCGGCGTGTTGGTACAGGCAGCTTCGCCATCCCAGCCTCCTTGTTCAATCGGAGGCAAAGCTGGCGTGGGAACTTGTCCACATGGTGACGCTGCAACAAGGGACTGAAACAGTTCACAGATTCTTGAACTTGTGGAGGTGGTGTGGATAAGCGGCACGGGGATCTGACAACAGCGGAATTTGCGTGCAATCTCAGCGTTGTAAGGTTCTTGAGGGTTCGGCGGCTGGTGTGGCTGGACATTGCTGGAGAGCTTTGCGGATTCGGGTCAGCCGGACGGTGAAGGCGGAAAGCCGAGCTTTGGATTTCGATTTGGAGCATGTGCGGGAAGCTTGAGCCAGGCTGGCAGACACCACCGGGCATCAGTTCTGGCGGCTTGCCGGTGCGGTCTTCGGGCCGGCGGCAGGAGGTCGGAGCGACGATGAGACCGTGAACGGGCGTTACCCGTTAAACCGGGAAGGGATTGGAGGCGAAGGGAGCTTGCTTCCGGAGCGCTGATCCGCCTGGCCTCGCCGGGTTCTGACTGCGGCTTGCCGCATGTAGGATGAGGTGGGATTGGGAAAAGTCTGGCGTGTGACGCCGCCGTGGGTCTTGAAGGTTTCGGCCGGAGAGTTCCGAGAAGGCGAAATGGGTCAGCAAAAAGGTGCGGGACGGCTTCGGCTGCCCCGCACTTTTTGTTTCTGCACGAAGAAACGCTTTCCTTTTTCTCTCTTGTTCCAAGATAATCGCGGCAAGTCCGTTCCAGACCATGGCTGGGGGATGCATGGGGAGTTGTTTTTCAGATCGACGACTGGAATCCGGTCCGCTGACTTTGCTCGGGGGCCTAGTCGCAAACCTTGCGGCGCTAATCATGCTCGTCGTGAGCGCTTCGGGGAGCCAGTCATTACAGCTCGGCCAGGAGGCCTGCCACTTCACCCGTGAGGCCCCCGCTGATGTCACGTGCGGGCGGATAAGTGTGCCGGAAAACTGGGAAAGATCCTCGGATCGCACCTACGAACTTCCGTTCTTGCGAATTGCGCCGGGCACGGATAACCCATCTGGTCCTCCGATCGTCTTTCTGCCCGGCGGGCCGGGCGAGGATGCCGGCCTCGGGACGTGGGATCAGGCGCTCTACTGGCGCGGGCTGGCACAGGCGATCTTCCAGCGTCGCGAACTGATCATTCTTGATGTCCGGGGATCGGGCAAGAGCGTTCCGCGGCTGGATTGCCCCAGGCTGAACGATCCGGAGGTATTCTTCGGGCTGACGGCGACGGGCCGCCTGGGAGAGGTGCCCAAACGGACGCAAGAGGAGGCCTGGAAGGAATGCGTCGAGCTTCTGCGCGGGCAGGGCGTCGATCTTTCATCCGTAAATCGGCACCAGATCGCGCGTGACGTCAACGCGCTCGCGCGAGCGCTCGGACTGGAGCGCATCGGGCTGTTCGGGATTTCCTACGGAACCACATACGCCATGACGGTGATGCGGATGTATCCGGATCTGGTATCAGACGTGGTACTCGACTCTGTCTACCCGCCGGAGACGACCGCCGACCTGAAGCACTCGCTGCTGCTTGGCCGGGTGGTCGGAAATTTCGCCGCCGCCTGCAGCCGCGATGAAGCCTGCAGCGTGGATTTTCCCAACCTGCAGGAGACCTTCATGAAGGCCTTGTGGAAATTCTTCCACACGCCGAAAACGCTGAAGATTCCGCTGCCCGATCGCATCGAGGACCTGAGCGTCACAGTCGACGCGGTGAATTTTGCGCATGGCCTTTGGAGCTCAATGGTCTGGCATGGCGATGTCCTGTGGGTGCCTCACATGCTGGAAACGGCGACTTACGAGGAGCCGAAGACGCTGACGACAATGATCACGTCTGCCGTGCAGTATGGCAGCTACAAGTATGCGGCGGCTGGCGCGTCTCTCTTGTCTGCCTGTTATGACCTGCCTCAGCGCAAGGCGTCGTTTCCCAAGGGCAGTCTCGTTACCGACGAACAGTTGCTGATGCATGCCGACTGGGTCGGCGGCTTCTACGACGCGTGCGATTCTTTGCCAGGGGATCGGGCTGGGCCGGAAAGCCGCACGCCGGTCCGCAGTGACATTCCGACGCTGCTGCTGGCCGGAGCGCTAGACCCGGCAACGCCGCCCTATCAGGCGCAGACTGCAGCCAGACATCTGAAACATGGCTATCTCTTCGTATTTCCGTACGGCACGCATAGTATGAGCACCTATCACGCCTGCGCGCGGGAGCTGATCTGGGACTTCAGCGCAGATCCGGGCAGGCGGCCGCACAGGTCGTGTCTTGACCGAAAGACGCTGAAGCCGTTCAAAATTCTGAGGTAGACGCCGGCCGAACCACGTTCTTTAACGCGCTAACAAGCGGATCACCTCCGCAGTTCCTGCAACCTGGGCAAAGGAGCCTGCGATCGTCGCAAGTGAGGTCTGGTGCACCTGCTCGGCCGGCAAAACCGTGCCATCCGCCAGTTTCATATCGACGGTCCAGGTGGCATCGGACACAAGACAGGCATCAAAGCCGAGATCCGAGGCGCTTCTGACTGTGCTCTCAACGCACTTGTTCGTGTGTACTCCGCAAAAGACCAGCGTGTTGAGGCCGATGCCGCGCAGATGCCGTTCCAGGTCGGAGGAGGCAAATGCGCTGCTGGTGCGTTTGCCAATGATCGTCTCGCCCGCAATCGGACCCGTGGCCTCCGGGAAGGCGTGGGTCGGCTGGCTTTCGTGATAAGGCGAGGCGGGATCGCTGGAATAGTCCTGAATGTGGATCACCGGCGCTCCTGCTGCGCGCCAGGCGGCCAGCAACATTTCGATGTGCGCTTCGGCATCGGGATTGTTGCGCGGCCCCCACTTCGGATGGTTTGCGGCAAGCTGAACGTCGATGATGATGAGGGCGGGAGTGCCCATTCAGCGGACCAGCTCCTTCATCGCCCCGTCCAGTCCCTCCAGTGTGAGCGGGAACATGCGGTCGGAGAAGATCTGCTGGATCATCTGCGTCGACGGCGTGTAGTGCCAGTACTTCTCCGGGGACGGATTGAGCCAGACGCAGCTCTCATAGATGTTGGTCACGCGCTGCAGCCAATGGGCGCCGGCTTCGGGGTTCATGTGTTCGACCGAGCCGCCGGGATGGGTAATCTCGAACGGGCTCATGCTGGCATCGCCCACGAAGATCACCTTGTAATCGTGCGGGTAGGTGTGGAGCACGTCCCAGG
>JBCCEL010000005.1:0-44107 GCA_039030315.1 Pseudomonadota bacterium
ATATCGTAACATTTATCCAATATACCGTATTTTTTGACAGATTTAAAGGATTTTTCGAAAGATGGACTAATCGCAATTTTCTGTACAAATTTTTGAATAGACATTTTTTTGGTTTTATCTACAAACTCGAAGTATGCGATGAGATTTCCAGAAATTCTCAATCAAACAATACACCTCACTCGACACACACCACGCGCGCGTCAATTCACACCATGAGGGAAATCAGGGGTTGAACATGTTTCTTGTGATATCAACCTGCACTTCATCAAGAAAATCGCATGCCTGCAGCGCGAACCCGCCCAGCGACTCAACCCCAAACGCGGCTTCTGGAGGAGAAATCTATGGACCAGACCGGCAGAGCGCGCTGCTGACGCCAAGCCGGCAGCCACGGCTCATCGCGGCTGGAACGATTCTCGCCAGCGGGTGTGAGCGAACCGGTTCCGGCTCTCGGCAAATGATTAAAGGGCAACGTTCAGGGCCGAAGCTTGGCCAGTTAAGATAGTTACTTTACGGATCCGAAGCACCGTACAGTTGATGACTATGGACGTTAGGTCTACTCTTGTGTTCGGGGTTTGGAGGCGGGGCTGGACGGGCGATGACCGGTAATCTGATCGGGTTTAACAATCCTGCGCAGCTTCTGGAAGGATATGCGCTTTATCAACGGCAGGCGGAGCGGGACCTTGGTGTAAGGATCCGTACGGGCGTTGACTTCCGGCAATTCAATGAAATGCGCAAGACCTGGCGCGGCAGCGGCGTGTGGCCCTATTTCGATCCGGACTACAACGATCTGAATGCCACAAACGCCTTCTGGGTGGAGGGAAAGCGCGGCCAGGACCTGGTTTTCATGCAGGCTTTCCGGCGCGACTACATCGAAGGTGATTTCCGCAACTGGTGCCTGAACCTGACCATCGCCCTGCACATCAGGGCCGGATACGATGTGCGCCTGGCTGAGCCCGAACTTCCTCCGAGCGACCGTGTACGCTCGATTTCGGGTAATGTTTGCCTGCACGGCGAGATGTGGGTCGGAGGCAGCGGCTCCCAGTTCAAAGCCCGCGCCCTTGACGTTCTTCCCAAAGTGGGCCTGATCCTTGCCTATCTGCAATGGCAGCCGAACGTAATCTGGGCCCTGACGAGCCCACGGCTGGCAAGAGGAGGCGGAGCGTACCGCACCGGCCACGCCCATATGGAACCAGACTTTGTTGTCTGGGAAAAAACCCCGGACGGGCTCACCTACGACGCCGACACACTGGTTACGTCGTCCAAATCCGATGTTCAGTACATGGTGTCTGAAGCTTTGCGGCTGGCCAGTCTCGACAAGAAGGTCGTCAGATTGGAAGAGCGCGCCGCTGTTTCATCAGGCCCCAGCAAGTAGTCGAAGCCGCGGCTGGTTTCTATGCACAAGCTGGCAAGCAGTTCGCGATTGTCGCTGTTCACATAGCGCCAGGCTATCCGGTCGTACTGGACCCAATCAGGCTCCTGCCCCGGAGTCTCGAGGCGCAACAAGTTGGTGTCAAAGATCGGTGCACCCTTGTCGAACACCTCATTGAATCGTCGGGTCGTCTGCTTGTCGGTGGGCTCATTGAGGCCCAGATCGACTGTGCCGTCCGGCTTCCGGTCGAGACCGATCACCCGAGCAAGCATGGACGCAGAGCCAGCCGCCACGATCCCGTAACACGCATTTGGTGCCGGATCGGAAAGGGTCAATAGATGGCTAGCTGCCTCCGGGCGCTGAAGAACGTCGACCATGAACGCGGGCGCTTCCGTAAGTGTGCGACGGCGCGTCAGGAACGAGGCCGGGATATCAACATCGCGCAATGCCAGAACATTCTCGATGCGGGCAATGGCTGTCTCGGTTCTGGTATGGAATTCCCGGAACCAGCCGTCCTTATAGACGGAAATCGCCACCGGTGCCGGCCGTTCGCGGAGAATCTCGAACAGTTTCTCAATCGACCGTTCTGGCGCTTCTGCCAAATCGAAGGCAACAACCCACCAGCCCTTTTTTAGTTCGGCACTCACGAGTGCAAACGTGCGGTAGGGCAGCTGCCTGTCGCTGAAGAGCGGCTTATCGAAATGATTGGTCTGGCCGTGGTCTATGTAGATGACCGGTTTCATTTCTTCTTGCTGTTTGAGATCCTCAGCTCAGTTACAGCATCGTGGAACTCGCGCTGCGGATCTGTGAAAAGGGTCAGCAGTTCGACGTCGAGCGCGGATGCGTAGGCGCTCACGACCACGAACTGATGGTCAATGTTTCCCCCCTCGATTGAGCGGATGGTTTCGGCCGGTATCTGCCATTTCGCTTCGACATCCGCGATGGACAGGTTGTGCGCCATGCGCCGCCTGCGCAAGGTAATTCCGATCCGCTGCTCTCGTGTTTTCATACTGCCGTCCTGATGCGATCCTGGCCACTCTAGCATCGAACCCCTGGGAGATCACGACACTCTTGATTGTGTATCGTTAGCGCCCGAGCCTTCACTCGCCACCCTATCCTGCGCCAATACAAGAGTCCGCGCAAGTATCGTTGCTTGAGCGTTGCTGATCTCAATGCCGGTTCTGCTGGCCAGGTCAATCAGAGATTCCGCGTACATGTTCTGCCTCACAATTCTGCATTGCCCAGTATACCCGGATAAGACTAGTTCCGTTCAGATCAGATTTCCAGTTGCGAATTGTACACTTTTTGTGGCGGCAGTTGCTTCTTTCACTGTTCCGGGCCGTCGCTGCAAAGACAGGCCTCCAGGGCCGCCCGCACATCGTCGGGCCAGGGGATGGAACAGTGCTTGTCGAGATCGCTTGCTGCAAGGATTTGCGTGCTGGACCAGCGCTTCTTGCCCTTGCAGCTGATTTCGTGATGCAGCGTGACTGACGAACGCCCGACGCGAAGCACCGTGATCTCAAATTCGAGCTCCTCGCCGAAAAAGGACGGACTGGAAAAGTCGCTCGAGATGTGGACGGTCGGCGTGCCCCAGCGCTCCTCCCAGATAATCTTGTGCCAGGGATATCCGAGCGCCAGCCAGAACTCCTCGTTCACGCCGTTGAGAATGTTGAGGTAGGATGGAAAGTAGGCCGTGCCGGAGATGTCGCAGTCTCCAAAATTCAGCATGCGCGTGGTCTTAAACGGAATCTCCAATTTGCCCTCCAGGATCTGCAATTCCAGGTTCGCATATCATCAAATCCCCGAAGGGCGCGAGCGCAAGGCAGATTTTCTGTCGCTATTCCTGATCGGGTAGGGTGTGGTCCCCCTCCCCCAGTGCCCGCTGCATCATGACGGTATCGACCCAGCGGCCATGCTTGAACCCCACCGAGCGCACAATACCGACATGGTGGAAACCCAAAGCTTCATGCAGGCCGATGGAGCCGGCATTGCCGCTATCTCCGATGACGGCAATCATCTGGCGCCAGGGCCCGCTCTCACAATGTTCGATCAGGGCTGTGAGCAGCGCACGCCCGACACCCCTGCCGCGTTGGACGGCAGCCACGTAGACGGAATTCTCAACTGCGTTTCGATAGGCCGGACGAGGCCGGAACCTGCCGGCATAGGCATAGCCGGCGATCTTGCCGTCCAGCTCCGCCACCAGGTAAGGCAGACCGAAGTCCACGACCTCCAGGCGGCGTCGGTCCAGCTCGGCAACTGAAGGGGGGACCTCCTCGAATGTGGCCAGACCATGGAGCACTTCATGAGCATAGATGGAGGCAATCTCGTCCAGATCTTTCACCTCTGCGGGACGCACCTCCGGTCCGCTCATGGTGCACCTCCTTTCATGCGTTGCGACATACGGTATCCGCTGCCCGGACACCGTGGCGGATGTCATTAAACGAGGTTATCAATACAACCGTTTGCCAAGAGGACAGGCCTATCCTGAGCTTGGACAATATTGCGAATACAAGACTGTTCCAGAAATCCATACCTCCATTTACATCGGGGATACCTATGAATCCGAAATTTGAGAAACTCAGCCATTCCATCCAGCTTCAGGGTACGGCCCTTGAGGTCTCGACCATACAGCGCAGCGGAACCAAGGCGCCGGTCGTGTTCCTGCACGGCTTCGGCTGCACCAAGGAAGACTATGCCGATTTCGTCTTTGAAGAGCCGTTCGAAGACCGTCGTTTTCTGGCCTATGACGCACCCGGGTGCGGTGAAACCCAGTGTTCGGACCTGTCGAAGCCCTCGATACCATTTCTCGTGGAGACGGCCGTGGCGATGCTCGACCGGTCCGGCATCGAACGCTGCCATCTGGTCGGCCATTCGATGGGCGGGCTGACAGGCCTCATGCTGGCAGACAGTAATCCCGGCCGCGTCTTGAGCTACACAAGCATTGAAGGCAATCTGTCCGAGGAAGACTGCTTCCTCAGTAAGCAACCCGAACACTATCCAGATCTGGACGCGGATGCCTTTTTCACCTGGTTCAAGGCCTGGGCCCGGCACCTGGGGAACCGGGGCTCTGCCATTTACGCCTCGGGGCTGGACACCAAGGTACGGCCGGAAATCGTCCGCGGTGTGTTCGGATCGATGGTCGAACTCTCCAAGAACGGAAATCTCATCGACAGGTTCCTCGGGCTCCCCTGCCCCAAGATGTTCATGTATGGCGAACAGAACAAATGTCTAAAGTACATCAAGGGCGGT
The DNA here is from genome assembly GCA_039030315.1 of Pseudomonadota bacterium. Taxonomy (GTDB): domain Bacteria; phylum Pseudomonadota; class Alphaproteobacteria; order Rhizobiales; family CAJQND01; genus JAAEUE01. Next base: position 4,619 of record JBCCEL010000005.1, read on the forward strand.
CTGCTCGTCGGCGCCCGGGTTGTGGAAATCGAAGAGTGCGGACATTTCCCGATGTACTCGAATGCCCCGGCCATGTGGGAGAAGCTTGCAGACTTCATCGAAGAGGCAGAGAAGGCCCCGACCTGATGTCCGGGCTCCGCTAGAACCCCGGCAATACGAGCACCTGGGTCCGCGTCGGCAGGGTGGCCTCGCTGATCGTGATCTGCGGAGAGTGGTGGATTTTCACATCATAGGTGCCGCCCAACGCCTCGGTGAAAGACTTCAAACCGAGCGAGCTGAAGAAGTGCATTGGGATCACCAACTTTGCACGGAGGTCGTCGATGACCGTGATCATGGACGTATGGTTCATGGTGAAGGTTCCATCCACCGGTACGAGAAGAACATCGACATAGCCGATCCAGCCGAGATGCTGGGCGGTGAGCTGATGGTGCAGATGGCCGAGATGGGCGATGCAGAGGCCTGAGACCTCGAAAATGAAGATGGAGTTGCCGAACACTTCCTTCGCGCCGGACCAGTGGCGAATATCGGTGGGCACGTTGCGGATGTGCACATCCCTGAGGCTGAGATTGTGCTGGGCGGGCGGATCGTCCGGCTGGCCTGTGGCTTCGGGGTTCCAGCCGCGCAACACATGCTTGATCCTGGGGTCGGGGGAGTCCGTGTAATGGGTCTCGTGGGCGTGGTTCATGGTGACCACGTCGGGAATGACGCCAGCACCCGCATTGCCCGCATAGTCGGTCGCGATCTTCACCCCTTGCGGGCTTTCGATCAGGAAGGTGGAGTGACCCACGAATGTAAGGCTGACCTCGTTGTCCTTCAGTGCCGCGTAGTGCACCGGGGGACCGGCATCGGCAATGGCAAGGCAGCGGTTGCCGACGGCGTGGGCGCTGCCAGCGCTCCAGAGGACTGCGAAGAACAGGGCGGCAAAAAGACGGGCGGCATGCAGCATGATTGGCCTCGTTCGACATGCGCGGGAGGCTCAGTATAGGCCGACTGATGGCACGGGCAAGGCGGGCCGAGATCAGATTCGCTTGATCAGTTCCCGGATCGCCTGGCTTACCGCCGCCGGGCGTTCCAGCATGGGAAAATGACCGGTCGCCGGATAGGTTTCGATGCAGGCGTTGGGCCGCTCCCTCCACGCATCCAGCCAGAGGGAATCGGGCGCCTCGTCGATCAGCTTCCTCTCCCAGCCCTCGCCCTTGATCACCGAGGTGCTTTGCAGAACGGCAACGGGGCATCTCAGCTCCTTGTGCCGGAGCGGAAACTCGTTGAGATCCCAGCTCATCATGCCGGCGAACATGTCGATGGCGTTTCTCGGATCGAGGCGGCGGGCGCGGCTGACGATCATCTCCTGGTCTTCCCTCGAAGCAGTGTCGATGAGGAGCGACGTCATCAAGTTGTCCGACCAGGCTTCGTAGCCTTTCTCCGCAATCGCCTCTGACACAGTTTTGCGAATGAGTTCCGGATCGGCGGGCACTGAGCTGCCGTCCACAAGAACGATGCCGCCGACGCGGGCACGGGCATCCAGAGCTGCCTGAATGACGACACGCGTCCCCATGCTGTGGCCGACAAGGACCGCCTGACTGAGATCGAGATGGTCAAGCAGCTCGGCTACATCGGCCGCCAGGTTCTCCATACTGAGCGCCCGCGCTGACGGGCCGCTGCGGCCGTGACCGGTCTGGTCCACGGCGATGCAGCGCACCTCGCCGGAGAGGGCATCGATCTGGTGGCGCCAGTCCGAGACGCTGCAGGAAAATCCATGCACGAAGACGACGGGAGGTTCGCCAGCCCCGTGCTCGTCATAGACAAGCTTGCCGCCCAGGACGCGAAGTTCCGGCATGGGATCAGGCCCTGCGTGCGTGAATACGGGCCCCGCCGATCGTGCCGGCGCCGTAGAGCCCTGCCGCCGTGGCGTAGAAATCCTCCAGGCCGTTGGTGAGATCTTCGCCGTTCACCCGCAGATTGTGCTCGCGTCGGCCACGGAATGCAGCGAGGCGTTCCGACGTGAATGCCGTCCAGGAGACGGACATGTCCTCAAACGACACCACTTCGAACCCGGCCTCCTCCAGTTGCGACTGGTATGTCTGCGGGTCCGGAACATAGCTGCACTGCACCTTGACCCGGAGTGCTTCGGCCTCTTCGGGCGTAGGTTCCTTCAGCTTGGTGAAGTCCTCGATCACCATGCTGGCGCCGGGCTTCAGGGCGGCGTGGCAGAGGGAAAACAGGCGTTTGCGGTCAGGTATATGGAGGAACACCAGGAACGACATGATGGCATCGAACGTGCGCCCGCCAAACGGCTGATCGAGAAAGTTCCCGCAGAAGTGGCTGACGCGCCCGGACAAACCGCAGCGCTCCGTCAGGCTGGCTGCCAGATCATTGAGATCCGGCTGCAGTTCGAGCGCCGTGACCTGACTGCCTGCGCTGTGAGCGAGATAGCGGGAGGGTCCGCCAATCCCCGAGCCAATCTCCAGCACCTCGCTTGAGGGTGTTGCGCCCATCATACTGGCAGCGTGATCGACGGCCTCGGTGCCATGGTAGTGGTACTGGTCATAGGGGGTCAGATCCTCGACGCTAAGTGGCGCGTCATCATCTATCCCCTGGTCACGCAATTCGTTGAGAATGCGGTCCACCTGGTCGTAGAGACGCATTTCCTTCATGCTTTCGGTCATCAAAACTCCTCCCCTGCCCGGTTCTTGTTGTTTGCGGCACTGGACAAACCCTCCGGTACCGTGGACGTTTCCCGGCAAATACCTAACCGACCGGGCGCGGGCCCGACAAGGATATTGACCATGGACCACGGTTCGGAGATTGCCTTCACGGATGCGGTTGTGGCCGCGCAAGAAAAGTACGGCGTGCGCGAGCACAATGTCGCCACCACAGCGCGGCGGCCCTGGGGTATGGAGATAACAGGCGAACTGGCAAAGTTCATCGCCATGCGGGATTCGTTCTACCTCGGAACCGCGAGCGCTGACGGCCGTCCCTACATCCAACATCGCGGCGGAGTGCCTGGATTCCTGAAGGTTATCGATCCGCACACACTCGCCTTCCCCGATCAGCCCGGCAACAAGCAGTTCATCACAGCTGGCAACCTCTCAGAAAACGATCAGGCTTTCATCTTTCTGATGGATTACGAGATGCGCCAGCGCATCAAGTTGTGGGGCCGTGCTCGTTTTGAAGAGGCCGATACGGATCTGATCAGCCGAACCTTGAGCGAGGAAGACGATCCTGCCCGCATCACCCGGGCGGTCGTGTTCTCGGTCGAAACCTGGGATGTGAACTGCCAGCAGCGCATCCCCCAGAAGTTCAGCGAGCAGACTGTTGCCCAGGTCGTCCGGAAACTGACCGAACGGGTCGCCGCACTGGAGGAGAAGCTCAAGTCCTATGAAGCCTGAGTGGACTTGCGTCGCTAGCGCGTGTGTGAGAGCAATCGCCCATGGCTGAGGAACATTTCGATGTCGCGGTAATCGGCGCCGGCATGGTGGGCGTGTGCTGCGCGTCCTGGATCCAGCGCACCGGGAAACGCGTGGCCGTGCTGGACCGGAACCCCGCCGGCACCGGGACGTCCTACGGCAATGCCGGAACGATCGCGCCGTTCGGCATTGCGCCGATCAATCATCCGAACCTGGTGCGTTCGCTCCCGCAGCTTCTCTTTTCCAAGTCCAGCGCGCTGACCGTGGACTGGGGCTATGCCCTCACCCATCTGCCCTGGATGCTGTCCTTCCTGCGCAACTGCCGCCAGGAGAGGGTTGACCATATCTCCAACGCGATGGGAACGCTCCAGGAGCATTCCGATGCCGGTCTCAATCCGCTCATCAAGGAGGCCAGCGCCGACGATCTGATCGCATCGATCGGCGCGCTCTACTGCTACTCGACCGAAGCGGCCTACGAGAAATCCGCCTATGCCCGGCAGATGCGCGAGAAGTACGGCGTGCGGTTCGAAACCCTGTCGGGTGGCGAGATCCTTGAGATGGAGCCGGAGCTGAACAAGACGTTTCACAAGGGCTATCACTTCCTCGATTCCCGGCATGTGCGGGATTCGAAGGCCCTGACCGAGCGACTCTTCAGGCATTTCCTCTCGCAGGGCGGTAGCTGGCGTCAGAAGGAGGTGGAACGAGTTTCGCCCGGCACCGACAAGGTCACAATCACCACGCGCGGCGGTGAGAAGCTGACCTGCAATATGCTGGTCGTCGCTGCCGGCGCACACTCCAAATCGATCAAAGGATCGGGAGCTGAAAGACTGCCGCTCGACACCGAGCGCGGCTATCACGTTGTGTACCGCGGACAACAGGACCGGATCTCGCGTGTCGTCGGCTGGCAGGAAGGCGGCTTCAACGCCACCCCGATGAACGGGGGACTGCGCTTTGCCGGCACGGTGGAGATCGCCGGCCTGAAGAAGCCCCTCAATCCGGCCCGGATCGGCTTTCTGAAGGGCATGGCCAGAGAGATGTTCGACGGCCTGGGCGAGCCTCAGGAAGAATGGCTCGGCTTCCGACCGACATTGCCGGATTCCCTGCCGGTGATCAGCCGCTCTCCGGCATCGGACCGGATCCTGCTCGCCTTCGGACACCATCACCTCGGCCTCACCCTCAGCGGCATCACCGGGCGCATCATCGCGGACTTCACCGCCGGACGGATGCCGAACTTCGACGTCTCAGGCTTTGATGCGAGGCGATTCTGATATGCTGCGCAGGATGTGGTTGCCGATCGTTCTGCTCCTGGGTTCCGGGATCTTCTCGGCGGCGCTGGCCGAGGGTGCGCGGCTCGCCTACCTGATTGAGCAGACCAGGTATTTGGTGGAGGCCCGGGAGGTGGTCCGCAAGAGCCATGGCAAGGACATCGCGGCAGCGCTGCGGCCGCTCGGCTTTGCCGTCCAGAAGTACGAAAATCTGAATGCGGAAGAGTTCGCCCGGGCTCTGGCTGAGATCTTCAAGGATTCTCAAGGCGCCGAGGCAGCCATCATCTACGTCTCCGCCTACGCGCTCGGGCATACTGATGACGGCGGCGGGGTCCTGCCAACTGATCTCGCGGCGGCCCGGCCGGTGGAGCGGGCGGTTTCGGTCCGTTCGCTGCTTGAGACGCCACAGGCCGACGATCTGCGGCTGGTCATCATCGATGCGCCCGAGGATGCAGGATCCCAGCTAGGTCTCGACCTGTCACCGGACTACAGCCCTTTCCTCTCTCAGCCTGCGTCCGTGCCGAAGGATACGATCGGTGTCATCACCAGCGTCGCGCCTTGGGGCGGATACACAGGCTTGCGGCCGATCTCGCGCACGCACCTTTTCCCCCGGAATTTCAAGCTGTTTCTCCAGAAACCCGGCCGGTCAGCGCGCGATTTGCTGAACAAGGTGGCCATCTCGACCTTTTACGAAAGCCAGCACCGGCAGTATCCCGCATTCTTCGGAGGGCCTGAAAAGCCGTATGTTTTCACGCGCCAGGACGAGGTTTCGGACATCACCGCCTGGCTCGAACTTCTGGCCCGGCCTACAAAAGATGGCCTCACCGCGTTCATCAAGGCCAATCCGGACAGCATCTACGTGGAGTTTGCCCGCAAGAAGCTTGAGGAGCTGGAGAAGCTGGGACAGGACTAGTGGTACAGTTGATAAAGAGGAGATTGCGAGAACCTCCTTTCAAAGTCATTCCCGCGAAGGCGGGAAACCAGGGATTTATCAATCAATACATTCGCTTGCCGCCTGGACACCCGCCTTCGCGGGTGTGACGGTGATGGGCCTCAAATGTCGAGTTCGAACCACGAGGAGCCTGGAGGATTGCCGTTTGACACCATATCGTTCTTTTTATAGAACAATCGTACGTTAATACGAACAATACGGCAGATGGTGAACGGACAAATGGGCAAGATCCGAGTCAAGGACCGGGACGGAAGCACGCACGAAGTTGAGGCCGTGGAAGGCTGGCGCGTCATGGAGATCATCCGCGAGCATGGCTTTGCCATTGAGGCTCTGTGCGGCGGGGCATGCGCCTGCGCGACATGTCATGTGCGCGTGGACGAGGAGTGGAGCGGCCGACTCCATCCGGCCAGGGGCGATGAAGAGGGCATGCTGGACGAACTGCCGCTGGTCTACGAGACCTCCCGCCTGTCCTGCCAGATCATCTATTCGCCTGAGCTGGATGGCCTGACGGTGGAATTACCTGCCGCCGCCTGACCAGCGCTCTACATGTAGCGCCCGCCGTTCACGTGCAGGATCTGCCCGGTGATGTACCCTGCCTCCTCCGATGCCAGGTAGGAGAATGCGCCGGCGATTTCTTCGGGCTCGGCAATGCGGCGGGCCGGAATTGCTTCGTTGATCACGTCCCGCTCTGTCAGGCCAAAAGCTTCGGCGGTTTCCGTGCGCGTCAATCCGGGAGCTACACCATTACAGGTCACTCCGTCCCGCGCGAACTCGGCGGCGATATGCTTGATGAGGGAGATGACCCCCGCCTTCGACGCACCGCTGAGATTGAACCCGCTGTCATAGAGGTACGGCGCTGACGACAGCGTCGCCATGACCCGGCCCCAGAGCGAATAACGCATCTGAGGCAGCACGGCATGGGCGAAGTGGGCGAAACCGCCGAAGTTCATCGCGTAAATCGGCTCGAACTCTTCCGGCTCGTAGTCCAGGAACGGTTTGCGCATGTTCAAGCTGGCGTTCCAGATCGCAATGTCGATGGTGCCGATGGTCCGGGCGACATGATCGGCCAGATTACCGCCCGCCTCCGCCTTCGATAGATCAGCAGCCACGAAGCTCGCCTCCGCGCCCAGCTCCTTGACTTCGGCCAGCGCCTGCTCGGCAACCTCGCTGTCCGTGCGCCCATGGAGCACGACATAGGCCCCCTCCTGCGCAAAACGCCTGGCGGTGGCAAGGCCAATGCCGCGTGTGCTGCCGGTGATCAGAACGAGTTTGCCCTTGTGCCGCATCAGGCCCTCTTCTCTTCCTGCGCCCAGAGGTGATGGGCCATGATACCGACGCTGTTCTCGATTACCTCGCACGCGTCCAGGATGAGGTCCTCGCGGAACCGGGGCCCGACGATCTGGACACCGATTGGCTGGCCGTCATTGTAGTTCGCCGGAACATTGCCGGCGGGGAGCCCCATGAAGTTCATGGAATAACTGTAGAATGCATTGCCGAGCACCTCGCGCACGCCCTCCTCGCCTTCCGCATCCCTGTTCCAGGTGAAGCACGGGGTCAGCATGAACGGCGTGAGCACCAGGGGAAATTCGGACAGGAGAACCGTCCACTCGCGGATGAAACGGTTGCGCTCGGCCATCGCCTGGAGGAGATCGTCACCTTCCAGCGGCGGGAACATGGCGAAATACTGATCGAAGATCCGGTTGATGTCCTCGCTGCCGTGGGCGCGGATATCCTTCTCGAAGAAGCTCTTCACCTCGCCCATCAGCGCGCGGAAGCCAATCTCGCCGCAGGCCTTAACATCCGGGATCTCGATCTCCTGCACATCGTAGCCTGCCATGCGCAGCGCCTCACGGGCCGCGACCATTGCCTCGCGCACGGCCGGGTGCATTTCGCAGCCATAGGTCTCCCGGGTGTAGCCGAGCTTGATCGGCCCTTCGATTGCTGGCCCGTCAAAGGGCATGGGAACCTGCCAGGGATCGCGCGGATCGTGCGCGATGAGCGACTTCATGGCGAGGCGGACGTCCTTCACCTCGCGCGCGATCACGCCCTGAACCGACATTACTTGCGCCAAGGGCCCTCGTTCGGCCGGCGCAGACGGGTTGTAGGCGGGAACGCGGCCAAGCCCCGGTTTCACGGTTGCCGCCCCGCAGCAATAGGCGGGAAAGCGCAAAGAGCCGCCGATGTCGTTGCCATGGGCCAGGGGGCCGTACCCCATCATCACCGCTGCGGCCGCACCGCCGGACGAGCCGCCCGCGGTGGCTGTATCGTTCCACGGGCTATAGGTGCGGCCGTGCAATTCGTTGACTGTGGTGGCGCGGAAGGAGAACTCCGGCGTGTTGGTGCGGCCGATCGGGATGGCCCCTGCATTCCTGAAATTGGTCACTACAGGCGAATCGCCCGGCGCGATGAGATCCTTGAATGCGGTTACACCGTTCGGCGTGGCCCGGCCTTCCTGGTCGATGTTTTCCTTGATCGTGACAGGGACGCCGAAAAGCGGAAGATCATTTGATGCCCCGGACTTGTCCTGAGCCTCTGCCTGTTCCAGCGCAGCATCGCCGAGATCGTCGACCACGGCGTTCAGATGGCCGTTCGTGGCACGCATCCGGGCGACCACATCCTGCATCACCTCAAGGCAGCTGATCTCGCCTTTCGACGTGGCCTCCGCAAGCTCCGTCGCGCTCCACTGCCAGAAAGGCCGCCCGTTCTCCGCACTCTCGATCATCTCTCATTCATCCCGTCATCTGTCTCACACCGGGGAAATTGGCCCGCAACGATGCCGGCAGTCCAGCAGTTTTCAAGTTTGTCCGATGGCGCTATAGTCGCGGCCATGCAAACAGGCTTTGTGAGGCGTTGGGCGAACGCTTTCCTGGTGACGGGCGTAGTGTGTGCCCTCGCCGGTCCCGGGCTTGCGGCCGAACGCATCGGCCAGGCGGAAACCATCGTCAACATTGTCACCGCAAGGCTCGGCAAGGGCCAGGAAGCCGTTCTTGCGAACGGCAACGCGGTTCACATGGGCGAGCGGATCCGCTCGCGGGCCGGCGCTTCCGCAGAGCTACTGTTCAACGACCAGACCAGGTTGGCAGTAGGTCCGAACGCCGCCGTCTATCTGGACAAGTTCGTTTATTCCGGCGGCACGAGCGGGAATCAGATCGTGCTCAACGCCGTGCGCGGTGCCTTCCGCTTTGCCAGCGGCAAGGCCGGCAGCCGTTCCTATTCGATCAAGACGCCGACATCGACGGTGGGTGTGCGCGGGACACTGTTCGACGGGTACATTGACGCGGACGGCTCCTCGGTCATCGTTCTGCTGAACGGCCAGGTCGAGGTCTGCAATCATGGCGGCGGCTGCATCCAGCTCGATAATCCGTGCGAGAGCGTTCGCATCGATCCCAGCGGGCGGATGAACCAGGCGGCCCGGCCCGACCCCAACCTGCTGGGCGGCGTCGGTGCACAGGCCGCAGTTCCCTTCCTGGTCGACCAGCAACAGCTCAAGCCCCAGATGCGTGGCTCGGCAGCCGTCGTGCGCAACTGCACTGGCAGTCTGGGTGTTAACCCGCTGACGGGACCGACTGCACCGAGCGGTGGACGGGGCTTCGACGCCATAGACGGTGGAGGTTCGAACGGTGGCGGCGGCACTGGTGGAGGAGGCAGTGCTGGCGGCGCCGGCCAGGGCAGAAATGGCGGAACCTCCGGTGGCTCCGGCGTCAACTGAGTTCATCGCAGGTGACAAACTGGCTCTTGAGTGTGAGGGCCATCTGAACGATTGTGCGCGGCAATTTCCTCCAATCTCATGAGCGGGAGTTAGGGTGATGAAATCCCACGCGCGTGTGTGTGTCGTTGGCGGCGGCGTTATGGGCTGCGGGCTGCTGTATTATCTGGCCGAAGAGGGCTGGGGCGAGGACATCGTCCTGGTGGAAAAGGGTGAGCTGACATCAGGCTCCACCTGGCATGCCGCGGGCCAGTGCCCGAACTTCACGGGCTCGCTGAACCTTGCCAAGATTCACCATGTAGGCACACAGCTGTATCCCAAGCTTGAGGAACTGACCGGGCACTCGGTGTCATGGCATGGCTGCGGCGGTGTTCGCCTGGCGCTGACCGACAATGAGGTCGACTGGTTCAAGCACGTCGCCGGGATAGGCAAGATCGTGGGCTTCGACTGCGATGTTGTCGGCCCCAACGAGGTCAAGAAGCATCATCCCTACCTGGAGGTCTTCGGGGTCAAGGCCGGCTTCATCACCTACACCGACGGCCATGTGGCCCCCGCTGACGTCACCATGGCCATGGCCGCAGGCGCGCGACAGAAGGGCGCGGAGATCTACCGGCGGACGCGCTGCACGGACATCAAGCACCGCGCGGACGGCCAGTGGGAGGTGATCACCGATCACGGCACCATCATTGCCGAGCACGTGGTCAATGCCTGCGGCTCCTATGCCGACATTGTCGGCTCGTGGACCGGCCACAACGTGCCGATCGCCAACATGCTGCACCACTATTTCATCACCGAACCGGTGCAAGCTCTGATCGACATGAAGGAAGAACTCCCCGTCGTGCGCGACCCCTACTCCAACTGCTACCTGCGCGAGGAGACGGACGGCATCCTGATCGGTCCGTACGAGACGTCCGGGGCCCACACCTGCTTCGACGACGGCATTTCCTGGGACTTCGAGAACGAGCTCATCGCGCCGGAGGAAGAGCGCCTGTTCCCGTGGCTGGAGAAGGCCACCGAGCGTCTTCCCATGTTTGCCGAGGCGGGTCTGAAATCGGTGATCTCCGGGGCGATCACGCATACGCCAGATTCCAACTTCCTGCTCGGGCCGGCTGCCGGTCCGCGGGGGTACTGGATGGCCAATGGCGCATCCATCGGCATCTGTCAGGGTGGCGGTGCGGGCAAGTATCTTGCCCAGTGGATGGTGCACGGCCAGGCCGAGATCAACATGGCGGAGTTCGATCCGCGCCGCTTTGGTGACTGGGCGACGCTCGACTACGCCAAGACCACCTCCATCCACGACTACCAGAACATGTACACCTGCCTTGCCCATGGCGAGCAGCACGAGGCGGGACGTCCGGTCCGGGTCTCTTCGCTCTACGACAAGCTTGGAGAGCACGGCGCCCAGTTCCAGATCGTCCAGGGCTGGGAACGGGCGCGCTGGTTCGACAAGTCCGGAGAGGGAGAGAAGTACTCCTTCCGCCGCTCCAACTGGTGGGACACGGTGGCAGAGGAGTGCAAGGCCGTGCGCGAGCGGGTCGGCCTGATGGATCTCTCCACTTTCGCCAAGTACGATGTCAGGGGCGCGGATGCCGAACGGGTGCTGGACCGATTGATCGCCAACAAGATGCCGCAAAAGACCGGCGGCGTTGCGCTGGCGCACGTGCTGACCGACGGCGGCTTCATCGAAAGCGAAATGACCATCACGCGGATGGCGGATGACCATTTCTACGTGCTTTCCGGTGCCACGGCCGAGGAGATCGATTTCTGGCAGATCAAAAATGCGGTGGCGGACGATGAGGACGTGACCATCGAGAATGTCACCATGTCCCGCGGCACGCTGGTGCTGTCCGGCCCGAATGCCCGTGACCTGCTGGCGAAGCTTACGGACACTGATCTCACCAATGCCAGCTTCCGCTGGCTGACGGCGCAGACGATTTCCGCTGCGGGCGTGGACGACATCCGGGCGCTCCGTGTCTCATACGTGGGCGAACTCGGCTGGGAGCTCCATTGCCCCATGGATGACATGCCGAAGCTGTTCGATGCGATCATGGAGGCCGGCGCCGAGTATGATATTCGGCTGTTCGGTTCGTATGCCATGAACTCTCTGAGGCTGGAGAAGGCCTATCGCGGAATGGGCTCCGAACTCACCACCGAGATCGACATGTACGAGGGCGACATGGCCCGCTTCATTCGGCCTGAAAAGGAGACGGAATTCCGCGGCCAGACCGCGTCCGCCGTCGCGCACCAGCGTGGGCCCCGCATCCAGCTGGTCTATTGCGAGGTGGATGCGGACGACGTCGATGCCGGCGGCAACGACCCGATCTTTGACGGCGACAAGGTGATCGGCCTCACAACGTCCGGCGGGTATGGCCATGCGATCGGCAAGTCCCTTGCCTTTGCCTATGTGGATCCGAAATATATCGAGCCCGGCTCATCGTTCGAGATCGAAATCATGGGCGATCGCCGCAAGGCCAGCGTCATCGAACAGCCAGCCTATGATCCGAAGAATGAGCGGCTCAGGGGATAGTGACTGCCTGGTTCCCGTTCAGGATTTGCTGCGATTTTCCGTACGCAGACTGATTCTTGGAGACCGCGCCAAAGGTTGAGCCGGGCGGCATTGGACACGGCCGGCAACGCCAAGGACGGGATGTAGTGCTCAACCGAAGTCCGGATGCCCTTACCTGAGGGCAAAAACATCCCGGTGCGGCGGGTCAGATATTGAGCTCGGCGTGTAAACACCGGGTAGAGTTCAGATCTGCGGAGTGCTTGATTGTGTTATCGACTTCGCAGCCCTGAGCAGCTGCTCCAGTGTCGCGGAATCTGGCCGTGCGTAGTTGATCCGCTGTTGTGTGGAAATGTCAAAAGGTACGGGTATCTGTTCTTCGGGATTCGCCCCCGTACTGTGCAGAATGACCATGTCCTTGTTCAACGCCTGCGCGTAACCCATTTCGTACAAGACATTGGGCCGATAACCGTCAAGCACGACCACGCAGTAGTCCGCAGACCGGATGCCAACTTCAATGTGCTGGATTGCGTCTCCGGGTTTTCCGCTCCGGTCCGTGCGGATCACTTCATGACCAATCCCGGCCAGCCCACGTTCGATCACCAGCTCGTAGAGAGTGTCATATTGCTCATCGAACGGCATGATCACGAATGCCCGCTTTTTGAGGCAAGCTGCGAGTGTGCCAACGAGCCGGCCAGCCAGTTCTCCGGGGCGTGGTAGTTCTTCAGGCCACTCCTCCCATTCTCTTGCCTCCGATGGGTTCACCTTCAGCCGCTCGATCAGTTCATCCCGATGATTTTTCCAGAAGCGCTGAGACGAGCCGGCAACGCATGGCACCGATATAACTGGCAGATCCAACGCGTGTGCCAATGTCAACTGCTGGCGCGTGCCGGTCCGACCCCCGATTGCAATCAAGGCATCCAGCGATCTGACAAATCCGAACCGGCGCGCTTCTCTCGTACGGCCGCCGAGGTGCTTTAGCGTGCCTTCGACAAAAGATTCAGCTTTTGGCGACCCCGGCTTGGCCGGGTCCGGTGCAGCCTCTTCCGAAGCCGAATTGACGAGTTCGTAAGAGGCGAGGATTGTCTCAATTCGATCGGCCGTGTCATCCTTTAGGACGGTCTTCGCTCCCTGTATGACGTGCCAATCAACCGAGAAAGACCTGCTCCGCGGCCGCTTCTTCAGCCCGCCATGAACAATCTGGACGGTGCTCATGCGAGCGAGCCTTGCACCAATCTCCCGACACAGCGGCCTGACGAAGTTAGGCATGTTCATGGACGAACCAGCCACACCGATTCTCCAAAGCCCGAATGGCACGTGTGTTGTCATGTCCTGCGTCTCAGATTGCGGCCAAGCCCCCAAATGGTGCCGTTTTCAATGCAACACGACACCCATGTGTTGTCAAATTGACTGCCCCGTGTGCGGCTCAAAGGGACAACTTCAGCAATCCCTGGAGCGAAACGCGGGTTCCGCGAAATCATCGGCCGGCTCTGCCTGGCCGGCAACCCCGGGGCTTGAGCAGGCGTGGCCGGACCTGCCAACGAAAACGGGCCCCGCAGGGCCCGTCATCGCTTGGTTCTGTCTAGCGTGCGGGGCTAGTTCAGATGGATGTTCCAGCCCCAGCGGATGAGGTGGATACCGTCAAATCCGATCCGGCCCGAGTCGCCTGTATTGATCAGGAAGTTGCGGTTGCTGTTAGCGCCGACATAGAGGTACTCGAGCTTGGTCGAGATCCAGTCGGTGTCCATCACGTAGCCTTCGAAGCCGCCGCCCACAACGTAAGTCGTCTCGTTCCACTGGGTTTCGGTCGGAGCGGCACCACCGATATTCACCGTGTCGAACCAGACGAAGCCAACACCGCCAGTGGCATAGACCATGAACTGGTTTTCGCTGCCCAGCAGCCAGCCGGCACGCATCCGGGCGGTGACCAGCGCATCAACATCGGCAGCCACATTGCAGAACCCGCCGCAAGATGTCCGTTCGCTGAGACCGAGCACCTGCGCATCGGCTTCCACGCCCAGAACGAAGCTGCCGAGGTTCCAGTTGTTACCGGCCGTGATGCCGGCGAGCGGGCCTTGCATGTCCAGATCAAACGGTGTGCCGTTGTAGGTAAAATCCGGGTCTGTGAAGCCATAGCCGCTCACCAGGCCCGCATAAGGACCGTCAAACCGCGGAGGCTCGCCTGCCGCGTTCGCGGAAATTGAGAAAAGAGTTCCGAACACCAACGCAATTGTGAGACGCAGCAGTTTCATTTTATCGCTCCCATTTTCGGGGGCCTGTCCCGCTTCCTGCCCGTGACCTCTACGGCGCAGCACCCCGACCGCCAAATATTAGTTAACCCGGAGTTAACTGAGTCCCGGCGCCGAACACCAGCTGTTTGGACATGTGAGAGGCGGTTTTCCGCTGAGTGTTGCGCAGGCACCACACCAAAAAGGGCACAAACGAAAAAGGAGCGGGCCCTGCCCGCTCCTTTCTGGAAACCGTAAGAGCAATGCTTATCCAACTATCTCATTGTCTTCAAAGAAGAATCTGATTTCCGTCGCCGCTGTGTCGGGGCCATCTGATCCGTGGACGGAATTTGCCTCGATATTCTCCGCAAAGTCCTTGCGGATGGTGCCTTCATCAGCTTCTGCCGGGTTCGTGGCGCCCATAACCTCGCGATTCCTGGCGATGGCGTTGTCCCCTTCCAGGACCTGGACAACTACGGGCCCGGAGGTCATGAATGCCACCAGATCGTTGTAAAACGGGCGTTCCTTGTGGACTGCGTAGAAGCCCTCGGCCTGCTCCTTGCTCATGTGGATGCGCTTGGAGGCGATGACGCGGAGTCCGGCGCTTTCCAGGCGGTCGACGATCTTGCCGGTCAGGTTCCGCTTGGTCGCGTCGGGTTTGATGATGGAGAAAGTGCGCTCTAGTGCCATGTCTGTTCCTTGAGGGGAATTGTTTGAGGAGGGATGTCGTTCGGGGCGCCTTATAGACTTGGGGCAGCGCACCATCAAGCCGCGAACGGATGCGGCGGATGTTCGCTGAGGCTTTGCCCGCGGGGTAATCTGTGCTTTAGCTCCGCGGCGGGTTTGTAAGGCGTCTCAACCCCGCCAGTCCAACGTCAAGTTTCCAAAATTCAGTGTCGAAAGCCAGGGAGGCATGCCGGGAACCGTCATGAGCGTGCAAAAGCCGATAGCGCTTGTCTTCGTGCTTCTGGCTGTTGGGCTTGGCGGCTTCTGGGCCTACGAGAGCGCGCGGACCTACCACATTGCCATCGCCGCCGGCCCCAGGAACGGCCAGGCCTTCAAGCTCATGAGCGCGCTCCAGGAAGTTGCGCGGCGCCATGCGCCTGAAATCGTGATGGATGTCTATGAAACGCGGGGCTCTCTTGAGAACGCGCAGCTGCTTGGCCGGGGCTCGGTGCAGCTGGCAACGACGCAAGCAGATCAGGCCACATCGGCCGATACAAGGATGGTGGCGGAACTCTTTCCGGACACCTTTCAGCTCATCGTACGACCGGAAAGCGGCATCCGGTCACTCGGGGATCTGGCAGGCAAACGGTTGGCCCTGCCGCCGGAGGAAAGCGGGGAGTTCAAGGCGTTCTGGTTCCTGGCCGGACACTACGGCCTCAGACCCGCCGACATCCAGACCGTGTCAGGCACCGACAAGACGATATCCTGGGTGTTCCTGAACGGCGACGTTGATGCGCTTTTCCGGGTCCGGCCGACCGGCGATCCCGGCCTCTTCGAGCTGATCGACGCAGTCAACGGGCGGGTTCTGCCGATCTCCCAGGCAAAGGCCCTGCAGCAGCGACAGCCTGCGCTTCAGGCGGGCACGATTCCTCTTGGCGCCTATCGGGGCCGGCCTCCGGTCCCCGCCGAAGACCTCCCAACCGTGGCAGTCAAGCTCCTGCTGGCCGTCCGGGACGATGTTCCTGAAAACGTTGTGTTCGCACTCACATCGATACTGTTTGAAAGACGCAGGGAACTTGTCACCTATGAGCCGCTGGCCGGGTCGGTCTCGGAACCCGCACGTTCGGCAGGCACGTTCGTTCCCCTGCATGCGGGCGCCCGGCAGTTCTACGACCGGAACCAGCCGTCCTTCCTCCAGGAGAATGCCGAACCGATCGCCCTGATTGTTTCGATCATCGTCGTTCTGGGATCCATCCTGATGCAGCTGGCCAGCCTCCGGCGCAAACGCGAAATGGACCGCTATAACGGCGAGCTGATGGCACTGGCTGAGAAGGCACGCCACGCCGGTTCTCTTGAAACCATCGACCAGTGCGACGAGGAGCTTTCCGATTTCGTTCCACGCATTGTCGCCGCCACCCGAAACGGGCACATCAGCGCGGAACAGTTCGATCTCTTCCACTTCACCTATGATGCGGTGGAGGACGCGATCCGGGACAGGGAAACCCAGCTGCTGCGCCAGCAGGTCGCTGCCGAAGCAGCAACACAGCCCCAGCGCCGCACGACACGCAAGCGCGGTGGAGGCAACAAGCCATGAGCCGGCTCGTCCCGTTCCTCCTTATTCTCGCAGTCTCCGCGGCGGCCGGTTTCTACGCCCAGCATGAGGTGAAGTCGCGTCAGCAAAGCGAGATCCTGGACCAGGCCTACGCCCGCCTGCAGTTGTTCCTCGACCTGCGCAAAACCGCACTTGAAGATCACTTCAAGTCGAGCGCCTCGGACGTGCGGGCCATGAGCCGCACGCCGATCATCAGACGCGCGATGCTCAGCCTCGGGTCCGCCTGGGTGGCCGAAGGCAGCGGCGCGAGCAGCCGTATCCGCAAACTCTATGTGGACGAAAACCCGCACCCGGCAGGTGGCCGCGACAAGCTGGACGCCGCCGACGCCAGCGCCTACTCCCGTGCGCATGGCCAGTTGCAGCCTTGGGCGCGGCAGTTCCTGCAACACTTTGGTTATACGGATCTCTACCTGCTGTCCCTTGAGGGCGATATCCTTTACTCCGCGAAGAAAAATGCGGAGTTCACCGAAAACGCCACCACAGACGGGCTGGAGGGTTCAGCGCTCGGCTATGTGTTCTCCGCCGCGAAGCGTTTCCGGGGACGCCGTGCCGCCGTATCCGACTTTGAAGCGTACCAGCCTCGGGACAACAGCCCAGTCGCCTTTGCGGCAAGCGCGATACCGGACGGGAATGGCCAGATCGTCGGCGTTCTGGCGGTGCAGATGCGGCCGTCAACCGTCGAAGCCATCCTCGACTTCAATCAGGGGCTCGGCGAATCCGGGGAAACCTACGTCGTCGGGGCCGACGGACTGATGCGCAGCCAGTCCCGGTTCGAAACGGAGCGAACCCTCCTGAAGAAGGAGGTCCGTTCCGAATCGATCACCCGGGCGCTTGGGGGGTTTTCGGGTACGCACATCATCACGAATTACCGCGGAGAGCGCACATTGTCGGCCTACGCCCCCCTCGAGCTCCAGGGGGAGCGCTGGGCCCTCATCGCTGAACGCGGCGAAGCGGAGGTTGCGGGCGCCTTCGATCCGCGCTGGTCTATCGCGGCGGGGCTGCTTGCCGCGCTTGTCTCGGCGCTGGTTCTCTTTGCCTTTGCCACCGCATTGCTGTTCCGGCCCGCCAGCGCGCGGGAGGAAAAGCGGCGGGCCATGAAGCGGGCAAGGCCTGCGGCACGTTAGGCCCTGTTCGCCGTCCCTTACCTCCCCTAAACAAAGGCCAAACATCGCGCACCTCCCCCGGATTTCCATGAGAACGTTCCTGATCAACATCGTGACCACGACCATTTCGGTGATCGTGTGTGTCGGCATCATCGAGGCCGGTCTGCGGATCTACTACTATGGCAGCCTGACCCCGTTTATCGGCGGGCCGAAGCTCTACCGGCCCGACAGGCAGGTGGGCTTTTCGCTCAACCCCAACCTCAACAGCTCCCAGCAGCGGGTGGCGTTCATCGTGCCGGTGACCACCAACAGCCTGGGCCTGCGCGGCCCGGAGCCTGGGGACAAGGCCGGGCGCTTCCGCATCGCGGTGCTGGGCGATTCGCATACGTTCGGCAGCGGATTGCGCGATGAGGAGACCCTGCCCGCGCGCCTCGAGCTCGAACTGAACGCACAATCCGGCAGCAACATATTCCAGGTCGTCAACGCGGGCAGCCCGGCCCACAGCACCGTCCAGGAACTGATACAGATCAGGCGGCTTGCGCCAAAGATGGACGCTGATCTGTGGATCCTGGCCTTCACGCCCGAGAACGACATTCAGTACAACACCGCCGAGCTGCGACGGCAGATGACCCGCGGTCCGCGCCGGCCGGTTGCCGATATTGCAGCAGACGGCACTTTGACGTTCGATTATGCTGGCGCTGAACGCTATTTCCGCAAGAATTCATGGCGTCTTGAGGGTCCGCTGCAGGATCGGCCCTGGTACGAGAACACGGCGCTCTACCAGCGTGGCAAGATCGCCTGGAAATCTTTCGGCGGCCCGCAGGACTATGATCCGAACATCGTTTTCGGGCGCCCGTTCCAGTCGGAATTTCTGGTCTCAGACGCTTCGGACAGACCGACGGCGGCCGAATACGAGGCTCTCTGGGCGCATGGCTGGCACGTGACACAGCGCCTGATCGAGGAGATTAAGAGCGAAGCGGAGAAGAGCGAAAGCCGGTTCGCCATGATCTCGATGCCAGCCGACATCCAGGTGATGAAGAGCAAGCAGGAGGCGGCTCTCAAGCAGTTTCCAGAGCTCAAGTTCGACCTCCAGCGCGGCAACCGGGAACTGGCCGCACTCGGCGCTGAACGCCGGATTCCCGTGTTCGATATCCTCACGCCTTTGCTCAAGGCCCGGGATGCCGGCCAGACGGATCTGCACTACACGCTCTTCGACAGCCACATGAAGCCGCTCGCCCATCGCATCATGGCGAAGAGCCTGGCCCGGGATTTGCTTGCAAGCGGGCTGTTGCCTGAGAATTGACAGCTCGGGGGGCCAAGCGTATTGATCCCGCCGTTCCGGCATGGTGCCGGGTGTCACGATCCCCAGGCAAACCGAGTAAGCATGTCCTCTGCGACCCACGAGACCTATGGCGCCCGCGAAGAGCTGCCCCTGCCGTCCGAGCGCTCGTTCGGCGCCACCTTCTGCGTGGTGTTCGCGATCTTCGCGCTGATTTCGGTCTGGCGCGGGGGATCCTGGTGGCCCGGCCTGAGCGCCATTGCCGTCGTGTTTGGCGCCGCCGGACTGCTCGTTCCGTCCATCCTGCGCCCGCTGAACAAGCTCTGGTTCAAGTTCGGGCTGCTTTTGCACAAGATCATGACCCCGCTGATCATGGGCATCCTGTTCTACGGCCTGATTACCCCCGTTGGCTTTCTCATGCGGCTCTCCGGCAAGGATCCGATGCGCATGAAGGATGACGGGAACGAAGACACCTACTGGATCGACCGCGAGCCCATTCCGGCCGGGGGCGATCACATGAAAAACCAATTCTAGAGACGAAGGAGCCCCGACGTGCTCGAATTTACCCGCGAGATCTGGTCCTACTTCCGCACCCGCAAGAAGTACTGGCTGGCGCCTGTCGTGGTCGTCATGGTGCTGTTCGGCGGCCTGATCGTGCTGACGCAAGGCTCCGCGGTGGCGCCGTTCATCTACACGATCTTCTAGGGTTGCGGTCCGGACGAATGAACTTGGCCACCTCGCCACTCGTCATTCCCGCGAAGGCGGGAATCCAGGGATGCCTCAGCGAACTGCGATGTGCGCTGCCCTGGACACCCGCCTTCGCGGGTGCGACGAAAATGGGCAAGGGGTGTGCCGGTGGTACAAGCTGAGCCCGCCCATGTACATCCTCGGCATCTCCGCTTTCTACCATGACAGCGCGGCCGCTCTTGTGCGCGACGGCGAGATCGTTGCGGCGGCGCAGGAGGAGCGGTTTACGCGGAAGAAGCACGATGCCGGCTTTCCGCATGAAGCGGTAAAGTACTGTCTCAGCGAGGCCGGGATAACGCTCGACCAGGTCGAGCACATCGCCTTTTATGACAAGCCGTTCCTGAAGTTCGAGCGCCTGCTGGAGACCTATCTCAGCTTCGCGCCGCGCGGCTACAAGTCCTTCGCCATGGCTATGCCGATCTGGCTGAAGGAGAAGCTGTTCCAGAAGTCGCTGCTCAACAAGCAGCTGAAAGAGAACCTTCCGGATTTCGAGTGGTCCTCAAAGCTGCTCTTCGCCGAGCACCACCAGAGCCATGCCGCCAGCGCCTTCTTCCCCTCCCCGTTCGAGGGGGCTGCCGTGCTGACCATGGACGGCGTTGGCGAATGGGCGACGACGTCGCTGGCCATCGGCTCGGGCAACCGGCTGGAGATGCAGCGTGAGATCCACTTCCCCCATTCCCTCGGCCTGCTCTATTCCGCCTTCACCTATTACACCGGCTTCAAGGTCAATTCCGGCGAGTACAAGGTCATGGGGCTCGCGCCCTATGGCGAGCCCCGCTTCGCGGGCGTGATCAAAGAGAACCTCATCGACATCAAAGCTGACGGCAGTTTCAGGCTGAACATGGAGTTCTTTGACTACTGCACCGGTCTCAGGATGACGAACGCGAAATTCGACAAGTTGTTCGACGGGCCGCCCCGCACATCTGAAGATCTGTTGACTCAGAGGGAGATGGATCTTGCGGCGTCCGTCCAGGACGTTCTGGAAGATATCGTTCTGACGATGGGCCGCAACATCGCGAAGGAAAGCGGACAGAAGAATCTCTGTCTTGCCGGCGGCGTGGCGCTGAACTGCGTGGCCAACGGAAAGCTGCTGCGCGACGGCTGCTTTGAGAACATCTGGATCCAGCCGGCGGCGGGCGATGCCGGCGGGGCGCTGGGCGCGGCGCTGTCTGCCTGGCACGAGCATCACAACAAGCCGCGGACGGTGAATGGCGGGCTCGATAACATGAGCGGTTCCTATCTCGGGCCGGCCTTTGCTCAAGGCGAGATCGAGCGGCGGCTGACGGAGGCCGGCGCGAAGTTCGAGGTGCTGGGCGAGGATGACGTGGTCTCCCGCACCGTCGACGATCTCGCAGCCGGCAAGGGCATCGGCTGGTTCCAGGGGCGCATGGAGTTCGGGCCGAGGGCCCGCGGCGGCCGCTCCATCCTCGGCGATCCGCGGTCGCCGGAAATGCAGAAGATGCTCAATCTCAAGGTGAAGTACCGCGAGAGCTTCCGCCCTTTCGCACCGTCGGTACTGGAGGAGCATGTCAGCGACTGGTTCGATCTGGATTCGGAGAGTCCTTACATGCTGTTAGTCGCCGATGTTAAGGAAGAGCATCGCACGGAAATGACGGCCGAAGAGCAGGCCCTCTTCGGCATCGAGAAGCTCAACGTGCCGCGCTCCTCCATCCCCGCCATCACCCACGTGGACTATTCCGCCCGCGTCCAGACCGTAAGTGCACGCACCAACCCGCGCTACCACGCTCTCATCAAGGCGTTCGGCGAAAAGACCGGCTGCCCGGTCCTTGTCAACACCTCCTTCAACGTCCGCGGCGAACCCATCGTCTGCACCCCAGAAGATGCCTTCCGCTGCTTCATGGGCACGGAGATCGAGACCCTGGTGGTGGGCAATTGCGTGCTGGAGAAGGCCGCGCAGGATCCGGCTCTGAAGCAGGATTACAAGGACGCGTTTGAGCTGGATTAGGCGGAAGCTTCAGTTCGCGCGCCATCGGAGATTTGTACGTTCTCAGCGACATCTACCCTGGACGTGTGCCAGATTTCAACCGGACCCGCTGAACAGACTTCATACTTAGGTTCAGCAGTGCGCCAAAACGCGCATGAATGTGCGCCTCATAGTAATTGAGGGCAGCCAGGCTTGGGCCGGGTCCGCATGCCGCACAGATTGAGCGTCCAGTGCCAAACTATTAGGCTCTTTGCTTGATCACCAGAAAGGCCAGAATGTCCCGTGACACGAAACTAATCCTTTGCCCGATCAACCTGCGCCACGCGAAATGGAATACTGCGGCTTACCAGGAAGCCGTTGCGATGGCGCGGCGCCGCGAGGCCAAACTTCTTGTGGCGACCGTGGCACCGGAGATGGAACGCAATTTGATGGTTACCGATTCAAAGGCGTTTTGGGGCGATGCGCTGCAGAAGTTCATCTCAGCCTATCCGGCGGAAGGAGTCGAACTGGAGACGGTTGTCCCCTTAGGTGCGGTTCATCGTGAAATCGTCAATCTTGCTGAGGCCCGCAATGTGGATGTGATCGTTATGGGTTCGGCAAATCCGAAGATCAGGGATTACATACTAGGGACCACGGCAAGCCACGTTGTTACCCATGCGAAGTGTTCCGTTTACGTGGTCCGCTCTTAGCGCCTCCACCGTTTTCTATGATGGCGTTTTGCGTCCCATCGCAATGCTCCCTGCTCGCACGGTCGGACGCAAGGGCCCGCCGGCTCCGACAACTGGTCTGACGGTAAAGCAACTGCCTCGCCCCCAGACCCATCTCAAACGCCCCTAACGCCGATTCATGGGCACGAAGGCCTGAGCCGGATGTGATCTACGCCGATGACTTCTCTGGCGCTGCCGGAGTGGAAACGCTGCGGTCAAGCCTCCAGATTCTGATCCGGAGAACCTGAGATGTTGAAGCGGGGCCCTCCACTTGGCGTTCCGAATGTTCGTTGCCGCCGATGGGGAAGAAGCCGGCAGAAGCCGCGCTGCAAGCATTGGGCGGACAGAGTTCGAAGCCGGCAACGGAGAAGCGCTCCGCCCGCCCGCTACTGCTCCTTTGACAGATCCTGCGCCAGCATGAGGGCATTGCTGTCGGGGTCGTAGAAGGTGGCGAGGCTGACCATGCCTTCGATGGTTTCGGTTTCGCCGTCGAAGGCCACGCCCTCTGCCTCCAGAGCAGCGCGCGCAGTGGCGATGTCCGCGACGCCGAAAACCGGGACCGCGTTGCCCGGATTGGGCTCGGTCTGCTCACCCAGTCCCAGGGTCACGCCTTCGGTCTTCGTCTGCAGCTCGCACCAGCCGGCTTCCTCGATATCGTAGAGCAGTTCGAAGCCGAGCATTTCGCTGTACCACTTGGCGCTGGCGTGCCGGTCGCGAACCGACAGGGCCAGGGTGATGGTCTCTTCCAATGCGACAACCGGCATAAAGTTTCCCTTCTGTCCAAAAATATAGTAAATATACTTTATGGACATAAATTTCATTGTCAACCTCACATCGAAGGCTTGGGCGCTCAATATTCTGGCACTGATGCATTCCGGCGTGTCAGGCCGCCAGGCGCCTTTGCTCGCGGCCACGAGCGCAAGCCGAACATCATTTGCCGCAAGTCTTGATCACCTGATCCGTCTCGGCCTGCTGGAGAAAAACCCGGGGCACGGGCACCCATTGCGGCCGGAATTCCGCCTGACAGAAGCCGGCGCAAACGCAGCGCAAACCGCCAGCAGGATCGTGGGAGCCGTTCCGGACGAAAGCGAATTCGCGATCCTGCGCCGGAGCTGGCCGGTGCCCATCCTGGCCCTGACCGCCGAGCGCCAACGCTATTCCGCGCTCAAGTCCGGCCTGGTCAAGATCACCGACCGCGCCCTGTCCAATTCATTGCGGATGCTGGAGGAGCGGAAGTGGCTGAAGCGCGAGATTGACACATCCGAACGCGCCCCGTTTCCGACCTATCAGGCCGTGAACACGGGCCGGATGGTGAACAGCGCAATAGGCCTGAGCGTGGCCCCCTGAGTTTTTAGCGCCGGCAAGTGCTAACGCCGTCTCCAGCGCGGCTTCCTGGTTGGCCAGTTCGCCCGTCGGGAACTCTGCGATTTACCGAATTCCGCCGTTGTCCGGCCCGGCGTCCGCCTCTAACCTGGCCGCCAGCTCCAGGTCCGGGGCGTTTGAGATTGCGAAGCGGGGCCTTGCCCTATTGGCCCAGGGTCTCGTTGCTGCCGACGGAACAGAAATCGGTGAGGTCGACATTGCAGGCATCAGCCGGGCAGCGTTGGAAGCTACCGCCGCAGCTTTGGCCATGAACCTTCAGCCTATGCATCCCGCATCCGAGTTCGTCCTATCAATCGCGGCCGGATTGGCGTATGGCTTACCCTTCATTGCTCCGAACTTTTCCGCATTCCATACGTTCTGCCTGGATGCGGGTCCATGTGGTGCCTAATCAGCACCATTTCCTGTTTGGGAAAGAGCCGGGCCGATCCGGCCGGCTTTTCTGAAGATCATATTTCGATTGCGCTAACGCAAAACCGGCGGCGTTCCATTAGCCGGGCCCCACGTGCCTCGAGTTCCTTCGCTTCAAAACGCGACAGCCGGACTCAAACCCGGCCAGCAGATGCCTCAAAGGTTTCTGATTCATGGCCAGCTCAAAGGAGAGTAAACAATGCGATTCACTGCCACCGAAAAGGGAGAGGACCGGGTTGCGGAAATGCAACGCAAAGCGCGGCAGGCTCTCAAAGACAAAGAGAAAGAAAGACAGGAGCAGCGGGACAAATCGGCAAAGCTGAAAGCCCTGCGTCTCGAGAAGGAAGCTGCCGACAGGCAGACAGCCGTGGAGCAAGAAGCTGCAAGCACCGGGACATCTCCGGCGGACAGCACGAGCGGCAAATGAGCCCCGTATCATGGGCTGGCTCGGGCGCTTCCAACCCCGGTCGAAGCCTAACTTAACGATTGGCAAAGGATATCCTTGCTAACGTCGCCGACGCTGACTACATGATCAGACATCGGTGCGCCGCAACTTGGAAATGCGTACCCTCAGACATTCGGATTAGAGTATCTATACCCCACACGAAGCAGCTCCATGAGGGCCGTTCTGGCGTTGGGCGTTACCACCCTTCCCGACAATCTGTGAGATCAGGTGAGGCCAGATGACCGGCCCTCACGCGATTGATTCACTCCAAGCGACACTTGCAATCAAATACGGGAAAGGACCCAAAACATGCGAGTCAACGGTACAGTTAAATTCTTCAACCATTCACGCGGCTTCGGCTTCGTCTCACCTGACGATGGCGGCAAGGACGTGTTCCTTCACGTCACAGCCCTTGAACAGGCCGGCGTACCCTCGGTCGATGAGGGCGACAAGCTGACCTTCGAGATCGCCGACGACAAGCGCGGACGCGGCAAACAGGCCGCGAACGTACAACTTGCGTAATGCCAGTAACCCGCACTCGCCGGCGGACAACCGCCGGCGAGTACAGATTCTCAATAAAGCCATTTACGAGACAGATTTACAATGAACCCCATCGTTTTCGGCACCGTGCGGTGCTTTGATACAAAAACAGGCTCAGGCTGGATATCTCCGAACAGTGGCGGTCCGGACATAAGTGTCCGCCCCGCAGCAATCAGCCACGCTAACCTCGGACAGCTCTCCAAGGGGCAAACTCTTGGTTTCAGCGTTCACAAGGATAACCGAACCGCGGTCGATCTTTGGGCCACCTGGTCCAATCGTTAACTATGCGGCCCACCTGCTAGGCCGCCTCCAGCGCGTTCTCCTGGTTGGACAGTTCGCCTGTCAGGAACTCCGCGATCTTCTGCATTCCGCCGGTGTCCAGTCCGGCATCTGCCTCAGCGCCTGCGTTGTAGTTGGTGTTGGTATTGATGTCGTAGATCACCGGGATGCCGTCGGGGCGACGGATGTATTCTATACCGGCCACCTCAATGCCGTTGGTTGTCAGGAAGCGCTCCAACATTTCAGCCAACTGAAGATCAGGCGAGCCTGAGATTTCAAAGCGCGGGCCCTGCTCTACTGGCTCGGGTGTCTCATTTCTGCCGGCGGGGCAGAAGTCGGTGAAATCGACATTGCAGGCATCGGCCGGACAGAGCTCAAAGCTGCCGCCGGAGTAAACGTTGACGGCGTAGAGGAACTTGCCGCCGACGAATTCGGCGCGGGTGATGTGTTCGTCCTCAGTTTCGATCTTTTCCTGGACCAGCCACACATCGTCCAGCGTTTCCGGCAATCCACCGCTCTCCAAAGCAGCGCGCAGCTCGTCGAGGGAACTGAAGAGCTGAACGCCGAGGCCCTTGCCACCCTGGTTCGGCTTCAGGATGAACTGTTCCAGGCCTAAGCTTTGCGCCGCGCCGAGGATCTTGTCGCGGCCAACGGCCACCACGGTCTTCGGCGTGACGAACCCGGCCTTGTCCAGCAGGATCTGCTGGGCGGCCTTGGAGAACTCCAGAGGCAACACGCGGCTGCCGTTGATAACCCGGCAGCCGTGGGCTTCCAGCCAGCGCAGGATGATGTCGGTCGATTGGTTTGCATGGAAATGACCGCGCGTGTAGTTCGACGCGCTCATCCGGCTGAAGAACACGCCCTCGGGCGGGGCCGAACTCAGGTCCAGCGTCTCCTGGTCCAGCAGCCATTCCTCGTACGGGGTGTTCAGAACCTGAAACGCCTCGCGCAGCGGCGGAAGCCAGCTGGCGTTTTCGTGAATGACGTAAACCTTGGGAAGGCTCGGCATGGCGGACATCCTGAACGGGTTGACATGTGTTCGTTCTAATTAACGCCCATATCGTTCTTTTTCAAGAACAAAGTATGTTTTGCAGAACGCCTAAGCCGCCGGTGCACGCCCGCCCTGGGCCGGGCGCCGCAACGCCAGGATCAGCGGCGGCGTGGCGAGCAAGCAATAGGCGGCGAAGGCCAGACACACCGCTTCCATGGAATATCCGCTGTCAAGCATCACGCCCACGGTGACAGGACCGAGGGCCGAGGCGAACACGGTGATGGCACCGGCCGTCGACTTGATGGCCCCGAGGTAGCGTACGCCGTAGAGCTCCGCCCACAGCGCCGTCATTCCGGCGAAGTAGACCCCAGAATTCAGACCGCCCAACAGGAGATAGGGGATCATCCAGAGCGGATCGGAGCCGGGCACGAGCAAAAGAAGGCCCGCAGCCAGCGGCAGGAGGTAAAACGGCATGATCCGCGCCGCCGTCAGCCTGTCGATCAGCGGACCTGAGGCGAGGAGCGAGATCACGGTACCGGCACCGAATGCCCAGTAGCTGCCCGTTACCCACGCCGCCGACCAGCCCTTGGCTTCGGCGAGGGTGAGATGGTGGAAAAACATGGCGGTGACGATGTAGGACGGCGCGCAGATCGCAGGCAGCAGAAGGTAAAACCGGCCGTCGCGCAGCATGTCCCAGCGGGTGCGGCTTGTGGTGAGGGCTTCATTGCCTTCGCTTTCCTTTTCCATTTCGTAGAGATGTCGTGCATGGCGCTCGCCGTGCCCTTTCAGAAGCCACAGCACGAACGGGATCATGCAGGTAACCAGGACGCCCGTGCCCGCATAGCTCTCCCGCCAGCCCCATGCGGCGATGGCCGTCACCGCCAGCACGGGCAGAAGTGCCTCCCCGGTGGTAAAGCCGATGGACATGAGTGCCAGCGCCTTGCCGCGGGTGCCGATGTAATAGCGGGCCATGGAGGTTGAAGCTGCATGGCTCGTCAGCCCCTGCCCCATCTGGCGCAAAAGAAAGATTGCCACCACCAGCATCAGCACCGATGCGGTTGCGCTCATGACCCAGCAGGCCACCGCCAGCCCGCCGATGGCACACGCCGTGAACAGACGCAGATCGAAGCGGTCAATCAGGCTTCCCGTCCAGGTCAGGGCGAGCGCGCTGGCCAGCGTGCCCACTAGGTAGATCGAACCCCACTCGGTATGACTGAGATCGAAGGTCGATCGCACCTCCGGCCCGAACACGCCGATGAAGAAGGTCTGCCCGGCGCTGGACGTGAAGGCCACGACAAAACCAAAGGCAAGGAAGCGCAAATTGGCGCGCGCAAACGCGGCATATTCTTGGAGAGGCATGGGGCGGAGCGCCTGTGCAAGGGTGTCCGCCCTCTTAGTGCGCGCTGGCGCCCTCGTCCAGCCGCCTTGCGGTGATGGTGATAATAACGCACCATTGGATACAGGAATGATCGAACCGGGACACTCTGGATGGCCCATGTGAACAATATCGCCACGTTTGTGGAATGGCTGGAGCGTCAGGTTGAGGATCAGCGTGCGCGCCTGGAGCACGACCAGGTAGCGGTCGACACCGCCGTCGAACGGGCACGGTGCGCGGGCATCGGAAGCGCGAAAGGATCACTACCGGCAGACCATCTCGCGGAGGAACTGAGAGCGGTCCTGGCAACACCTGGCGGAACCGCCGCCGCATCCCATACTGAAAGATCGGAGTCCAAGTCATGAGCAAACCGGAAGCCGTCAATTCCCAGATCACAGACGCCACGGCGCAGGGAAACCTGAAGGTCGTTGGAGAAGCTCCAGCAATCGCGGTTGCGAACCTTTATGAGGCAACTTCCCAGGCAATGTCCGTTGCCGCACAGAACATGGCGGCCGCGCAACAGAGATCGGCGATATCTGCGCAGGCGGCGACCAATCAGGGCGTCATACAGATCTATGGCACAGCGGTCACGGGGCTGGAGCCGCCCCATAATGAGGCACCTTGCGCACCGGCGGGAAAAGGGGCGAAGACATGAACAAACCGAAGGAGAAGATCGATCCGTCCGGGGAAGCTGTAAGCAGGCAGATGCAGGAAGCCGTGGAGTGGGTCAATGAGATCGTCCTGTCCAGCTCCGACGAGGTCGGGACAGGCATGGCCACGCTCGCCGTATCCCAGGCAGGCGCCATGGCGGTACAGGACGCCGAGGCCTATATGCGCAATGTCATGACCGTCGCGACGGCGGTCTACTCGGCGGCCTTTGCCGAAGCGATCCGGAACCCGGCGAGCCAGAAGGAGCTGCTGAGCGTGGTGGCGGATGCCAGTTCGCTCGTCAGCCTTTCCATCACCCAGTTCAAGGAGAGTGGCGTGGCGGCAGCCAGTGTCATTGAGGAGGTCAGAAGCGTCGACTCATCAGGACGCAAGGAGCCGGCAAAGGGAAGGCGAGGCAAACAGGGCTGACGGTCGTTTGCGCACGGCATGCGGTCGGCCGGACATCCCGGCCACGCGAGTTCAGTTGCCCACAAGTCCGGCAATCTTGAGCCAGCAGGCAGTTCCCACTGCGATAAAGGCTCCAGAGAACATCAGACGCGCCGGAAGCTTCATGGTCATCGCATGCTGCGGATTGGAGGGCTTGTACCAAAGCTGGATCTTTTCGCCGATCGCCGCGGGCTTGCGCCGCCCGACATCGCCTTTGACCACATGGGTCGTTCCGCCGCCGGCCTGAAATTCGATCCTGGGAAAGTACGCAACGGACACGCCGCCGGCATCGCCCCCTTTGGAATACTCGGCGCAATTGTCAACAACGCGGCCAGTGGCGCGCGGCCAGGTGCGGGCAATCCAGGAAAAGTGGAACAGGCTGCCAAACCCGATCAGGCTCGCAACTACCGCGGCAATCCAGACAATGGCGGTTTCGTCCATTCCGAATGATCCGACAGGGACGTTATGAATTCTCTAATGGCACTCTACACCAAGGACCCTGCAGCGCTCAGGTGGCGTCGTGGAAGATGATGCCGAGGGTGTGGCGCGCGCCCGAGCGCAGGCGGCTGACGCCGTGGCGCTGTCTGACCCGGTAGTATCCCCGCGCGCCCTGCTTGGGACGTTCATTCACGGCGAAGGCCACAGCGTGAGCCTGGACGAGAGGTACGACCTCGGCGCGGGACTGCATCCGCGGACGCTGTTCGGTCAGCACGAACTCCCCTCCGCTGAACGCTTCCGGCCCGGACAGCAGTATCACCACCTGGATCGGAAACATCAGTTCACCATAGAGGTCCTGATGCAGGCAGTTGTAGTCGCCGGGGCCGTACTTCAGGATAAGCGGGGTCGGCCTCACCTGGCCGGATTCATGGCAACGTGCCAGCATCTCATCAAGCGCGGCGGGATAACGATGCGTCAGCCCGAGCTTTTCCTGCCAGCCATTGGCGATGTCCGCCAGTTGCGGATAGAGCGCCTCACGCAGACCTGCGATGATGTCCGGGAGCGGATAGGCAAAATACTTGTACTCGCCCTGCCCGAAGCCATGGCGGCTCATGACAACCCGGCTGCGGTAGCGCTCTTCTTCGTCATAGGCATCGATGAGACACGCGCAGTCGGCTGCGCTCAGCACCTGGCCAAGCTGCGCGTAGCCATCGGTATCGAGGTCTTCGCAGATCCGGTGCCAGTCTGAGGTTGCAAGATTTGCTGCGGTCATGGCCGGAAAAATGGCACGTCGATGCCACGGCAGGCGACCCGTTTCTTGCGGCGCTGCGGGCGCCGGCTCTTATTTGTCGAAAATGATCTTGCCGGGACGCTCGAACGGGCGCAGCTTGCGCTCGGGCATGTTCGGCCGGGCCATGGGCGGGTAGATCACCTGCTTGCGGGTGGCTTCGATGACCTTGGCTGGACCGTCGAATTTGACGCCAAGCTCGTTGGCATCGTTGCGCCACATGACCTGGCATTTGGCCACGAGGCCATCGAGCTCAATGGTGAGCTGGAAAAACTCCGGCACGATACTGGCGTCCTGGACTTTCAGCTTGGCGCCGCCCTCGGAGAGGTCGCGGACCACGCAGGTTCCCTCAAAATCCGGCAGCGCCTTCATCACGCCGGCCTTCAGCATACGCCGCCTTGGCGACGCGCGCCTGTCTGCCCACTGATCGTCTTCGGCAGCAGCTGCTGCCTGTTCCATCCCAATACCGGCCATGCCTGTATCCCCGTGTTGAGAAGACGACATAGAAATATCCTTTCTGCCGCCCCTTCATCGCCGAGAGCCATCCAGGCCCGGAATGGTAAGGCCAGTGTCTTAAGGGCGTGTAAATCGGCAGCAGTATCAGACCGGATCGGGCACCATGCGGTCATCCTTTCAAGCACGGAGGGAAACCTGGCCGCGCCGTTGCAAAACTGGCGTGCCCACGCGCTCAGACCCTGAAGCTGCTGCAACGCAGAGCTTTATGCATATCCATCCGTTTGCCGGGCCGGTCAGCTCACGGTGAACTGGCCCATCATACCGAGGTCTTCATGTTCCAGGATGTGGCAATGGTACATGTAGGGGTGGGTCTTGGTGGCGAGGTGATCGAAGCGCACGACGATCTCGGACCAGTCGTCGTCATCCAGAACCACCATATCTTTCCAACCCTGCTGATCAGGGCGTGCCGGGGCACCCTCCATCTGCTCGATCAGGAACGAGCAGCCATGCACATGAAATGGATGGGCGCCGTCATCGGCGCGGATGCGCCAGCGCTCCCATTCCCCGCGCTTTACCTCCTCGTTGATCACGTTCATGTCCATCACCGCACCATTGATGGTCATGTTCATCGCGCCATGCCCTCCGTGTTGGCCGTGCCCACCACTATCGCCTCCGTTCATGGCCAGCTTGAACTCGCGTGTACGGACGATCTCCGTGGGCTTTGGACGCGTAATTTCGGCCATTTTTTGCGGTAGCGGCGCGGTTTGCGCCTGAAGTTTTTTGTCGGGCCTAAGGGTCAGCGAAGGCACTGGCGCAGGTTTTCCTGAGTTGAAGAACCGGTCAAGCAAACTGCTGAGAGTGCCCTCCTCTTCGTCAAACTGGTCTTCGAACAACGTGAGCAGGCCGGCAGGCGCACCATCGGCCAAATCCACAATGATCTCGCAGCGTTCGCCGGGCGCCATTTCCATGGCCGTCATCTCCACCGGCGCGCTCAGCAGACCGCCATCGCTGGCGATCTTATGAAACGGCCTCTTGTCGGCAAAGGTGACAACATAGAACCGCGCGTTCGCTGCGTTCAGCAGCCGCAACCGGACCTTTCCGGCCGGGACGGCTGCAATTGGCGAGATGGCCCCATTGATGATCACGGTTTCACCAAGCCAGCCATCATCGTCGGCGTCCTTGAGCGAATAGACCAGATGGCCTTTCGCATCGAATGTCCGGTCCTGAATGATCACCGGCAGATCATCGACCCCGTAGAGGCGCGGGAGCGGCAATCCATCGCTCAACTCATCATCAATGATCATCATGCCGGCAAGGCCCCGATAGACCTGTTCACCGGTCTTGCCGTGTGTGTGGGAATGGTACCAACAGGTGGCCGCCGGCTGCACGATCGACAATCTGGGTTGCCATCTGTCGGACGGGGCGATTTCAAGTTGGGGCCCGCCATCCACATCCCCCGGCACATGTAACCCGTGCCCGTGAATTGAGACGCCCTCCGTCAACGTGTTGTTATAGACAAGGTTCAGCTCGCTGTTCCGCCGGGTCCGGATGGTGGGACCCAGATAGTCTTGGCTGATCCCCAGGGTCGGTGTCTTGATGCCGGGGGTGAAGGACCAGGTGCCGGACCGGATTGTCAGGTCGAGAGGCTCCCCGCTGGTGCCATCAGCGAGCGCCGGGATCGGCAAGCGAACCGGCGCAGTCTTGGACCACGCAGGCGCTACTGACCCCGTACTCAAAAGGGCTGCACCTCCAGCAAGAAAGTGCCGTCTGGAGAGGGCGAAGGGCATGGCGGATCTCCCGTCAAAGACATCATCATTTCTGTCGGCTCTGACTGCCCGATGAGGGCCCGACTGGTCCATCGGACATATGCCGGATTTCGTGGTTGAAGGATCAGGCATAAGGTCAATCTTAGCCCGGCGGACGAAGACGTAGCGTTCAGATGGCTATGCGACTCCAGAGGAGACCCTCATGCTTGATGCGATAGGACAGATCCCATACCGGCGGACGGTGTTTGCCCTGTTCGTGCTGTTCGTTCTCGGCACCAGCGCTGCGGAAATCATTGATGAGTTCGCAGAGGGTGACACGTTCAGCATGATGGCGGACGATCTGGTCAGGTTCGCTCTGAGTGCCATCGTACTGGCGGTGTTTGCGTTCGAGTATGCTGCGCAGCAGCGCGCTCTTGCGGATCTGAAGAGCCAGTTGCAAGCCGCACGTGGCCGCCTGGCACAAGTCTATCCCCAGTCGAGGAAGCTCGCGAGCCAGTATCGCGCCGTGATGCAAGAACAGTTTGATGCCTGGCATCTCACCGGGAGTGAGCAGGATGTGGTGATCATGCTGCTGAAGGGCCTCTCCTTCCGCGAGATTGCCGACTTGCGGGAGACTCGAGAAAAAACTGTCCGCCAGCAGGCATCCAGCGTCTACCGGAAAGCAGGAATGACGAGCCGCAACGAACTCGCCGCCTGGTTCTTTGAGGATATGCTCGATCCTCCCCCGGTAGATGGTGTTTTGGAGGAGCAAGCCTGATCTGGCGGACCAAACCAATGACGTGGTCAGGCAACAGCACCTGGTGGCGCAACACGGAACTCCCGGCTCGGGCGAAGCCGGAGGTGTCAGGCGGGCGCGCTTTTGTTTCGCAACGAAAGCACCCGCTCCAGGTACCGTACGCTTTTTCCTCTGTCCTCCAGCCGGGCTTCTCCGGCTTCCGCAAACCCCATGGCCTCATGGAACCGGTCGGAGCCAGGGTTGGGCGGATCGGAGTTGACCTCGCAGCAGATGCGGGTGTGGCTTGCCGCTTCCGCCTTCGCGAACAGGTCCTCGTAGAGCGCCTTGGCAAAGCCTCGGCCGCGTTCTTGCGGTGAAACGACTATGCGATCGACATAGACAAAGCGCTCGTGCCTGTCCCGGAACCAGAGGAAGTTGGGGCTTGCGTAGTCCGCCGTCTGATCGAAAACCAGCAGAAACGCAAGGCCGTCGTCCGGGCGGCGGGCGTAGAAGGCATCGCGCACGAGGCGCGCCAGTTCATCCCGGGACAGGGCCGAAAGCTCAGTGACGTGCTCCTGGTTGAGGGCGAGAAGTTCGTCCAGGTCGGCATCGCTGATGTCGCGGATGGGCATGGTTCGGGAGTTTCCCCTCTTAGTCGTATGCAACAAGCGATCTGAACTCGTTGGTCATGCGAACACTCCATTCTGCACCCCTCGAGCTTGACCAGAGGGCGGCAAGGGGCGGGTTCGCTCCGATGAACCCGACTTCCGGCAAAGGCGCTGGAGCTATCTGGTAAGCTTCTAATCCCTTGGCCCGACTAGCTCGATCTTGTGGCCGTCCGGATCTTCCACGAAAGCGATGACGCGGGTGCCGTGTTTCATGGGGCCGGCCGGGCGGGGGATCTTTGCGCCAGCCGCAGCGAGCTTGTCGCAAGTGGCGTAGACATCGTCGACCATGAGGGCGATGTGGCCCCAGCCCTCGCCCATCTCATAGTCCTCTTCCTGGTCCCAGTTATGGGTGAGCTCGATCGTGGTGCCCTCTCCTTCCTCGCTGTAGCCGATGAAGGTATTGGTGAACTTGCCGTCGGGATAGTCGGTCTGGCGGAGCACCCGCATACCCAGCATGTTGGTGTAGAAGTCCAGCGATTTGTCGAGATTCTTCACCCGCATCATGATGTGATCGAACTGCATGTCATGTGCTCCCTGTCGGTTCTGATGGCCCTGAAATCGCGCCGGTCCGCGCAGCCTGAATAACCCGCATGACATGCCAGAGGACGCCCGACACCACAAGAGTATAGGCGGCCATGGCGAGCATCTGGGCCGACATGGTCACGCCGATATCCGCCAGAAGACCGACGATGCCGGGCGCCAGCGCCGTGGCAAAAACCGCGAGCGCCACGGTTACCGAACGTACTGCGCCGAGATGACGGACACCGTAGAGTTCCGGCCAAAGGGCGCCGGAGATGGTCTTCATCATGCCGACGGTCATGCCGCTAAGGATCATGAAGACGGGAGCGATGATTGCGGCGGGAACCACGGCGATGAGGAACACAGCCAGACCCAGCGGCAGCAGGAAGAGCGGAAGAAACACGACCGCGTTCCAGCGGTCGATCAGCCAGCCGGAAACCAGCGCACTCAAGACGCTGGCGGCGGCGAAAAAGGGAAATACGGCCGGCAGGGTGGTGATGTCCCAGGCCTTCTCGTCCATCAGGTGAACCTGATGGAAGAAGATGCCGGTGGTGATAAAGGCTGGCGCTAACAGGCCCGGCAGGAGACCGTAGAACACCGGATCACGCAGCACTTCGGCCCGGGTCCAGTCGCGCGGCGCATGCACATTATCGGCCCGCGCCATGGGCGTTTCAACCTCGCCCGTCGGCGTACGCGGGATCTGGAAGAGAAACCAGGACACGGGGAGGATGACGAAGAGGAGGAAGAGCGCCGAACCGGCCCAGACCTGCTGCCAGCCGACAGCGCCGATAAGCAGGATGGTGACAAAGGGCAGCAGCGCCTCGCCCAGCGGCAGGCCGAGGCCGACCACGCCCACCGCCCTTCCGCGGTGCGCAGAGAACCAGCGGCCCATGGCGGTCATGGCGATGTGCAGTAGCATGCCCTGCCCCATCAGGCGCAACAGATAGATGGCAAGACAGAGCAGAACCACGGAGCCGGCGAGGGACATGGTGAGGCAGGCAATTGCAAGCCCGACGAGCACAAGCGCGCTGAGATGGGCGACCCGCATCTCGTCGGCAAACTTGCCGAGCCAGATCAGGGTTGCCGCGCTCGCCAGCGTGCCGGCCGCATAGATGGTGCCGAAGCCGCCGTGGGAAAGATCGAAGGCGCCGCGGATCTCGCCGCCGAACAGCGAGATGAAGAAGGTCTGCCCGAAGCTGGAGGCAAAGGTCAGAATGAAGCCGCCGCCCAGCCAGCGGGCATTGTTCTCTATGAAGGTCCGATAGGTCAAAACAGCCATGCCTGCTCCGTTGCGCGGCCCAGCGCCTGAGCAGCGGTCCCGATAGAGCACAGGCTTGCGGGGCGCGACAGGGATTTCTGACAGGCGGCAAGCCTGGCCATTGCAAGGCCGGGCCATGTGGGAGAAGAGTCTTGCTTTCAGAACGTCCCGGAGCCTCCGCCATGTCAGATATCATGTCGTCCTTTCCGCCTGCCCCTCAAGGGCAGGTCACGCTCGCCAACTGGCGCAGCGGACCGTTCAACAAATGGGCGTTCCACCACGTCCGTGAGATCGTGCCGTCGGCGGAGATCGCCAATGATCCCGATGCAGTCTGGCCGCTGGAGAGCGCGGCGCAGGATCTCGGCCGGCTCACAGTGGAACTCGACGGCGAGGAACGCCCGCCGCTCAGCGCCATTCTCGAGGAAATCGATACCGATGCGCTGGTCGTCCTGCACAGGGGCAAACTGGTGTACGAGACCTACGCCAACGGCATGACGCCCCAAGTGCCACACATCCTCATGTCGGTTTCCAAGTCCATGCTGGGCCTGTTGGCGGGGATCCTTCAGGGACGCGGCGAGCTGGATACGCGGGCGCCGGCCACTCACTATGTGCCGGAGTTGGAAACGACGGCGTACAGGGATGCGACCGTCCGCAACCTTCTCGACATGCGCGCCGGCGTGGCTTTTGAAGAGGACTATGAGGCGACCAGCGGTCCGATCATCGAGTACCGCAAGTCGACCAATTGGAACCCCCTGGGGCCCGGTGAGGAGGCCACGGATCTGCGCAACTTCTACCAGTCGCTGACGGAAAGGGACGGGGCCCATGAAGGCCGGTTCCATTATGTCTCGCCGAACACCGACCTCCTGGCCTGGATCATCGAGCGGGCGACAGGACTGCGCTATGCGGACCTGATGAGCGAGTTGCTGTGGCGGCCCATGGGCGCCGAGCGCGCCGGCTACATCACGGTTGACCGGCTGGGGGCGCCACGGGCTGCAGGCGGTATGTGTGTCACTGCGCGGGATCTCGCCCGGGTGGGTCAGCTCTTTGCCCAGGCCGGCACGCGCGGTAAAGCGCAGATCATCCCCTCGGGCTGGTTGGACGACATCGAGACGAGCGGCAGCCGCGAGGCGTGGGACGCCGGCTCGTTTGCCGCCGACTTCCCCGGCTACCCCATTCGCTACCGGTCCAAATGGTACATCCTGGAAGGCGAAGCCCCCCTCATCTTCGCCATCGGCATCCACGGCCAGCACCTCTTCATCGACCGCAAGAACGAAGTGGTGATCGCCAAGATGTCCTCCGCCCCGCAGGCACTCGCTCCGGAGCGGAAGATGATGATCATGAAGAGCATCGCAGCGATACGCACGGAGCTGGCCGGCTAGAGCGAGACGAGGTCCAGAAGGATCTGCTAACCGGGGCTGCGATGGTGCGTAGCCGTGGTGCGGCAGGTAATGCGCTGCCCTGCCCTCCACTTAGTGTTGGTTGGGGTGATGCTGTCCGGTTGCCTCAACGGGGGCCGGGAGCCGGAGCTGAGCAAGCTCCTTGAAATGATGCCAAATGTAATCCCGACATCAGCAACCTATGGGCAAGGAGAATGACACCTCGCCGGTTTTCTTGGAGAGCTGTATTACTGTCCCGGACATGCTTGAACTGCATACGGCAAGCCTGACGAAAGCAGCTTGGTCCCCGACCGGCACAACAGCGGCAGCTATGTCTTCGGAGCTGCCGAAGCCATCGGAATGACAGTGCCGAAGGGATTACCTTTCATGTTCCCGCCGAGGGCAATCCAAAAGCTGCGTCGCTTGAACCCTGAATCGGTTCACGATGGCACGAGCTGATCTGCGAGTCTGTCAGTTTCTGCTTCCCGTCAAACCAGCAGGATGCACAAGTCATTCGTTTTCAGAATGCACTGAAGCCGGAATACGCATCGCGCGGTCGCCGCAAGAGCGTTGCGGCTCAATTGATAAGACCGGCCGCTGCGTCCAGATCGTTCTCGCGAATGCTTGCCATCCAGCCGCCGGTCAGCCAGTTCAAGGCTCTCTGGTGCTGGACAGCCGGGAAGAGCCGCGCCTCGACACTCTTGTAGGACAGCTCAATGGTGAGCTTGATAATCTCGGTCTTGATCTCGTCGCCGTAGACCAGGGCAATCTTGTTGAAGACCGACCAGGTCCGGATCCATGGCCCGATGGCATTGAGCAGGCCGCCTTCGCTGACGTGGTGCTCCATTCCCCGGAAGTCGAGGAGCAGGAGATCTATACCGTTGGTCTTGGCATTGGAAAGCACCATTGAGACGAACTCCGAGTCGATCTCGTCATGAGCATCGCCGTGGGCGGCAAGAACAACGACGCCCTCAGTGTCATGGATCGCACAGGAAAACATCGATCCGCCTTCTTCGAAACTCTGAAATCTAGACAGCCGGCTGTCGTTCGCCGGTGGCTTGCACTTTTTCCCTGAGATCAACCCTGAACCCAAGCTCTTCGGCGTTGCTGAGCGAGCAACCCTTGCAAATGTCGAATTGCTTGAGATAACCCCGTTTGCGCGCACGGGCGGCCTCGTCGGAGCGGTAAGCGGAAATAAAACCATCGCCGACATTGGGCAGCTGGATCATCTGGTCGTAGTCGATGCAGCAGAGACCGAGGTCGCCGTTCCAGAACACGACGGTCTGGTAGGTCGGAATAATGCAGGTCGAGCGCTCTTTCTCCGTCGGATGACGCAGGTGCTCCTTGCGTTTCGGCAGAAAACGGCTCCCGAGCCGCTTTTCCTCAGGTGAGGTGTAGGAGCCGAGACTGAAGGTCTTGAAACGGATCTGATCCAGGCCGGTCTCTTTCGCCCAGACCTTGATGTCCTCGATCTGGTCTTCCGAGTAGGCGGTCAGCAGCGTCTGCAGGATGCTGCGCGGGTTGCTGGCGCCCAGTTCCCGCCGCTTGGCCATGAACCCTTCGATGTTCGCCTTCACCTCATCGAAATTGGAGCGCACCCGGTACGCTTCCTGCGCCTCCTTGGAGAAGCCGTCCATGCAAAGGTAAACCTTGCCGAGGCCGGCCTTGATAAGACGTTCCGACAGCTCAGGGGTGAGCTTTGTGGCGTTGGTGCTGAGAAAGGTGTCGTGGCCGTTCTCGGTCGCATAAGCAACGAATTCCGGCAGGGCAGCGTTCAAGGTCGGCTCGCCGGAGAAGTTGAAATAGATCGCAGGCTTCTTTTTCTGTCCCTTGAAGTCATCGATGATCGTATGGAAGATGTCCGGCTTGAGGAGACCGCGTTTGCGGTTCATGGCGATGGTGACCGGGCAAACCGGGCAGCGCAGGTTGCACAGGTTGGTCACGTCCATCACGATAATCGAGGGTAGCCGTTTGAACCAGAACAGCGGAATCATCGGCGCGAACGCTCGCCAGACCCTGTCGCGGAGGCTGAACTTGCCATCGACCGGAAACAGCCACTCCAGGGATTGCCGAAAGAGATTTGCCCGCCCGCTGACCTGGCCCACTTCACTTGCAAGCATTCTTGCCTAACCTTCCACCGTTTCAGATCACGGTTGTTTGCACAAACTGTCTGGAGAGCGTTGTTCTTGGAGGTTCGCGCAACCTACATGTCCAGAAGGTCCGTGCACGTGGTCCGCGAGTAGTGCAATCCATAGTTCAAGCCATCGCCGAGAGCGCCTTACTTCGCAGCGCCCCTTCCCGAACGGCTGTCAAGCGACACGCTCTGACGGTACCGAGCATAGCTCGCCGGAAGTGCTTTCACTAGTCACAATATATTCGCGCCGACGTGAGCTGTTTCCCGCTTGCACCGCGCTTCGCCGTCGTTCAGTCGATGGCAAGCCATGGAACTCAGGCGGGGACGGTTTGTTCAAACCGCGTGTCGAAGCGGGGGGATCAGTCCACCTCCCTGACACGTTCACCGTCAAGTATTTCCCTTGCAAAATCAGGCACGACCAGCCCACTTTTGACTTTTGCCTCCAGATCCTTCTCTGCAGCCAGCACGACAGGCAAACGTGCGACCACCTCGTCCAGACGGCCCTGCGGCACCACCGTGACGCCATCAGCATCGGCTACGATTACGTCACCTGAATCGACGGGAACACCGCCCATCACGATCGGAAGGCCCGCCGTTCCCGGCCCGCCTCTTGCCGGGGAATTGGGCGATACGGCCGCCGCAAAACAGGGCACGCCCGCCTCATCAATGCCGGTGACATCCCTTACGGCACCGTCGGTGACCATGCCGACCGCACCGGCATTGGCGTACATGCCGG
>JBCCEL010000006.1:0-43187 GCA_039030315.1 Pseudomonadota bacterium
CAAGGCGCGTACGATCGCCATTGAGGAGATGACGGTCGAGGCCGCCGCCATGGGTGCCAACGCGGTGATTGGAGTGGATATCGACTATGAGACCGTCGGCCAGAACAGCTCGATGCTGATGGTGACCGCGGCCGGAACCGCTTCGCCGGCAACGATTCCCTTGTACTCGACGACCTCGCGGCCCTGGATCGAATTTGTGGTGCTGACAAGCATGCCCTGATCTCCTTCGGGTTCAATGTCTGAAATGGCGCATTCCGGTGAACACCATCGCGAGCCCGGCTTCATCTGCGGCCGCAACGACTTCATCGTCGCGCATGGATCCACCCGGCTGAATGACCGCCGTCACACCCGCCTCGGCGGCCTGCAGCAGTCCGTCCGCAAACGGGAAGAATGCATCTGACGCCACCACTGATCCCTTCGCCAGCGGTTCGGTCAGTCCAGCGGCCTCTGCGGCATCGCCTGATTTGCGGGCGGCGATCCGTGCTGAATCCACCCGGCTCATCTGGCCTGCACCGATCCCCACCGTTGCGCCGTCCTTCACATAGATGATGGCGTTTGATTTGACGTGCTTGGCCACCTTGAACGCGAACAGCAGGTCCGCCAGCTCAGCCGCGCTCGGCGCCCGCTTCGTCACGGTCGTAAGGTCGTCGGCCATGATCCGTCCGGCATCCCGCGACTGGACCAGAAGTCCGCCGGACACCGACTTGAATGACAGTCCGGCAGCGGCGAGATCGGGCATGCCGTCAGTCAATAGCAGGCGAAGGTTCTTCTTGGCCGCAATGACCTCGATCGCGGCTTCATCCGCACCCGGAGCAATGATCACTTCGGTGAAGACCTTCACGATCTCCTGTGCGGCAACCTCGTCCAGCGGCCGGTTGACCGCGACGATTCCACCGAAGGCACTCACCGGATCGCAGCGAAGTGCCTTGGCATAGGCATCAGCAAGATCGCTGCCGACTGCAGCTCCGCACGGGTTTGCGTGCTTGATGATCGCGACGGCCGCCTGGTCCGGATCGAATTCCGCCACGCATTCAAAGGCCGCATCGGTATCGTTGATATTGTTGTAGGAGAGTTCCTTGCCCTGGATCTGCCGGGCCGTGGCAACACCCGGGCGGCCACCTCCATCGGTATAGAAGGCCGCCTGCTGATGCGGGTTCTCGCCGTACCGCAGCGCCTGCACAAGCCGGCCCCCGAACACTCTGTAATCCGGTGCTTCCAGCTCCAGAGCGTTGCTGAACCAGTTGGAAATTGCCGCGTCATAGGCGGCCGTCCGGGCGTAGGCCTTGGCCGCAAGCCGTTGCCGGACGCTGAGTGACGTTCCGCCCTGATGTTCGCCCAACTCGGCCAGCACTGTTTCATAGTCGGCAGGATCGACGACCACGGCAACCGATTCATGGTTCTTGGCCGCGGCCCGGATCATGGCCGGGCCACCGATATCTATGTTTTCCACGCATTCATCGTAGCCGGCACCGCGCGCAACGGTTTCCTCGAAGGGATAGAGATTGACCACCACGAGATCGATGTTCCCGATATCGTGCTCGTCCTGCGCGCGCTCGTGCTCCGCATTTCCACGGACGGCCAGAATCCCGCCATGTACCGCCGGGTGCAGCGTCTTCACCCTACCGTCCATCATTTCGGGGAAATTGGTCAGATCGGAAACATCGCGGACATCAAGACCAGCCTCGGCAATGGCGCGAGCAGTGCCGCCGGTCGAGACCAGCTCAATTCCGTGTGCATTGAGGGCGCGGGCAAAATCAATCAGGCCTGATTTGTCGGACACCGACAGGAGGGCCCTGCGGACGGGAAAGTCGGGAGTGCTCATGGCGCCGCATAGCATGGCGGCCCCGGCGTTTGAACCGCCAGGGCCGCCACATCAGCGGCCAAAATGCCGCAAACCAAAGTCTACTGGTCGGACGACTGGCTCCGATCGCCGCTTTCGCGGCCGTCCTTGTAGTGCTTGCGATGATGCCAACGCTTGCGGTCGGCGCGGCTGAGCGCTCCGTCACCGTCACGGTCGCGCCGCTCCACAAGTTTGGCCAGCGGCTCAACATATTCCTCCAGAGTCACGGACGCATCGCCGTCTTCATCGAGGCGCTGGAACGACCGCACCATCTTCCGCCGGTACGCCTCCAGCCAAAGACCCTTGAACTCCTCCAGGGACAACTTGCCGTCCCCGTCAGCGTCATACTTCGCATGGCGAGCCTTGCGGTTGCCGTCGATCTCTGCCTGGGTGACCTTGCCATCCTTGTTCTCGTCATAGCGCTTCATGAACCATTGGCCCATCCGGCGTTTGTGGCGTGGTCCATGACGATATCCGCCGCCGCCATGCCAGCCGCCGCCGGAATAGCCGCTGCGGTGATCGGCGCTGGCCGGTGCTGTGAAGGCAAGTGCGATGGCGCCCGCGCTGAATGCGGCAATCGATAAAATCTTGAGTTGATGCTTCATGCTGAGCCTCTTTAGAGCTAGTGCTGGTTCCCGCCTTAAGACGGAACCGTGGCAGAAATTCTGTCGCTCAGACAAAATTTGTTCC
The DNA here is from genome assembly GCA_039030315.1 of Pseudomonadota bacterium. GTDB lineage: Bacteria > Pseudomonadota > Alphaproteobacteria > Rhizobiales > CAJQND01 > JAAEUE01. The sequence goes on from JBCCEL010000006.1 coordinate 2,531, forward strand.
CCGGTAGACGGAGTGTACCGTATTTGTTCTTCAACCTAAAGAGGAAGCTGGGGCGAGCGTGACACGGCGCCCTGTGTCCGGCCCTGCTTTTCGAGCTTCTTGAGGGCCCAGTTCACCGAACAATTGTCCGCCGCAAGTCCGGACAGGACTAACTGAACCGTGCGCTGCGGCACCGGCCGGTCTATCAGGTAGACACTGTTCTCCAAGGTCAGGCGTGCGCCCCTTGCGCTGAACCGCCAGCCCGATCGGTCGGGCAGAAGGAGAACGGCAGAACTTTGATCCTTGGACAGCGTGGCCTTTACCGACGGGTGAAGATGGAAGCGAACAGCAAACTCGACCGGGCCGCTTGCCCGCTTCCCTGCACCATCCGCGATGAAACTGTCCTCGCCCCGCAGGTTCAGCCCGTCGGAACTCAGCCAGAGCGCCCGTTCATGGACAAGGCCCAAAGCCTTGAGATAGCCATCATGGCGGCCGGAAAACAGCGTTCCCGCATCATGGCGGTCTACCTGGCAATCAACTTCATGCGGCCCGAGCACAAGTGGGCCACCCAGCAGCGCGGTGAGAACCCGGCTCTTGAGCATCCGCCCGGAGGCCCGCTCGCCCAGGACGACGGCCGAATGTGCTGCGGTCGTCCGCATCGCTTCGTTCCAGTCGTCCTCGGCCGCCGGACTTTCCCCGCAGCTCACGATGATCCGCTGCGGTCCCTCTGAAAACTCGAAGCCAAGCGCTCCGCAATGGGCCCGTCCCGCGTGAGCGGGCGGTGGCGGCGTGCCGCAATCCACGATCACGTTGGACCGCAGATGGCTGAGCCGGGCATAGCCCGTCTGGGCGGCTACACTGACCGGCTTGCCGCCGATTTCGTCGCGCTCCAGGATCAGCCGCACGGCACCTCGCATGGCTTTGGAAACCCCGTTGAACGCGGCCAGGCCGGCATCGCCATGGCAAAGCATCCGAAGGGCCGGCACCGCCCGGTCAATGGCGGCGCACAGCCTTTGCTGTGGCTCGATCCTCTGCCTGTCGATCATCTCCACGAGCGGCACAAGGTCGAGAAGTATGTCCGTCAGGGATTCAGCGTTCCTGGAGATATGACAGCCATCGGGGAGGATCTGGGCATCAAGTTCCCGGCTGAGCACAAGAAACGCGGCATCCCGGAAGCGCGCGCCCGTGTCGAAGCAAACCGCCGCGTAGGACAGGGCCAGGGCTGCCTCAAGCCTTGCGTAACCGGCAGGCGCAAAGGGCAGCCGCTTCTGCAGCCACCTGACATGCCGTGCCACTGATTCGTAGAACTGGTCCTCAAACTGCTCACCGGACTGATCCAGCATGAACCGGCAATGGAGAATGAGATTAATCAGCCTCCGGGCGCCGACGCCGAGATCCATGGCCACATCGTGGTGCGACTCACGGTTGGAAATCCAGTCAAGCAGGAATGCCCGTGCCTGCGCCCGCTGCAATTCGCTGCCGGCCGCGGCCAGATCGGCCAGCCATCCGAAGCGGTGAAGCGCCTCGTGCCAGGCATCGCTCGCTTCACACGAAAATGGCAGCCGTGCTCCAACATTGACGGTTTCGCCGGCAAGCTCGAAGCGGCCGCGATAGAACTCAAATCCCTTGTCCGGGTTACCCCGGCGCAGAGTATCGACATTGCCGTTGATCGAGGTCGGAAGAACCAGGCGCTGCGACGGAATGAACCGGCTGACGCGGCCTGCAAGAGCCTGTGCGAGCGAGCGCGAGGCCTGTCGGGCGACGGATCCGAAGCTTGCCGGGGACAGCTGCAGGGACTGGGCGCTCATAATGGCGCCCTCCCGGCAAGGTCTGCCGGTCCACCGTCAATGATTGCCGCGCATCCGGGTGATGTTTGCAGCGTACCGGTCCGGCCCGCCGCGGAATGTGGCCGTGCCTGCCACCAGCACATCCGCGCCTGCCTCGATTGCCCTGGGTGCCGTCTCAGCGTCAATTCCGCCATCCACTTCCAAATCGATTTCGCGTCCGGTGTCATCGATCATCCGGCGCAAGGCCGAGATCTTCGGACCCACGCTTTCGATATAGGACTGCCCTCCAAAGCCCGGATTGACCGTCATGGCGAGGATCAGGTCGAGATCCCCGATGAGCGGCTTCACCACGTCCGCCGGCGTTGCCGGATTGAGTGCCATGCCTGCTTTGCACCCCGCCGCCTTGATGGCCTGCATTGTGCGGTGGGCATGGGGTCCGGCCTCCCAGTGGAAGGTGATGATCTGGGCTCCGGCCGCGGCGAACGCCTCAATGTAAGGATCCACCGGCGCGATCATCAAATGCACGTCGAATACCTTATCGGTACAGTTCCTTAAGGATTTGATAACGCTTGGCCCGAAACTGATGTTCGGCACGAAATGCCCGTCCATCACATCGAGGTGGATGTAGTCGGCCCCCGCCTCGTCAACGGCGCGGGTCTCTTCGGCCAGCCGGGAAAAGTCGGCGGCCAGGATGGATGGGGCGATCTTTACGGTGCTGGACATGAGCCGGTGATTACCAGCCGGGCCCATTCGCCACAAGGATCGCCGGGCGCTTCAGACACAGGTTTTCAACGTGTCCGCCAGCCTGGAAAGGAGCTGTTTCACCCCTTCGGCGCGTGGGACGTCAAGGCTATGGCGCACCGGGTCGACTTCCAGAAATTTCTCCCCCGCCCTCCGGGCCACCTCGAACGAGAATACGAAGCTCGGTGAAAACCCGATGCGGAGATCCGACAGGATCAGTTTTTGTCCGGCAACCCGGTACTGATAGAACCCGTCAGTGAACCAGGTCAGGCGCTCGACCGATGAAGACAGTTTCGTGCCGTCCGGCGGCTGAGGCATTCGCGGTTTCTGGATAACGGGTACGACATCGCATGTCGGCCATGCGCCCGCGAGGGCAGAAACGACCTGGTTCTTGTCCACTGCAAGCACCTGCCAGCCGATAATGTTGAAGGGCGTCGGCTGGACGTGGATCTCTTTGCCCTGAAGCTGCGGGTGGGCCTCAGCCCGGGCCCGTACGGATAAATGGCCAGCGGCTCCCAGCCCGAGGTAGACGGTGGCCAATGCAAGGCAGATCCGGAGCATTCTGACCCCGTCTGCGCCCCAGCGCCACAAGGCAATCACGCCGGCCAGCAGCAGCAGCGTGTAGACCGGATCGATGATGAACACGACGGGGAAGGCCACAGGCGCAAGCCCGGGCGGCGCATTGCCGAACGGCCAGAGGATCTGCGTCCCGTAGGTGGTCAGGGCATCGAGCATCGGGTGAGTGACCAGGCACAGCCAAACAGCCAGCAGGGTCAGCCACCAACGGTCCCGGAGCGCTGCGATACCCCGTGTCAGGCCATAGGTGATCACCGGGGAGGCGGCCGTCAGCACGAAGACCGAATGGCTGAAGCCCCTGTGATATGTCATATTGTCGATGGCGTTGCCCATCGGAATAAAAGAATCCAGATCCGGCAGGGTGCCCAGAAGTCCGCCCACCAGCAGGGCACGCGAGCCCATCGTCCTGCCGAGGGTGACGCCGGCAATGCTGGCACCGAGAATGAACTGGGTTGCTGAATCCATGGACAGACACGCAAGATTGTCGAACCGATAAGGCCGCTTACGGCAACGGCCTTCAGACGGTTCATAATCGCGTTATCCGTCGCTTCGCGCCAGAGAAGAAAGCAGTGGGCGCATGAAAACGAAACACGCCACCAGGAACAGGACACTGCCGGCGATCGCAGGAGCATCTCCAGACTTTACACTAGAGAGGGTGAAGAACGCTGCCGACGCGGTGAACAGCACCCAGCCGGCCAACTCGAACAGCGCTCGGCGTCTTGCGCTCATGATCCTCACTCCAGTTCGGCGCCCAGAGCCTGAACGATAAGGCTCTGAAAGTGATGAACCGCGTGTTCTGAAAGTTCTGAAAATTCATTATCAATCACGAACCGGCCCTGGTTGTATCCCTTGGACTTCAGCCCGTTATGCACCTTTATGCAAAGATCGACGTCTTCGGGTTGGAGAACGTCCTTCTGGTAGTCCATGGCGTCCTGCAGCTGCTGTGTGGGTTTGCCGCCCGGCACGAACCAGTCCTGGTACTCGATCGTGCGACCCACCCCGGCCGGAATCATCTGGAGTGTCGAGATATTTGCATCGCCGGGATAGATCCAGATGGTCAGGTTGGGCCACAGGAACCACCCGGCATAGCCGAAATCCACCTCGCCTTTTTCGAAGTGGTAGGCATTGTTCTTGAGCGACTTGGGCGCATCCGACACCTGGCTTGAATAGATGCCGTGCAGAGTGGTCCGGTAGGTGTCCATGTCGACAAGATCGACAAAGTCCTTATGCGCCGGATGGCAGTGGTAGCACTCCAGGAAATTGTCAACCATAACCTTCCAGTTGCACGGCACGTCGTAAGTGTCCCGCTGGGCAAACTGCAGCTCATCGATCCGCGGGCAGTAGTGCCGGATCTCGTCCTCGAGCCCCCTGGCTTGTTCGGCCAGCGGTTCGGAATCCGGATCGAGATTGACGAAAACAAAGCCGCAAAATTCTTCAACGCGCACTGGCTTCAAGCCGAACTTGCACTTGTCGAAGTCATCCATATCCTGCGTGTTGCGCGCTGCCTTCAGGCTGCCGTCGAGATCGAACGACCAGGCATGATAGGGGCAGACGATCAGGTTGGTCCGGCCGGTGCCGCTGAGGAGCTCATGGCCCCGATGGCTGCACACATTGTAGAAGGCCTTCAGCTCGCCCTGCCGGTCACGGACCGCGAAGACGTTCTGCTCGTGGATCCTGGCGGTCAGGTAGTTTCCGGTTCCGGCCAGCTGGCTCTTGTGTCCCATACACCACCAGTTGCGGTAAAAGACGGCCTCCTTCTCAACCTCGTAGATCTGGGCGTCAGTGTAGAACCTGGCCGGAATCGTATAGGATTCCGCCGGATTCATGCAGAACTTGGCATCGCCTTCGCGCAATCTCAGGATGGGCAGGGTCATGGCAGTCTCCAGGCAGTTTTAAAATAAGTAGATTTGATCTACGCTGCGCACAAGCGACGATTTCTTGGGACGTTAAATTAGTTTCACTAATGCCAAACTATCGCCAATCCCTCCCCCAGCTTGATCTGCTGATCGCCTTTGAGGCGGCGGCGCGGCATGGAAGCTTCACCAGGGCGGCAGAAGAGCTGAACATCACCCAGTCCGCAGTCAGCCAGCAGATCAGGACGCTGGAGCGACGGCTTGACCTCACGCTGTTCCAGCGCGCCCACCGCATCGTCCGCCTCAGCCCGGAAGGCCGGGCGTTTCAGAATAGCGTGTCGGTGGCATTGAATCATCTGGTCAACGCCACCAATGCGCTGCGGGAGAAAGGAACTTCGCGCCTGACCATAGCAACGGACGATTCGGTGGCCGCCCTGTGGCTAGCGCCCCGGTTGCACCGCTTCCAGCAGTTTCATCCCGAGATCCAACTGCGGCTCACCGCCTCGGATAGGCCGGAAGACTGTTTTGCCGAGGATATCGAACTCTCGATCGTGCATGGGGACGGCAACTGGTCGGGCTATGAATGCGAGCCATTCATCGAGGAGGAGGTCATCCCGGTCTGTTCGCCTGGCTATCTTGAGCAGACCGGTCCTTTGGAAACCATTGACGATCTGGGCAGCCGCGGCCTCATCGATCTCGAGTACGAGCGCTGGAGCTGGATGAACTGGAGCATATGGCTGACGGAGAAGGGCGCGGCCATCGGGCCGGACCAGCGGGTGCTGCAGTGCAACGCCTATCCTGTGGTGCTCGAGGCCGCGCGGCAGGGCCAGGGGATCGCGCTCGGCTGGCGTGGCTTCATCGAGGATGATCTGGCGGCGGGCACACTGGTCGCGCCGCTGGATGAACCACTCCGGACACGGAATGCCTACTATCTGGCTTTACGCTACAACCAGCCAGTCTCCGCACGAGCCGAAGCCTTCCGCAACTGGCTCAAGGCGGAAAGACTGGTTCAGATAGAAACCACAAGCTTGCCGAAGTGACCGGCCGCCTCCATCGCCCGGTACGCATCCGGCGCAGCGTCATAGGCGAACTCCTCGTGAATGACCGGCTTCAACTGGTGCAGTGAGATGGCCCGGTTCATGTCCCGGAACATCCTGTGGGAGCCGACATAGATCCCTTGCACGCGCTGTGACTTGCGCATGATGGCGAGCGGGTTGATCTGGCCGCCGGCGAGAATCCCGATCAGACCGATCGTTCCGGCGACCCGTGTCGCCTCGATCGATTTCTGCAACGTTCCCGGGCCGCCGACCTCCACGGTCACATCGGCGCCCCTTCCATTCGTAAGTTTCAGAACTTCCTGATCCCAGTCCGGCGTGGCCCGGTAGTTGACTGTTTCCGCCGCGCCCATCTCCCTGGCCCTGGCCAGCTTGTCATCGCTCGAGGATGTAATGATGACACGGGCGCCAAGCATCGCCGCAAACTGCAGGGCGTAGATCGACACACCGCCCGTTCCGAGCAGCAGAACCGTGTCACCCGCCTTTGTCCGGCCGGTCTCCACGATCGCATTCCAGGCGGTGAGCGCGGCACATGGCAGGGTCGACGCTTCTGCAAACGAGAAATGTTCCGGTACCGGTATTACCCCCCCTTCCTTGAGGATAACCTCCTCTGCAAGCACACCTGGCAGTGCGCCACCCAGGGCGCTGGCCATGATCTCCGGCGAGCACGGGCCATCCTCCCAGGCCTGGAAAAAGCAGCTCGCAACCCGGTCTCCCGCCTTTACGGAGCTGATCCCCTCGCCGACCGCAACCACCTCGCCGGCGCCGTCAGAGTTCGGTTGGAACGGAAACTTGATGCCCCTCGGCAAGGGATCCTTGATGGTCGACAGATCACGGTAGTTGATGGACGAGGCGCGCATGCGAACCTTGACCTCGCCCGGTCCGGGTTCGCCCGCCGGGATTTCGGCCAGCTCAAGTCCGTCAATGCCGTTATCGGAAGTCTGGTGCCATGCGCGCATCGCCGTTTCTCCTGCTTTTGCCGTCTTGCGCAATCTGGTAGCCGCTATAGGGATATTTGAAAAGCCACCCGGCGGATCGGAAATGCCTGCAGACAGATCGAGCCCGGACTGGGATCCGGACCACTATAACGCCCACGGCCGTTTCATCTCGATCTATGGGGTGGAGCTGCTGGAATGGTTGCAGGCCCGTCCGGGCGAGCGCATCCTGGACCTCGGCTGCGGCGATGGCTTCCTCACGGAGAAGATCGCAGCGGCCGGTGCAAGGGTCATCGGTGTCGATCACGATCCGCGCATGACTGCGGCGACACGCAGCCGCGGCCTCGATGCGCAGCAGACCGATGGTTCAGAACTGACCTTCGATCGGGAGTTTGACGCTGTCTTCTCCAACTCTGTTCTGCAGTGGATTCGGCAACCGCGGCCGGTCATTCAGGGTGTCGCCTCAAGCCTCAAGCCCGGCGGCAGGTTTGTTGTTGATATCGCCGGATTGGGCAACCTGGCTGCCATTCTCGTTGCCATGCGGGCGGTCAGCGATGAGCTGGATGGGGACCCGGACCTCGCATTCCCATTCTACGCGCCAACCGAGCGGGAATTCTGCGAGCTCCTGGAGGAAGAGGGGTTCGCTGTGGAACGCAGCGAGACGTCTCCGCGATATACCGCCCTGCCATCGGAACTCTGGAACTGGATCGGCAGCATCTTCTCGCCGTTTTTCAGCCAGTTTGATACGGACGGAAACGAAAAGGCAAGAGAACGTGTTCTGGAACTGCTGGGGCCGGTACTCTGCGATACATCAGGCCGGTGGCATATCGACCACGTACGCGTCAGGGTACTTGCGCGGCGGCGGTCCTAGCCGGCCGACCAGTTCTTCGCCAGACGGAGGGCCTCCTGCACGCCGCCCAGATCCTTGAGGCTGTCATCCAGGCGGCTGCTGACTGCGCGGGTCAGCTTGAAGGCGAAATCGGGAAACTCTTCGGCCACGTCAAACAGCAGCTTGCGGGGAATACGCAGAACGATGGCATCCGTGGCAGCGCGTGCACTGACCCCGAACGGCATGCCTGCCAGCATCGAGGTTTCTCCGATCAGGGCACCGGATGTGGCTTCCGCCAGGACGACGAACTCGTCCCCGGTGCCCCTCGAAATCTCGACCTTGCCTTCGAGAACGACGAAGCCGGAGGTCGCTTCCTTGCCTTCGCGGAAGACGTAATTGTCCTTCTTGATCTTGCGGCGGCTGGTTGAGAACGCGAGGACCTGCAGATGCGCAGGATCGACTTCGGCAAACAGAGGTATCTGCCGCAAGTACTCGACATCAGTTTTGACCCTCATTCGCCGCCCCCCAGGGGCAGCGAACGTCGCTCAATCAGCAAGATGACGTTGCCCTCGATCTTTGCACACACCGGCTGCGCGAATCACCCGCTCAGCAACTGATAGCACAAAGAGAGCACGTCAAGCTTAATTTGAAGCTAATTGGTAAGTTTGCGTTAACGAGGGCAGGGACCGAAATCAGGGCACAAGCTTGTAACCGCCGGTCTCGGTCACCAGGATTTCTGCATTTGACGGATCGGCTTCGATCTTCTGACGCAGGCGGTAGATGTGGGTTTCCAGGGTGTGCGTCGTGACGCCCGCATTGTATCCCCACACCTCGTGCAGCAGCACATCTCGCCCAACCACGGTCTCGCCGGCGCGGTACAGGAACTTCAGGATTGAGGTTTCCTTTTCGGTCAGCCGGATTTTGGACTGATCATCGCGCAGCAGCAGCTTGGCGCTGGGCCGGAACGTATACGGACCAATCGAGAAGACCGCGTCTTCCGATTGTTCATGCTGGCGAAGATGGGCGCGTACGCGGGCCAGAAGCACACCAAAGCGGAACGGCTTGGTGACATAGTCATTGGCGCCGGCATCGAGCCCGAGAATGGTGTCCGCGTCCGAATCTTCCGCGGTCAGCATGATGATCGGACACTTCAATCCATTGCGGCGCATCAGCTTGCAGGCTTCGCGGCCATCCATGTCAGGCAGATTGATATCGAGCAGAACGAGGTCGCAGTGCTCCGTTTTGCTCAGTTTCATGGCATCCGTCGCGGTGGGTGCTTCGAATACGGAGAATTCTTCATGCAGCGCGAATTGCTCACAGAGCGATTCGCGCAGCGTGTCATCATCATCACAAATCAGGATTTTCTTGGCAGTGCTCATTGTCTCTAGGTCCGATGGCAGGCGACGGCGGGCTGAAGGTAATGACGGGTCGGTGAGCCTTCAACCAAACTGTCTGCTCGCAAAGTTTCAACATATCGTGCACGGAGCGTTATTCGTCAGCTATGCTTGTATCATATACGCAGTGAGAACGCGGGGGGATTTGCTCCGTCTGAAGATGCGAAACGATTTTCTGGAACTGATCACGGCCACACCGGACAGCACATCGGCCACAACCGGCACGCTGACCGCCGGATCGTGGTGTGTACACTGCGCTTTCGGCCGCGGCGGGCTTACCGCGGACAAGCGGGAAGGCGACGGGGCGACACCCACCGGCAACTGGCCGCTGCGGAAGCTGTTTTACCGGGCCGACCGGCTGACACCGCCGGGGACAGGTCTGGAGCTGCAGAAAATCGAGAGTTCTGATGGCTGGTGCGATGCGCCGGGCCATTCGCTCTATAACCAGATTGTGCAGCTGCCCTTCGGTGACTCGCACGAAACCCTTCAGCGTGAGGATCATCTCTACGATCTCATGATTCCCATGGGCTACAACGATGGCCCGATCGTGCCTGGCAGAGGCAGTGCCATCTTTTTCCATCTGGCCCGCGAAGACTATCAGCCCACTGAAGGCTGCGTTGCCATATCGCGTGCTGACATGGAGCTGCTGCTGCCCATGCTCAGCGCCCGGACAATCCTCAGGGTGACGTTCTAGACGGCGGCATAGCTGCGGGCGCCGAAAATGGCCGAGCCGACACGCACATGCGTTGCTCCGAAGGCAATCGCCGTCTCGAAATCTCCGCTCATCCCCATCGATAGTTGCGCCAGGCCGTTTCGCTCCGCGATCTTGCGCAGGAGCGCGAAATGCAGGGCCGGCTCCTCGTCTGCGGGTGGAATGCACATCAAGCCGACAGGCTCAAGACCCAGATCCTCCCTGCAGTGGCGGATGAATTCATCCGTGTCGCCAGGCAGGACGCCGGCCTTCTGGGGTTCTTCCCCGGTATTGACCTGAACGAACAGCGAGGGCCGTTTTCCCTGCCGGTCCATCTCCCGGGCAAGTGCGCCCGCAAGCTTCGGCCGGTCCACCGTCTCGATACAATCGAACAGCGCGACTGCATCCTTGACCTTGTTGGTCTGCAGGGGCCCGATCAGATGTAGAGTCAGCCCCTCATATTCCGCCCGCAGTTCAGGCCACTTGCCTTGTGCCTCCTGGACACGGTTCTCTCCAAAAACCTCATGTCCGGCATCAAGCACGGGTCTGATGTGCTCGGCAGGGAAGGTCTTTGAGACCGCCACAAGTTCGATATCCCCGGCTTTCCTGTTGGCATCGCCGGCGGCTTTCTCGATCCGGCGTTGCACGTCGGCCAGTCCCTCATGGAGAGGCATGGTCATGGTCTTGATAACCTTGAACGTTCAAGCATGGTGCCCGGACCTATAGCGGCCTTGTGGCGCGATGCAAGTGGGTGTAAATCCCAGAACCTGCTGATCCCGAGAGATTCCAAGAAAGAACCGGTCCGTCATGGAGCGTTACAACCACCGTGAGGCAGAAGCCCGCTGGCAAAGGACCTGGACTGAGCGTGACTGCTTTTCCGCTGAAACGGACACGTCGAAGCAGAAGTATTATGTCTTGGAAATGTTTCCTTATCCGTCCGGCAGGATTCATATCGGGCACGTCCGGAACTATACCCTCGGCGATGTGATTGCCCGCTACAAGCGCGCCCAGGGTTTCAACGTCCTCCATCCCATGGGCTGGGACGCCTTCGGGATGCCGGCGGAAAACGCAGCCATGGAGCGCAAGATCCATCCGGCAGAGTGGACCTACGAGAACATTGCAGCCATGCGCGCACAGCTTCAGTCCATGGGATTCTCCCTGGACTGGGCCCGCGAGTTCGCCACCTGCGACCCCACCTATTACCGCCACCAGCAGGAGATGTTCATCGATTTCCTCGAAGCCGGCCTTGTCGAGCGGCGCATGTCCAAGGTTAACTGGGACCCGGTGGACCAGACCGTGCTCGCCAACGAGCAGGTGATCGACGGCCGCGGCTGGCGCTCAGGCGCCCTGGTCGAGCAGCGCGAGCTTACCCAGTGGTTCTTCAAGATCACCGACTACGCCCAGGATCTGCTGGACGCTCTGGACGGGCTTGACCGCTGGCCGGACAAGGTCCGCACAATGCAGCGCAACTGGATCGGCCGGTCGGAAGGCCTGCACATGATCTGGGAGCTGACCAACGTCCCGGACGGCATCGATGATGAGACGATCGATCTCTACACGACCCGGCATGACACGGTTTTCGGGGCAAGCTTCTGCGCCATGGCGGCGGATCATCCGCTGTCGCGGAAACTGGCCGAATCAAACCCTGAGCTGGCCGAGTTCATCGCCGAGTGCCAGCGCGTGGGCACCAGTGAGGAAGCCATCGAACGGGCGGAGAAGAAGGGCTTTGATACCGGCATCCGGGTCAGACATCCCTTTGACGACACCTGGGAAGTGCCGCTCTACGTCGCCAACTTTGTCCTGATGGATTACGGCACCGGCGCCATTTTCGGCTGCCCCGGCCATGACCAGCGCGACCTGGATTTTGCCCGCAAGTACGGTTTGCAGGTCACGCCCGTGGTGATTCCCGAGCATGAAACGGCGGCAGGATTCTACATATCCGACGAGGCCTATGTCGGCCCGGGCATGATGGGCAATTCACGCTTCCTCGACGGCATGAACGTCGAAGAGGCCAAGAATGCGATCGCCGACCGTATGGAAGGCCGCGACGTAAATGGCAGGCCGCAGGGTGAGCGCACCGTCAACTTCCGTCTGCGGGACTGGGGTCTCTCCCGCCAGCGCTACTGGGGCTGCCCCATTCCGATGATCCATTGTCCGAACTGCGGCACGATCCCTGTCGCCAAGTCGGAGCTTCCGGTCAAGCTGCCGGACGATGTGTCTTTCGACAAACCCGGCAATCCGCTTGATCGCCACGATGCCTGGCGCAGCACTGCCTGCCACCGGTGCGGCAGTCCTGCAAAGCGCGAAACCGACACCATGGACACCTTCGTTGATTCATCCTGGTACTTCCTGCGCTTCTGCTCCCCACACGTCGAAGACCGTCCGACCGACATTGATGACGTGAAGTACTGGATGGGCGTCGATCAGTATATCGGCGGGGTCGAGCACGCGATCCTGCACCTGCTCTATTCGCGCTTCTACACACGGGCCATGCGCAAGACCGGGCATGCCACATCCGATGAACCCTTCGAGGGCATGTTCACGCAAGGCATGGTGACCCACGAGACCTACCGCCACGACGGTGGCTGGCTGAGCCCCGACGAAGTCGACATCAAGGTGGTCGACGACAAGCGCACCGCCGCCAAGGCCGATACGGGCGAGCCAGTCCAGATCGGCCCCATCGAGAAAATGTCGAAGTCCAAACGCAACACAATCGATCCGGACGACATCATCGAGCTTTACGGCGCGGACACGACGCGCTTCTTCATGATCTCCGATTCGCCGCCCGAGCGCGACATCATCTGGACCGAAGCAGGCATCGAGGGGGCGCACCGGTTCGTGCAGCGCATCTGGCGTCTGGTGAACGAAAGCGCAGAACTCATTGGTACGGCCCGGCCGGAGCTACCCGCCGATCCCGGCCCGGCGGTAACCGATCTGCGCCGCGCCTCGCACAAGATGCTTGATGGGGTGAGTACGGGCATCGAAACCCTGCGCTACAACACGGCTGTTGCCCAGATCTACGAGTTTGCCAACACCCTCGCCGCAGCACTGCGTAACCAGGACGGCCAGCCGGAAGACGCACAGATCTACGCCATCAGGGAAGGGGTAGAGTTCCTGGTGCAGGCGATCGGACCCATGATGCCGCATCTGGCCGAGGAATGCTGGAGCGTTCTCGGACATCAGTCCATTCTGGCCGAGACCGCATGGCCCAGGACGGATCCTGCCCTTCTGGTTGAAGACCAGATCGTGCTGCCGGTCCAGGTCAACGGCAAACGGCGTGATGAAATCAGTATCGTCAAAGGCACTGCACAGCCGGATATCGAAGCTGCGGCCCTCGCCAGCGATGCGGTGCAGAGGGCCATTGGCGACAAGGCCGTACGCAAGATAATTGTCGTTCCCGACCGCATAGTAAATGTGGTAATTGGGTAGCAGAGAGCCGAGCGGAAGACGGGCGGAGTATGAAGAGTAAGTGGTCAATCACCGTGCTGGGGACGATTGCGGCCATGGGCCTGCAGGCCTGTGCCTCGTTTCAGCCGCTCTATGGCACAAACGGCCTGGAGCAGAGCCAGGTGGTCTCCGATCTCTCGGACATCCACATTCCGCCGGCCAAGGAGCGGGTCGGACAGCTGATCCGTAACAACCTGATTTCCACCATGTCGCCTCCCGGCCAGGAGGGCAGCGGACGCTATCAGCTGATCATCCAGCCCGCATCGAACGATTTTGATGTGACCGTGGAACGCAACACGGATGTCTCCCGCCGGTCCTACCGCCTGAAGGTCCAGTACGCCCTGCGCGACAGCCAGTCCGGCCAGCGGATTTACACCGGCAAGACATTTTCCGAAGTGAACTACGACAAGGTAACATCCGAGTTCACCAATCTGCAGGCACGCAACAACGCCCGCGAACGCGCAGCACTTGAAGTGAGCCGCGATATCCGCATCCGCCTCTCCGCTTTCTTTGCATCGCGCGGAAACAGCTGACCGGCCGCAAGCGCCGATGGCGGTGATCAAGCCCAGTGACGTCGGCCGCCTCACCCAGGCGCTGGACCGCAAACTGAAAGCAATCCTGATCCACGGCAATGATGTCGGCCTGGTGCGCGAGCTGGCGGCAAAGCTCGTCGCGGCCAAGGCCGGGTCCACGGACGATCCATTCAATGTGGTGCGGATCGACGATGGTGCAATCAAGGACGATCCTGCGCTCCTGGCCGACGAGGCCCAGGCCATCTCGCTGATGGGCGGCGAACGCGCCATCTGGGTCAGAGGCGCGGGCAGCGCATTTACCAACGCCATCAAGACCTATCTGGCGGCCGCCTCGGGCGATGCCCTCATCGTTGCCGAAAGCTCTGCCCTGCGGAGAGGGGCAGCGCTGCGCGAGCTCTTCGAAAAGGCTCCCAATGCCGGCGCCATCGCCTGCTATGAGGACGGGACGCGCGACATCGGGGCGATCATTTCGGAAGAGATTCAAAAGGCCGGACTCACCATCACGAACGATGCCCGCCTGTTCCTGACGCAAAGCCTTGGGGCGGACCGGGCGCTCAGCCGGTCGGAACTGCAGAAGCTCACGCTCTATTGCCGCGGCAAGCCGGAGATCACCCTCGATGATGTCGAGGCCATCTGTGGCGACGCCTCTGCGCTGAGCCTGGATGAGGCACTGGATGCGGTGTTCGAAGGCGACACCGGCAAGGCCGATCTCAAGATCAACCGGCTGGTTGCTTCCGGAACTTCCTCTACCGGAGTGCTGACGGCAGCCACCAATCATGCGGTCAGGCTGATGGCCTTTGCCGCCGAAATGCAAACCGGTCGTCCGGCCAAGCAGGTGGTGGATGCGGCGCGCCCGCCCGTATTCTGGAAACGGAAAGACTCGCTTGTGCGCCAGCTGTCCGCCTGGCAGCCCGCATCTCTCGACTCTGCCCTGGACCAGCTGCGGGAAGCGGAACTTGGCATGCGCAACATGCCGGCCCTCGCAGATGCCATCGGCAGCCGGGCGCTGCTCAGCATCTCAGCCCGCGCAAAACGGGAGCGCCGGAACACTTTTTGAGATCCGGAAAGGTTGGGTTTGACCCGCCTCTCAACGGGGATCCAGCCTGGCCAAAGCAACCAGATCTGGGAAACCGTCTACCCGCTCTTGCGGGCCTTTTTGGCCGGTGCTGCCTTTTTCTTCGCCACTGGCGCTGTTTTCTTCGTACTGCCCGTGCTCTTTCGTGGAGCCGCCGAGAGCCGCGCACAGACATCGTCGAGCTGCTCGAGCGTGGCGTAGTGGATCTTCAACGATCCGCTCTCGCCTTTCGAATCGATCTCAACCTTCAGTCCCAGCAGTTCCTCCAGGTCCTTTTCCAGGCCGATGACATTGACGCTCTTTTCTGCGGAGGCTGCCTTGCCCCTGGACTTCGGCCTGGCATCGCCGCGGGCGAGCTCTTCAGCCTCGCGGACGTTGAGATCAAAGTTCATGATCTTCTGGGCAAGCGCCTCGGGATCCTTTGCAGCAACCAGCGTGCGGGCATGGCCGGCGGTGAGATGTCCTTTTCGGACATGCTCCTGAATTCCGTCCGGCAGCTTGAGAAGGCGCAAGGTGTTGGCAATATGGCTCCGGCTCTTGCCTATGGCTTCCGCCATGCGCTCCTGGGTGTACTCAAACTCGTCCATGAGCTGCCGGTAGCCCAGCGCTTCTTCCAGCGGATTGAGGTCACTGCGCTGGACGTTCTCGATCAGTGCGAATTCCAGTGCTTCGCTATCGCTCAATTCCCTGATCAGAACGGGGACGTCATGAACCCCGGCCTTCTGGGCCGCCCTCCAGCGCCGCTCTCCGGCGACGATTTCATAGGACCCTTTCTCGCCCGGGGCCGGCCGCACCATGATCGGCTGCAGAAGCCCTTTCTCCTTGATGGAATTTGCAAGATCATCCAGATCCGCATCGACAAACGTCTTGCGCGGGTTCAGCGGATTGCGCTTGATGAACTCGATGGGCAGATGCCGCATCGACTTGATATCCTCGACCACGCCTTCCTCGGAATAATCGTCGCCGATCAGCGCCGCCAGCCCACGTCCCAACCGTCTGTTTGCCTGCATCTTGCTTTCCCGTTCCGCCGCCCCGTGGCCGCAGCCACCAAGTTGATCCGCAGGATTCGTTTCGGCAGAGTCTCGAATCCCGCATTCCCGTTGTTGCGGCTACGCCGCCTGAAGTTTTCTTTCCCGCCTGATCATTTCGGATGCGAGTCGAATATAGGCTTCACTTCCCGCGCAATTCCTGTCGTACAAGAGGACAGGCTTGCCATAGGACGGAGCTTCCGACACTCGGACATTTCTGGGAATGACGGTCTTGTAAACCTTGCTCCCGAGCACGGACTTCACATCGTTTGCCACCTGTTCCGACAGGCTGTTGCGCTTGTCGTGCATGGTCAGGATCACGCCCTGGATATCGAGCCGTTCATTGAGATTGAGCTTGACCCGCTCCACCGTCTTCAAAAGCTGGCTGAGACCTTCCAGCGCAAAGAACTCGCATTGCAGCGGCACCAGGATCGCATCGGATGCGGCAAGGGCGTTGATTGTCAGAAGGTTCAGGGACGGCGGACAGTCCAGAAGGATGTAGGTATAGGCCTCCGCCGGGTCCTGCCGATCCAGAAGCTGCTGAAGGGCGTCCCGGAGCCGGAAATTGCGCCGGTCGAGGCTGGCCAGCTCCAGCTCCGCGCCCAGAAGGTCAAGCGACGAGGGCGCACAGTCAAGATTAGGAACGGCCGATTCCCTGATGATCCGGTGCAGCGACATCTCCCCTACCAGGACGTGATAGGTCGAGCCTGAGCTGGCGCTGCGCTGAACGCCGAGGCCCGTGCTGGCATTGCCCTGCGGATCGAGATCGATCAGCAGAACCCGCTCGCCTACGGCGGCCAGGGCCGTTCCCAGATTGATGGCCGTAGTTGTCTTGCCAACCCCGCCCTTCTGGTTGGCCAGGCTCAGAATCCGGGGAGACGATTTAGAGGATTTGACCATCGCGCTATCCGCCAATGCCCTTCTTTTCAACTATGACCAGCGAGCTGCCGCTCCCCCCGTCCAGGGTAATCGCCTTATACTGCAAACCCCGGTCATCTGCAGTGTCCGCCAGTTCTTTATCCACATTCCTGCCCTTCAGAAACAGGCCGGTTGCGCCCTGCAGGATCCAGGGAGACGCAAACTCACTCAGACTTGCCAGCGGCGCCAGCGCTCTTGCGCAGATGATCTGCGGCGGCGGATCCAGTCCGGCATCCCTCAGGTGTTCGAGTCGCGCATGATGCACGCATCCTTCAAGACCGAGAGCCCGCAAGGCCTCGCGCAGGAACGCGGCCTTTTTGATATTGCTGTCGATTAAATGCACGAACACGCGTTGATTCGCTCGCAAATATAGGGCGAGCGGGATGCTGGGAAGCCCTGCACCCGCGCCCATATCCGCAATCACCGCATTCCGGCCAGCCAGCGCTTCTTCCAGATGAGTGACAATCTGGAGGCTGTCGGCAATATGCCGTTCCCAGATCTGTCCTACCGTCGCCGGTCCGATCAGGTTTATCCGAGCCTGCCAGCGGACAAGCAGGGCCGCATAGGCCTCAAGCTCCTGAAATGTTTCACGTGAAACACGCGCCCCAATCCGGGCCTTTGCATCCGCCTCAGGCAATCTGCCGGGTCCGATCCTGGTCGTGGCTGCCCTTGCGCCTTACGACAGAGAGCAGCAACACCAGGGCTGCCGGCGTCACACCATTTATGCGGGCTGCCTGTCCCAGGGTGTCCGGCCTGTGCCGTTCAAGTTTCTCCCGGATTTCGTTGGAAAGTCCAGATATGGTGGAATAGTCGATATCAGATGGGATTGTGAGGGCATCATCCCTCCGCATTGCCTCGATATCCGCATCCTGTCGTTCTAGATAGACTGCGTATCGCGCGTCATTTTCAAGCTGTTCGGCAATCTCCGGCGATATCCCCGCCAGATCAGGCCAGATCCTGCCGAGAACACTGAAATCGACATCCGGGAACGCCAGAAGCTGCATCCCGTTGCGGCGCACGCCGTCTTTGTTAAGGGCAAGGCCGTGTGCATTGGCTTCGTTAGGTGTCAGGCTGCGGCCCAGCAATGATTCACGTGAAACATTGAGCGCATCCATCTTCTGCTCGAAACGGGCACGCCGGCTGTCCGGCACGATTCCCCATTCCAGGCCACGCGGCGTCAAGCGCTGGTCTGCATTGTCTGCTCGGAGGCGAAGCCGAAACTCAGCCCGGGACGTAAACATCCTGTAGGGCTCCGTGACACCGCGGGTAATCAGGTCGTCAACC
Source organism: Pseudomonadota bacterium (assembly GCA_039030315.1). Lineage (GTDB taxonomy): Bacteria > Pseudomonadota > Alphaproteobacteria > Rhizobiales > CAJQND01 > JAAEUE01. The sequence goes on from JBCCEL010000006.1 coordinate 20,656, forward strand.
AGAACTCCGATATAGGCTTCGGCCCGGTCGAGCTGTACCGGATCCGAATCGAGCGCCTGACGGGCCGCGTTCAAGCCCGCAATCAGCCCCTGCGCACCTGCTTCTTCATAGCCGGTTGTCCCGTTGATCTGGCCGGCGAGAAAGAGGCCAGGCAGCGCCCGGCACTGCAGCGAACTGTTCAACTCCCTCGGATCCACAAAGTCATATTCGATCGCATATCCGTATTGAAGGATACGGGCATGCTCGAGGCCCGGGATCGAAGCCACGTACTCGTCCTGCACGCTTTCCGGCAGGGATGTGGAGATACCGTTAGGATAAACGGTGTCGTCCTCCAGGCCTTCCGGCTCCAGAAAAACCTGATGCGACGACCGGTCCGCGAACTTGACCACCTTGTCTTCGATCGACGGACAATATCTCGGGCCCACCCCGTCGATGCTTCCGGAGTACATCGCAGACCTGCCGAGATTGGCTGATATGATCTCGTGGGTCCGCTCCGTCGTCCCCGTCAAGTGACACGGCACCTGGGGAACATCGATCCGGTCCGTCATGAACGAGAACGGCACAGGCGGCTCATCTCCGGGCTGTTCCGTAAGCGAATCGAAATCTATGCTGCGCCGGTCCAGCCGCGGCGGAGTCCCGGTCTTCAAGCGACCAAGACGCAGTCCGCTGCCATAGAGCACCTCGGACACGCCATGGGCGGGACCGTCTCCTATCCGGCCTGCAGGAATACGCCTGTCACCGATGTGAATGAGACCATTGAGAAACGTACCGGTCGTCAGAACCACTGCCCGGGCACGGAGCTCGCTGCCATCTGCAAGGCTGACCCCGTGTACAGAGCCATTCTCGAGAACAAATCCGCGAACATCGCCCCCAATGACCTCGAGCCCTGCCTGACAGCTGATCTCCGTCTGCATCTCACGGCGATAAAGCGAGCGGTCGATTTGCGCCCTCGGACCGCGCACGGCCGGCCCTTTTCGGCGATTCAGCATCCGGAACTGGATCCCTGACCTGTCGGACACCGTGCCCATCAGCCCGCCCAGAGCGTCAATCTCGCGGACGAGATGCCCCTTGCCCAGCCCGCCCATTGCCGGATTACAGGACATCTCCCCGATTTTCTCAGGCTTGTGCGTAACCAGGAGCGTAGCAGCGCCAGCCCGCGCAGCGGCGGCGGCCGCTTCGCATCCCGCGTGACCCCCTCCCACAACGATGACATCGTAACGATCGGTCATGCCCTGAAATCCAGTTCGTTCGGGGCCTACTTAGTCATGGTACGGTGAGCCGTCAATTGCATCTGCTCGATGCACAATGTTTCACGTGAAACATCGTTAAACCCGTCACTTGCCGATGCAGAACTCGCCAAAAACCACATCCAGCACCTCTTCCACGTCAACCCGCCCGGAAAGCCGACCCAAAGCAAGGAGCGATCGTCTGAGCGCCTCACCCACGAGCTCCTGCCGGTCACCCTGAGCCCTCGCGAGATCAACCGCTTCAGCCAGAGCACGAGAACACGCCTGAAGACAGGATACCTGCCGGGCCCGGGCCACACCGAAACTCTCCGAACCTTGAAGGCGCCGTTCCGCCCTCGACTCAACCTCCTGCAGCAATTCCGTCATCCCGGTTCCGGTTGCCGCCGAAACATGAAGCACCGCGCCTGAAGCACAACCCGCATCCACGCGCGCTCCCGGCAAGTCGGCCTTGTTCCTTACCCATAACGCGTCCGAATCAAAATCGCCTTCGACCTCTTCTGGCCAAGACCCCCGTTCGTCCGCAACCCAGAGCACAAGCTCAGCCCGCGACAGGGCACCCCTAGCCTGGTCAATACCGATCCGTTCGACCCTGTCAGCCGACCTCCGCAAGCCTGCCGTGTCCGCAAACACCACCGGATAGCCACCCAGGTCCAGGAATACCTCGATCACATCCCGCGTCGTTCCGGCAATCTCCGTCACGATCGCGGCATCCCGCCCGGCGATCCGGTTCAACAGGCTCGATTTACCCACGTTCGGAAGCCCTGCGATCACCACCCTATACCCCGCGCGCAGGATTTCGCCCCTTCTATTGTCTTCGAGCCAATAACCTATATCCGCAAGCACCGCCTCAAGCGCCGGCAATTCCGCGGACATCAGGTCTTCCGGCACATCCTGTTCATCCACAAAATCGATGTTCGCCTCGACCATGGCGAGGCAACGCATCAATGACTGCCGCCATCCGTCGCAAGCAGATGCAAGGCCTCCCGAAGCATCCCTGAGCGCCAACCTGCGCTGTACGTCAGTCTCAGCATTGATAAGATCAGCCAGGCCTTCCACCCCGGACAGATCAAGCTTGCCGGCTTCAAATGCGCGCCTGGTGAACTCGCCGGAATCTGCCGGGCGACATCCATCAATTGCCGTCAGGGCCTCAAGAACCGCATTCCGCACCGCGTTTCCGCCATGGACCTGCAGCTCCACAACATCTTCTCCCGTGAAGCTGGCCGGACCCGGAAAGTACAGGGCCAGCCCCAGGTCGAGAAAATCCCCTGTATCGGGATGCACGAGGCGGCGCAGGGACGCCATCCGTGGCTCCAAAGGGCCGCCGGTCATCCGGGTCAGCACAGTCCCGCAACGGGGACCGGATATCCGGATCACGGCAACCCCTGCCTTTCCTGCACCGCTCGAAAGCGCGAAGATTGTTTCGGGTTCGCTCAAATCAATTCTCTCAAACGTGATACCAACCGGACGCCGTTACGTGACCGATTCGAGTTGCGGTGCCGGAAAGATCAGTGCAACTGTCACCCGGAAACAGACCCAGCACAGCGGCAGAAACCCTACATGTCCCACAACCGCCTCGCGAACGAGCCAAGTCCCTATCTCGTCCAGCACAAGGACAATCCCGTCCACTGGTACCCCTGGGGCGAGGAAGCCTTCGAGGAAGCAAAAGCGAGCGGTAAGCCCGTCCTGCTATCCATCGGTTACGCAGCCTGCCACTGGTGCCACGTAATGGCGCACGAAAGCTTTGAAGACCAGTCCACGGCAGACGTGATGAACGAACTCTTCGTCAACATCAAGCTTGACCGCGAAGAACGGCCGGACATCGACAAGATCTACATGGAGGCACTGCATCATCTCGGTGAACAGGGCGGCTGGCCCCTGACCATGTTCCTCAATGCCGAACGCCAGCCGTTCTGGGGCGGCACGTACTTTCCCAAGACGCCCCAGTTCGGCAGGCCGTCCTTCACGCAGGTTCTCCACCAGATCGCCAACATCTATGCCACCGCCCAGGACAAGGTCGAATCCAATTGCACCGCACTCAGCGAAGCGCTGAAACGCACGCGCCATCCGGCACCACCGGAGCGGGCCGCAATCTCCATGGCACTGATCGACGAAGCCGCCCGGCAGGTACAGCCCGCCATCGACTACCGCCATGGCGGGCTGCAGGGTGCACCAAAGTTTCCCCAATTTTCAATCCTGCAGCTGCTATGGCGCCACCATATCCGTACCGGGGATGAAACCTCCAGAAATGCGGTCCTCATCACTCTCAAGAATATCTGCCAGGGCGGAATCTACGACCATCTCAGGGGAGGAATGGCGAGATACTCAGTCGATACACGCTGGCTCGCTCCTCACTTCGAGAAGATGCTCTATGACAATGCGCAGCTGCTCGATATCCTGATACCGGTCTGGCAAGCGACCAAAGAGGATCTGTTTCGAATCCGAATCGAGGAAACGATTGACTGGGTTGCCACAGAAATGATCGCCGAGCACTCGGCCTTTGCCGCCAGCCTCGATGCCGATTCGGAAGGCGTTGAAGGCAAATTCTATGTCTGGAGCCGAAACGAGATCGAGAATGTGCTCGGCAGCAATGCGGCCCGGTTCTGCAACATCTACGATGTGACTGAAGCCGGCAACTGGGAACACACCAATATTCTCAACCGGCTCGACTCACTGAATCTTCTGGATGAAGAGACAGAACAGAATCTTGCCAAGAGTCGCGCGGCGCTCTTGTCCAAGCGCAGCGAGCGGATCCGCCCGGGCTTCGATGACAAGATCCTCACAGACTGGAACGGCCTGATGATCGCCAGCATAGCCGCTTGCGGTCACGTCTTCGAAAGACGGGATTGGATAGCCCTTGCCAGTCGTGCCTATACGGGAGTTCGCGACACACTGTGTTCCCACGACCATTTCCTGCAGTCACACCGCAACGGACAGACCCACTATCACGCGACAGCAGACGGCTATGCCAACATGATCCGGGCTGCTCTAAAACTTCACGAGTGCACCGGAGACGGAACCTATCTCGAGGACGGCATATCGTGGGCCGGACAGATGAGCACCTATTTCTGGGATGACGCTGATGGTGGCTTTTTCTACACCAGTACCCGAGCAACCGATCTCATCAGGCGGACCCGTTTTGCTGGCGATGACGCAACGCCGAATGCCAACGCCACCATGCTCGGCAACCTTGCAAAGCTCTACCAGCTCACCGGTGACGACGCGTTCAGAAAAAAAGGACTTGAGACCCTCGAAGGATTCACCCCTGGAGTCGCTGCTTCAGCAGTTGCACATTCGGGCTTTCTGAACGGCGCCGAAGATTTTATCGAACCCCTTCAGGCGGTCATCATCGAGGGCGACGGAAGCAAGGGACAGCACGCCCTTGTCCGGGCACTACTGTCGAGATGTCTGCCGACGCTAACGATCAACACGTATGCCGATACGCGTGACCTGCCTCAGTCCCACCCGGCCGCGGGAAAGACAGCCACCGGCGGAAGCACGCTTTACCTGTGCAGGGGACAGAGCTGTTCTCTGCCCATTTCCGATCCGGAAAAAGTTACAGAAGCGCTCGACAGATTCTGATCAGGCCGGCATTGGGCCTAGGTATTCATCGAATCGAAGAACTCGTCGTTGTTCTTCGTCTGCTTCAACTTGTCGAGCAGAAACTCGATCGCATCCACTGTGCCCATCGGGTTGAGGATTCTGCGCAGCACATACATCTTCGTCAACGTACCCGGATCGATCAACAGCTCTTCCTTGCGCGTGCCGGACCGTGTGATGTCGATAGACGGGAACACGCGCTTGTCTGCGACCTTGCGGTCAAGAATAAGCTCCGAGTTGCCTGTGCCCTTGAATTCTTCAAAGATCACCTCATCCATCCGGCTGCCCGTATCGATGAGCGCGGTTGCAATGATCGTCAGCGAACCGCCTTCCTCGATATTTCTGGCCGCCCCGAAAAAGCGCTTCGGCCGCTGAAGGGCGTTCGCGTCCACACCACCGGTCAGCACTTTGCCCGACGACGGAACCACGGTGTTGTAGGCCCGGCCGAGCCGGGTAATTGAATCGAGCAGAATGACAACGTCACGGCTGTGCTCAACCAGGCGCTTCGCCTTCTCGATAACCATCTCGGCCACCTGGACGTGCCGGGTTGCCGGTTCGTCGAAGGTGGAGCTGATGACTTCACCACGGACCGAACGCTGCATGTCCGTCACTTCTTCCGGCCGCTCGTCAATGAGCAGCACGATAAGATAACATTCCGGATGATTGGTCGAAATCGAGTGCGCAATATTCTGCAGCAGAACCGTCTTGCCGGTACGAGGCGGCGCCACGATCAACCCGCGTTGGCCCTTCCCAAGAGGAGACACGAGGTCGATCACCCGGGCGCTCTTGTCCTTGAGCTCCGGATTATCGACCTCCATTTCCAGACGCTCATCCGGATACAGCGGTGTGAGGTTGTCGAAGTGGACCTTGTGACGTGTCTTTTCCGGATCCTCAAAATTGATCGTGTTGACCTTGAGCAGTGCAAAATACCGCTCGCCGTCCTTGGGACTGCGGATCTCGCCTTCGACCGTGTCACCCGTCCGCAGGCTGAACCGGCGGATCTGGCTCGGGCTGACATAGATATCGTCCGGACCGGGCAGATAGTTTGCATCAGGAGAGCGCAGAAACCCGAATCCGTCCTGCAAAACCTCGACCACGCCTTCACCGATGATCTCGACATCCTGCTCGGCATAGTTCTTCAGAATAGCGAACATCAGCTCCTGCTTGCGCATGGTGCTGGCGTTCTCCACCTCCAGCGCCTCGGCCAGGACCAGAAGTTCTGTCGGCGGCTTGCGCTTGAGGTCGTGGAGTTTGATCTGTTGGGTTTCGCTAAGTTCTGTCATGGAAGAATCCGGAAATCGGGCTGAGGGTAAAGCCAAGGCCGGCACTGCTCACAAAGCGGCGCGGGCCGCAACTGTCCGAGAATGCACTTGAGATAGGACCGGAAGACCCATCCCTCAACACACAATCAATTGTTCTGGGAATCGGTCCGGCCTTTTTTGGAAGGCATCTCCAATCTACACAAAATCAGAGCGGTCGGCAATGGCGTCTTGTCGCATCTTTATCGCACTTGGTTAAAAGGGCTTGAACACCACCAGGAACACGACGGCAAGCATGATGAGCGTGGGAACTTCGTTGATCAGCCTGAAATACCGCGGATCCCTTTTGATCTCGTCATGGGCGAACGCTTTGACGAATCGGCCCAGATGTCCATGGAATGCCGTTAGTCCGGCAACACAGACAAGCTTGAGCCAGAACCACACGTTTCCGGAAATACCGACACCAAGCCAGTAGGCCAGTCCCAGTCCGAAGAGCCAGCTTGCAACCATCGCCGGCGTCATGATCGCACGGTAGAGACGCCGCTCCATCACCTTGAACGTCTCCGCCTGCGGGGACCCGGATCCGCATTCTGCATGATAGACAAACAGTCTCGGCAAATACAGCAACCCCGCCATCCATGAGATGACGGAAACGATATGGGCCCATTTCAGCCAGAGATAGGGATCGAGCACTTGCGCTAAACCTCTCCGGCCTCAGCCACCCGCAGTTGAGCCAACATCCTTTCCACATGCTCAATCGGCGTCTGAGGCAGGATACCGTGCCCGAGATTGAATACATGCTTCCCGGCAGTGGACTGATCTACGATCCGGGAGACCTCGCGGTCCAGCGCTTCCCCGCCCTGATAGAGACACATCGGGTCAAGGTTCCCCTGCAGAACCTGAGAAGACCCGACCTGGTCCCGCACGGTCACGAGATTGGCGCCCCAATCGCACCCCAGACCCTCAGGCTTCACTCGATCACAAAACAGCTTCGCATAGGACGAGCCCCCCCGGGGAAACCCGATGATGGGGACTTCAGAATGCTTCTCCCGCACAAGTTCTGCAATACGCGCCACCGGCTCAACGCAAAAGGTCTCGAACAACGGTTCGGCAAGATCGGAGGCCCAGGTATCGAAGATCTGCAGGATCTCAGCCCCTGCCTCCACCTGCCGGCAGAGGTACTCCGCTGAGCTCTCCACGAGCAGATCCATAAGCTCGTTGAACCAGTGCCCGGGTTCCTGCCAGGCGCCCCAGGCGGCTTCCTTGGCCTCCCTCCGATCACGTGAGGTTCCGCCTTCGATCATATAGGTCGCAACCGTCCAAGGCGCACCGCAGAACCCGATCAGGGCCACATCAGCCGGCAGGCTGGATGACAACCGGTCGAGCGTCTCGTAAACCGGCTCCAGATGCTCATGCAACCGGTTGGCGGAAAGCTCGGCCACCGCGCCTGCATCCCTAACGGGTGCGAGCACGGGACCTTCCCCTTCCCTGAACGCCACATCCTGGCCAAGCCCGTCAGGGATCAGCAGAATGTCGGCAAAGACAATTGCCGCATCCAGGTTGAACCGGCGCAGCGGCTGCAGGGTCACCTCTTCGGCCAGCCTTGGGGTGTAGCAAAGATCAAGGAACGATCCGGCCTCAGCCCGGGTCTTGCGGTATTCCGGCAAGTACCGCCCTGCCTGGCGCATGAACCAGACGGGCCGCCTCCTCCCGCCCTCTCCCCTCAGCGTTCTCAGTAATTTCTTGGCCATGTCTGCGTGCTGTTCCCGTTCCTGCGGTCAATCCACCTGCAAACAATCATTAAGGAATCCTTAACTGGTGTTGTTGTTGGGCGGTGAATAACGTGGATTACGAATTTCCCGGCAGAATTCCACAGACGGAAAAGATTTCCCGTTATCGCCTGCCAAGCCCCAGTTTCTGACTGTTGACAATTATTCGTTATGTTTCAGCGTGTTAAAGCTGCGCTAGATGATTTATCCCGGTTTCCCAAGTGTCAGATGCATTGAGACTCCCACCGTTCCCACATATACACATCGTTGCATAACTCAATGCAAGTTCACCATCGTCTGGATAATGATTCGGGGATCATCCCGGCAAAATCCTGCAAGGTGCAAAACGGTCAGTTTCATCCAGCTTTCTCCACAGGCCTTCAGCATCCCAGAATGAACAGCGGGCATAGAAAATTTTTTCATTTGCATCTTGTCTCCGATGCAACGGGGGAGACCCTCAACACGGTGGCGCGGGCTGCGACGGCCCACTATGCCGATTTCCAGCCGATCGAACACGTTTACGCCCTGGTCCGCTCGCAGCGCCAACTTCAGCGCGTGCTGCAAAATATAGAAACCAATCCCGGTCTCGTTCTGTTCACAATCGTCAATCCGGATCTGCGCAAACAGCTGGAGGAAGAATGCCGGAGCCTGGATGTGCCCGCCATTTCCATCCTCGACCCGATCATCAGCAGTCTGGCCACTTATCTCAATGCTGAATCACAACCGCGCGCTGGAGCCCAGCACACGATGGATGCGGAATACTTCCGCCGCATCGAGGCCATGAACTTCACGATCATGCATGATGACGGCCAGCATACCGGGGATCTGGAAAATGCCGATGTCGTCATCGTGGGGATCAGCCGGACATCGAAAACCCCCACAAGCATTTACCTGGCCAACCGCGGGATCAAGACTGCAAATGTGCCCCTGATCGTCCAGGTTCCCTTGCCGAATGTGGTATTGCATCTGAAGTCTCCAGTCGTTGTCGGGCTCGTTGCCTCCGCGGACCGGATTTCGCAGATCCGCCGCAACAGGCTTCTATCGCTCAAGGAAGAACGCGAGACCTCCTACGTGGACAAGTCGGCAATTGCCGAGGAGATAGCCTTTGCCCGTAAACTCTGCCATCGCCACCAGTGGCCAGTCATCGATGTGACCCGGCGCTCGATTGAGGAGACGGCTGCGGCAATCCTCAACATCTATCACCAGCGCCAGGAGGAAAGGTCCGTTTCATGATCGAAACAAATATTGTCCTGGCATCGGGTAGCCGGATTCGCCGGGAGCTTCTGGAAAATGCCGGCCTGAATATCGAAGTACGGCCGGCCGATATCGACGAAGAGGCCATAAAATCAGCGATTCAGAACGGTACCGAATCCCTCACGCCTGCAGATATCGCCCTGGTGCTCGCCCAAACCAAGGCGCAAACCGTATCAGAGGGCGCACCGGCCGAGCTCGTCATAGGAGCAGATCAGGTGCTTGCCTGTAATAACAGAATCTACAGCAAGCCGGGAAACAAGGACGCGGCACGCGATCAGCTCGTCGCTTTGCGAGGCAAGAGCCACGAACTGATCTCGGCAGTGGCGGTCGCCCGGAACGGAGAGATCATCTGGTCTCATGAACAGAGCGTCGTCCTTCACATGCGGGATTTCAGCAATGATTTCCTCGGCCGGTACCTCGCAGGCATGGGTTCAGGAGTCACTGAAACGGTTGGCGGATACAAACTGGAAGGCTTGGGCGTCCATCTTTTCGAGAAAATCGACGGAGACTATTTCACCGTTCTGGGCCTGCCCGTTCTACCGCTCCTGGCCTATCTTCGGACCGAGATCTCGGGGCTGGTGTGATGATAACGCTTGGCCTTACCGGATCCATCGCCATGGGTAAATCGGAAACGGCCCGCATGTTCCGGGAGGCCGGCGTGCCCGTTTTCGACGCCGATGAAGCGGTACACGCCCTCTATGCCAGGGGCGGCGAAGGGGTTGTGCCAGTCTCGGCGGCCTTTCCGGATGCCAATGTCGATGGTGCGATCGACAGGTCAATTCTCGCCGAACTGGTGCTGAGCGATCAGACCCAGCTGAAGCGGCTTGAGGGAATTGTCCATCCGCTCGTCCAGCTCAAGCGCAGGCAGTTCCTGAGCGCAGCGGAAAGATCGGGGCAAAAACTGGTCGTCCTCGACATACCGCTATTGTTTGAGACCGGGGCGGAAGGCAGCGTGGACCGGATCGTGGTCGTCAGCGCACCGTCGGAAATCCAGCGGGAACGGGCACTCTCCCGTCCGGGCATGACGCAGGAGAAGTTTGAAGCAATTCTGGCCAAGCAGGTGCCCGATGAGGAGAAACGCGAGCGGGCAGATTTCGTTGTGGACAGCTCGCAGGGTCTGGATTTCGCCGAACGGCAGGTTCGGGATATCATTGCCGTCGTGATGTCCGAATCCGGAGAAGCCTGATTATGCGCGAGGTTGTTCTCGATACCGAAACGACCGGGCTGAGCCCGCACGAGGGGCATCGCATTGTCGAAATCGGCGGGGTCGAACTGATCAATCACGTCCCGACCGGGGAGGTCTATCACCAGTATATCAATCCGGAACGGGACATGCCCCAGGAAGCCTTCAATGTGCATGGGCTTTCAGAGGAGTTCCTGCGCGGCCATCCCAAATTTGAAGAGATTGCGCCAGCCTTTTGTGAGTTCGCCGACGGGGCGGTTCTGGTCATCCACAATGCACCGTTCGACATGGCCTTCATCAATGCGGAACTGGACTGGATCAAGCGTCCCGCCATCCCCGAAGAGCAGGTTCTCGACACACTGGCCATGGCCCGCCGCAAGCATCCGATGGGTCCGAACAGCCTGGACGCGCTGTGCCGGCGCTATAGCGTGGACAACTCGAACCGCACAAAACACGGCGCATTGCTCGACGCTGAACTTCTTGCCGCTGTCTATCTCGAACTCATTGGTGGCCGGCAGCGTGATCTTGCCATCTCAGCCGCCCGTTCGCCAGCAGCCGGCACCACGCCAGTCCGCAAGCAGACCATGGCCCAGGCCAGACCTCGGCAGCTCGCCTCCAGGCTGACGGATATGGAGAAAAATTCTCACGCAGAGATGGTAGCGAATCTAGGGGACGGCGCCATGTGGCCGCGCTACTCTGACAACTGATCCAGCGCAAGACGCCAACCGGTCAACATGGGAGGTTCCATCCATGTCGCTGACCTCGGACCAGATCCAGAGCTATCGCGACAGCGGTTTCCTGCTAATCGAGAACGCAGTCGATCAGGCAACGCTGAAATCCGTTCGTGCTGTCATCGAGGAATACCGGGAACGGTCAAAGGCGGTGGCCGAAAGCGATGCCGTTTTTGATCTGGGGCCGGGGCATGGTCCCGAGACCCCACAGCTGCGCAGGCTGAAGAACCCGCATGAGCGACATGTGGCCTTTGACCGCCTCATGCGCTCGCCTGCGATCGTCGATCCGGTGACTGATCTGCTCGGCGGGACCTGCCGGTTTGACCATTCCAAGCTCAACTTCAAGCCGTCCGGCACTGCGGCCAGGATCGAATGGCACCAGGACTGGGCGTTCTATCCGCACACCAATGACGACCTCTTGGCTGTGGGTGTCATGATCGAGGACTGCACCCCGGACAACGGTCCGCTCATGGTGATTCCCGGCTCCCACAAGGGGCCTGTCTATGACCATCACCACAATGGTGTTTTCGTGGGTGGCATTCCGCAGGACACTTTTGCACACCGGCAGGAAGAAGCGGTGAGCCTGACAGCACCCGCCGGTTCCATCTCAATCCACCATGTGCGGACCTTGCATGCTTCCTCGGAGAATACGTCAGGCCGGGAGCGGCCACTCCTGCTCTATTCCTATTCGGCGGTCGACGCATTCCCGGTTTTCGTCAGTTACGAACTTGAGGAATATGACAGCCGGATCCTGCGTGGCCATCCCACCCGGCAAATGCGATCGGCCAACGTTCCCATGCGCCTGCATTTGCCGCGAGTGACCAAGGCCGATTCGATCTTCGATGACCAGGAAGCGATCCGCACCGGCTAAGCCGGAGGCCGCAACGGTCAACGCCAGGCATCGAATAGAGCCCCGCGCCCGCCCGTAACGGGATCCTTCGCGGGCATTGGTACTCGGGCAATCTCCCTTCTAGCGATGGCGTAGTCGGCGGGGTTGTCCGCGCGCTTGAGATCCCAGTGCTCCTGACCTTCAGGATAGGCGCCGACGATCACCAGGTTCGTTGGGGCAGAGCGCCGGCAGTGGCCGCAACCCGCCGGGATGACCACGGCGGTGCCGGGCTCAAATGTCACGACGGGCCCGGATGCTCCGCCGAACTGCACGTCCACCGGGTCACCGAGGTTGGCAAGAACCTCGTGAGAGCGGGCGTGATAGTGGTGGTAGGCGAAAATCCCGTTCACCCAGGCGCCCGCCCAGCCGTTGGACGCGAAGACATCGATGGTCTCATGCGTTCCGGTGCTCTCGAACGCGCCGTGATAGATCAGCAGCGGAAAAAGGGGATGGTTCGGCACCTGGCCGTCGTCCTTCAGCAAGAGCTGCTCGACTTTCACCATGTGGGTTTCCCGATCACCGATTCCGGCAAGTCGGCGGGAATGTAGCGGCTGATGGCCTAAAGGAAAATGTGCGAACCAGGCTTTAGGTGTTTCTGCGAAACACCTGTCGCTGCTACATCTTGTCGGACTGATCGCTGTGAACACAATTCGCTTTGGGAATTGTGTGGCGGAGAGAGAGGGATTCGAACCCTCGAGACGGTTTCCCGCCTACACGCGTTCCAGGCGTGCGCCTTCGACCACTCGGCCACCTCTCCGGCAAGTGCGCGCGGACTATACTCATCGCGGCGGCGTGCGCAAGCGGCAGAGCGCACAAAATGCTGATTGTTCGTGACCATGGAAACACCGGCACCGTTTCGCCATATATGCTAAGCTCGCCAGACGACCGTTCCCTGGAAGGATGACCGAAAAATGTTTCTGTTCAATCTGAAGAAGACGCGCATGCCGAGTGCGGAAGAAGCCCTTCCCGGACGCGACGCGCCCATCCCCACCGCGGCAAGGCATTTCGTCAACGGCAATCCCCTGAAGGAACCGTATCCGGACGGACTGGAAACCGCGATGTTCGGTCTGGGCTGTTTCTGGGGCGCGGAGCGCAAGTTCTGGGAACTGGACGGTATCTGGACAACCGCGGTTGGCTATGCCGCCGGGCACACCCCTAACGCGACCTATGAGGAAGTCTGTTCCGGGCGCACGGGCCACAATGAAGTCGTCCTGGTGGTCTTCGATCCCGCCAAGGTCAGCTACGAGACTCTGCTGAAGACCTTCTGGGAAAGCCACAATCCGACGCAAGGGATGCGGCAGGGTAATGATGTCGGTACCCAGTACCGCTCCGGCATCTACGCTTACTCCGATGAACAGACCGCGCTGGCGAAGGCGTCAAGGGATGCCTATCAGACAGCCTTGGACAACCGCGGCCTCGGCGAGATCACGACGGAGATCATACCGGCGCCTGAGTTCTATTTCGCCGAAGATTACCACCAGCAGTATCTGGCGAAGAACCCGAGCGGCTATTGCGGCCTCGGTGGCACCGGCGTGTCCTGCCCTGTCGGGCTCGTCGACGCAGCGGAGTAGACTCAGCCCTCAGGGACCACCTTGAAGATCCGCAATCCCGACGTCTCGAAGTCGTTCAGCGGAACCAGCCAGGTCGGGATATTGCCCTTGGCTGCCTGCGCAACCAGACCATCGGGGTTTGCGTTGGTCAGGCTTTGAGCTTCGCCGTTGACCGCACACCACATGACATAGCGTGCGCCGCGCGAGGAGATGATCTGCCGGGCTGTCTCCGCTGAGCCGGAAAGCGCATATCTGGAGTGCAGGATACCGGCCTCGTTGCGGTGGTAGGGGCCGGCGACCGCGCCGTGGCGCGTGTGGGAGAGGATCCACGGGCCCATGTAGATGGAGTTCAGGACCACGCCCGGCTCTTCCTTCTTGAGGGCCGCCAGGCCTTGCGGCAGGCCGCATCCGTTGTCCCCGGCGATGGCATTCGGATCATCCCGTTTGCCGCCGAGGGCGAAGGCGCCGAATGCGTGCCAGGCCATGTTGGAGCCGACGACCCAGACACAAGCCAGAGCGACAGCCGCAAGCGCCGGAGATCTGGCAGTGGTGAGCCCGCCGCGGATCTGGGCGGCCAGGGCGGCGAACAGGGGCACTGCCAGGAACGTGGCAAAAGTCGCAGCGCGAACCTGCACCAGTGTGATCAGCGTACCGGCCGCGAGCATCAGTGTGATGACGATGAGGGCATCCCGCTCAGGCTGCCCGTCGCGCAGAGCTTTCCACACGAGGTAACCGCCAACGGCAAGGCCGATCAGGAGGTAGGGGTATTTCACGAAGGCCTTGATCTTGTTGTAGGCGAGGATACCAAGGATGCTCTGGGTTTCCTCGATATTGTTGAACCACTGCGCCTTAAGCTCCGGCGTCAGGGCCTCGTAGGGGCCGCCGAGACAGGCCGCCTCGGTCAGCACGAGGGCGAGAACCGACAGTGCACCGGCCGCCCCCGCCCCGATCAGGCGGTGGAGAGGTGATTCGAACCAGGCGCTGCGCTCTCCAAGAATGGTGAGGCAGAACGCTCCGAACATCACCGCGGGCACATAGGCAAAACTGATGACATCGCAATCGAAGGTTAGGCCGGTATGCGGATAAGTCAGGCCGAAGAACGTCGCAATCGTGCCGGCGGCGAGGCCCACGGCGAAGCTGGTGAGCTGCCGCGCCCAGAGAGCGCCATGCAGCATCCACATGACCGGAAACCAGAGCGCACAGATCAGCGCGTAGAGCAGGCCCTCAAGACCGATTGACAGCATGACCGCCATGATGACGCCGGCACCCGCCGCCAGCACAGGGAGGGTGCGTGACCACAGGGTACAGGCCACCATGGTCAGGCACAGAGCCATCTGGATATTGTGGTGATCGATCTTGCCTGCGGTAAAGAAGTAGTTCGGGGTTGTTGCGACAAAGGCGAAGAACAGCCCCGGAAGGACGGCGCCGGCAGTGCCGCAGGCCCGGCTGATGAAGCCAAGTGCGATGAAGGCCGGCAGCAGAGTGATGATCGGCCAGACCGTCAGCGCGAAGGGCTCGGCGAGGTCTTTGCCCAGAAACTGCTCGCCCAGCAGCATCAGGCCGGCAACCGATGCATCCACAAGGCGTGACCAGTGCATGTCCAGCCCGAACGGCGCGTTCATCCGGGCCTGGTTGAGGTCGAAAAAGCCCTGGCCTGCGAGCAGATCCCTGATCTGTGCCAGTCGCATGAGGTCATCATTGTCGATCGGCCCTCGCTCCAGGAGCTTTTCAAAACCGGAGGGCCCGTTCATCCAGGCAAAGATTGCCCAGAAGACCACGGCAGGCAGAACAACCGAGATCCACAGGGATTGCTCGGCGAGGCCGCGCACGCGCGCGCCGGCACCTTGCCCATCATCGAGGGCTACATTGGCAAGAGACATCTATTCTACCTTACGCGCCAGGCCGGATGCAGGCGCCGGGACAGTTTGCAGGCTGGATCCCACATCCTGATGTCGGATGCGGAACACCAGGAGCGGCGAGCCCGGTTCGCCGGGAACACGGTCGAGCCAGTCGGGAATGCGGCCCTGGACCAGCCTCTGCATCAGCCCGTCGGCACTGTTGCGGCTGAGCCGCGCCTGTCCCCCGTTTGCACAGACCGCAATATAGTCGCTGCCAGTCATCCAGGCCGCGTCACGGACATTGTGCGGCTGAGCCATGAAGCCGATGATCGAGTTTTGAATGCCCTGCGTCACCCGGTGATAGGGGCCTGACACCACGCTGTGGTGCGTATGGGCAAGGATGGCGGGCCCGAGGTCGATTTCGTTGAAGATCCGGCCCTTGGGCAATGCGGCAAGCATCTCGTAGTTCCGGGGCGCCATACAGCTGGCGAGTACGGTGGTGGATGAGGTTGCGGTTTCGTCCGCACGGGCAAGCGCCGGCGCCAGGACGTGCTGGCCGATCATGGTGTGGGTCGCGTTCATGCCCATGAGCCAGACCACCACAAAGACCGCACCATTGAGAACCACCGGCTGGCGGGCCTGGAAGATCCGGCCGGCCTCCAGGGTGAGCCAGGCACATGGCAGAACGGCCAGCAGGTTTGCGAAGGGAGCCGCGCGCATCTGGATCATTGCCGTAAGTGTGGCGAGGAACAGGATTGCGGTGAGCAGGCGCCATTCCAGCTTGAAGGCCTCGTCCCGCGACGAGGCGAGACAGCCGCCGACGAGACCGATGACGGGGGCAGCGATCAGCCCGTAGGCAAGTCCGGGATTCTGCGCAAAGAGGGCCGGGAACCCCTTGGCCTCCTCCACATAATGCAGCCAGAGCATGACGATCGGGTTGTTCACTTCGCCGTAGAAGCCGGCATAGCAGGTCGGATTGATCCCCAGAACCGCAGCGGCCGTGGCGGCGGCCAGCGCGATCAGGCCGTAGAGCTTGAACCGGCTGCGCTGGAACTCGACGGTCCAAACGGAGAGCGCAGCAAAGCCGGTGCCGACCAGAACTGCAGGCCCAAGATAGGTCAGTGAAAACGCGTCGCACTGGGCGTCGGTGAAATCGGCGGCGGGAACGGTCAGCAGATAGAACATGCCCGCGCCGCCGGCGAAGGCGAAGCCGAAATTTCGGAACACGTCGATGATCTTCTCGCCCGGCTCGCCATAGGCCTCTATCCAGCGGATCGACAGCCAGAAGCCGGTGATGGCGATATAGGGCAGCGTTTCCAGGCCGACGGCCAGCGATGCGGCCGCACAGAAACCCGCGCCGATGGCGTAGCGGGGCGAGCGCTGGGAACAGATGACCAGCGCCAGCATGCTCATCAGGAGCACCATCTGCAGATTGTGATGATCGAGGCGTCCCGGGGCGAAATACGCGATGGCGGAAACAGCGACGGCGCTATAGGCCATGGCCGTCAACAGGCCGGCCTGTCCGAACAGGCGTCCGGCCAGTCCGGCCATGGCACACATCAGGAAAAACAGGAGAGCCAGCGGCCAGACCAGGAGGGCGATGCCTTCAGCCTGCGCTTGCGGAAGGACCTGGCTGCCGAGCCAGATCATGGCGGCGATGGGGGCATCCACCAGGCGCGACCAGTGCATCTCGGTGCCGGCGGGTCCGCCCATGCGCAGCTGGGTGACGTCGAACCAGCTCTGGCCTGCCAGCAGGTCCCTGATCTGAACCAGCCGCATCAGGTCATCGGTCTGGGACGGTCCGTTGCTCCACACCTGGGAGCCGAAAATGCTGACCATCAGCACGGCCGGCACCAGCCAGGCCAGAAATACTGTGGGAAAACCCTGCCGGACAGACAGCCTCTGGGACGACGGCAGCTTCATGAACCCCAACCCTACACATACTGACGAAAACGCGACCGCGCCAGAAAACCGCAATATGCTTTATGTCGGGTAAAGACCGCGGGCTCCGCGGCCAGCCGGGATCCCGTTGCTCGTCCAGCTCTCCGCATTCCGTCTCGCAACAGAACTTCAGCGCGTTCCTGTGGAAGAGCCTGTGGAGTAGTTCGAAATTCTCTAACTCCTGCCGTCCTCGGGCCGGACCCGAGGACCCCGGGCCGCGCCGGGAATGTTGATTGTTATCGCTATATTTCACCGCATTATGAGATAGCAGCTTCCGATCGAGCCTGTGGCTCTGGGCCCTCGGGTCAGGCCCGAGGGCGGCACTTTGGGGGATCGCTGAGCTTTTTCAGCGGCTCGGAGGCTGGAGCCCGTTTGCGTTGCCAGAACGCTTTGGTGCCTAGGCGCGGCTTCTGCCTTCAGTTCTCGTCCATCTTCAGGGCAGCGATGAAGGCGTCCTGGGGGATATCGACCTTGCCGAACTGGCGCATCTTCTTTTTCCCGGCCTTCTGTTTTTCCAGAAGCTTCCTTTTCCGGGTGATGTCCCCGCCATAGCACTTCGCGGTGACGTCCTTGCGCAGGGCGCCGATCGTCTCACGCGCTATGACCCGTCCGCCAATCGCGGCCTGGATCGGAATCTTGAAGAGATGGCGCGGAATGAGATCCTTCAGCTTCTCGCACATGACACGGCCACGCTGCTCGGCCCGGCCCGCGTGCACGATGATGGAGAGCGCATCAACCGGCTCGGCATTCACCAGGATCTGCATCTTCACCAGGTTCTCCGGCTCATAGCCGATCATCTGGTAGTCGAAGCTGGCATAACCGCGCGAGATCGATTTCAGCCGGTCATAAAAGTCGAAAACCACCTCGTTGAGCGGCAGCTCATAGACCAGCATGGCCCGCGCGCCGGCATAGGTAAGCTCTTTCTGGCGCCCGCGGCGGTCTTCGCAGAGCTTGAGCACCGCTCCGAGATACTCGTCCGGCACGAGGATAGTTGCCTGGATCCATGGCTCCTCGACCCGCTCGATCTTGACCACATCGGGCATGTCGACCGGATTGTGCAGTTCCATCACCGTGCCGTCGGTCATGTAGATGTGATAGATCACGGACGGGGCCGTGGTGATCAGTTCGACATTGAACTCTCGCTCGATACGCTCTCGGATGATCTCCAGGTGCAGCAGCCCCAGGAAGCCGCAGCGAAAGCCGAAACCGAGCGCCGCAGAGGTCTCCATCTCGAACTCGAAGCTGGCATCGTTCAGACGCAGCTTCGCCATGGCCTCGCGCAACATCTCGAACTCGCTGGAATCCACCGGGAAGAAACCGCAGAAGACCACGGGCTGCGCCGGTTGGAAGCCCGGCAGCGCTTGGGTACACTCTCGTTTCTCTTCCGTAACGGTATCGCCAACCCGGGTGTCCGCGACCTGCTTGATCGCTGCGGTGAAGAATCCGATTTCGCCTGGCCCGAGGGTTCCGATCATGTCCTGCTTGGGCCGGAACACGCCGACCCGGTCGATCAGATAGCTGGCGCCGGTGGACATCAGCTTGATGCGCTGGCCCTTCTTCAGGTGTCCGTCGATGACCCGGACCAGCACCACGACGCCGAGATAGGCGTCATACCAGCTGTCCACGAGCAGGGCTTTGAGGGGCGCGCCGGCATCGCCTGCCGGTGCCGGCAGATCCCTGACGATCGCCTCCAGAACGTCCGGCACCCCAACACCGGTCTTGGCGGATATCTCGATGGCGCCTGAGGCATCCAGCCCGATGACGTCTTCGATCTGCTGGCGTACCCGGTCGGGTTCGGAGGCCGGCAAATCCACCTTGTTGAGCACCGGGACGATCTCGTGATCGTTGCCGATCGCCTGATAGACGTTCGCGAGTGTCTGCGCCTCGACCCCCTGGCTTGCATCGACCACCAGGATCGAGCCTTCGCAGGCGCTGAGGGACCGGTTGACCTCATAGGCAAAGTCGACATGCCCGGGCGTGTCGATCAGGTTGAGCGCGTAGGTCTCGCCGTCTTCAGCCTTGTACTCCAGCCGGACGGTCTGCGCCTTGATGGTAATTCCACGTTCCCGCTCGAGCTCCATATTGTCGAGCACCTGTTCCGTCATCTCACGGTCGGTGAGCCCGCCGCAGATCTGGATCAGCCGGTCGGCAAGGGTCGATTTCCCATGGTCGATATGGGCGACGATGGAGAAATTGCGGATGTGCGAAATGTCGGTCATGAGCGCCGCTCTTTGACAGTGCAACTGGCCCGCCGTCAAGCGGACAATCGGTGGTGATGAGACCTGCTCTAGACGAAAGCCTGGAAGCGCTCCAGCGAAAAGGGCTTCAGGCGCTCCGGTAGCTCGCCGCTGATCACGGCATCGGCCATGAGCGTCCCAAGAATGGGCGCAAGGCTGACACCGCTATGGGTGGCAACAACATGCAGACCAGTGGAACCCGGCAGCCGGCCGACGAGGCTCATGCCGTCTTCGGGATAGGGACGCACGCCAATCCCCAGCCTGCATTCGTCAATGCAGTCCTCGCCCACAAAGCCCGGAATGATCCGCTTGGTCCGGCGCAGCAACTCGAGCGCCTGTTCCCTCAGGTTCTCCGGCGATTGGTCTTCGGCAATCTTTCCATCCGTGTCATCGGCCCCAAGCCGCAGGCCTCCGCTCATTTCCGTCTGGGCGTGAAAATCGACAACGCCGGACATGTAGACGACGCTGCGCACGAGGCGGTGCGGCGCCGTGCTCGGGGTGGTGACCAGAAGCCCCGGAACCTTCCGCATGGGGAAGCGGGCTGCGAAGCCGTCATACCCGGTGAGTGCGCTCAGCACCTCCGGCGTGCCCGGCCCCACCGTCACCAGCACGTTAGGGCTGGAGAGCGGGCCCTTGCTGGTGGAAAGACCAGTAACCACGCCCTCGTCCGTAGCTTCCAGCTCAAGGGCCTCCGTCTCTTCCATGATGTCTGCGCCCAGCGCAGCGGCCTGCCCCGCCATGAACCGGGCGAAGGTGGGGGCGTCGATATAGGGATCGCTCATGGAGTAGATGGCTTCGGCGTCCTCCGGAAAATCGATATGGGGTTCCATGGTCCGAAGCTCTTCACGCCCGACCCAGGCATGAGGGTAGTCATATGCCTCCAGCAGCCGTGCCTGTTCCCTGGCGGCCGCATATCCGGCGCTGTCCGATTTCAGCACCACGCCGAGCGCGCCCATGGGCATCGCGCCGAGATTGTCTTCGCCGAACTCGACCATGAGATCGCAGTACATGTTGTGACCGGCCGCATTCAGCCGGTGATAGGCTTCGTTGAAGACCTTGGCCGTGGCGTTCACCCAGGCAAATGAATTGCTGGTGGTGCCGCGGCCGATTCTGTCCCTCTCCACCAGGGCGACCTTCAGGCCCTTGCGGGTCATATAGAACGCGGCCGTGCAGCCCACAATTCCCCCGCCTACGATGATGACGTCATAGCTCATCGGCAAACTCTCCCGTTCACATCACTGCTGCAGAAACCGCCGGATATTGCGGGCGGACTGCCGGATGCGCTGTTCATTCTCTACGAGGGCAACGCGCACAAAGCCCTCGCCGTGCTCACCGAAGCCGATGCCGGGCGAGACCGCCACATCCGCATGCTCGATCAGCAGTTTGGAAAACTCAAGGGAGCCCATCTCCTGATACTTCTCCGGCAGCCTCGTCCAGGCGAACATGGTCGAGGACGGAGAGGACACCGCCCAGCCCGCATTGGCAAACTGGCTGACCAGGACATCCCGCCGCGCCTTGTAGCACTGGCGGATTTCGTCGACGCAGTCCTGCGGCCCATTGAGCGCCGCGGCGGCCGCCACCTGGATCGGCGTGAAGGCGCCATAGTCGAGATAGGACTTCACCCGGGCCAGGGCGGAAATCAGGTCCTCGTTGCCGACCGCAAATCCCATGCGCCAGCCCGGCATGGAATAAGTCTTCGACATTGAGGTGAACTCTACGGTGACGTCCCTGGCGCCAGGCACCTCAAGCACAGACCGGGGCGGATTGCCGTCGAAGTAGATTTCCGCATAGGCAAGGTCGGAGATGATGATCAGGTCCTCGCGCTTCGCGAAGGCCACGACATCGGCATAGAAGTCGAGCGATGCGGTGTAGCAGGTCGGGTTGGACGGATAGTTCAGCACGACGGCGATCGGCCTGGGCACGGAATGCTTCACCGCCCGTTCCAGCGCCCGCATGAATTCTTCGTCCGGGGCGGCAGGCAGCTGGCGGATCACCCCGCCCGACATGATGAAGCCGAACTGGTGGATCGGGTAGGTGGGGTTGGGTGCGAGGATCACATCGCCCGGTGCGGTGATCGCCTGGGCCAGATTGGCGAACCCCTCCTTGGAGCCGAGAGTTGCGATCACTTCCCGGTCCGGATCGAGTTTCACACCGAAACGCCGGTCGTAATAGGCTGCCTGCGCTTTTCTCAGCCCGGGAATGCCGCGCGAAGCCGAATAGCGATCGGTGCGCGGCTTGTGGCTGGTCTCGACCAGTTTCTCGCGGATGTGGGGAGGCGTCGGCAGGTCCGGATTGCCCATGCCGAGGTCTATGATATCGGCACCTTCTGCCCGGCGCTCCGCCTTCAGTCGATTGACCTCTTCGAACACATAGGGCGGCAGCCGTTTGATCCGGTGAAATTCGTCCTTCATGCTTCTGGTGGCCCCAACGATGTGCAAGGGCCAGGGTCATAGCAGACCGGCCTTTCAGCGCTATGTGCAAAAGTGAAGCGTCGGCTCAGCGCTCCGGCAGTGGAATGAACTCATCCTTGTCATCGGGCGGCAGCTGGAAGCGTCCGTGTTCCCAGTCGCCCGCCGCCCAGGCCGCCTTTGCAGCATCGATCCGTTCCTTGCTCGTGGCCACGAAGTTCCACCAGATGTGCCGTGGCCCCTCGAGGGTTGCTCCGCCGAGCAGGATCAGGCGGGCGTCGCGGGTCGCTGTGATGGTGATTTCATCGCCCGGGCGGAACACCATCATCTGCCCTTCCGCGAAGCGGTCACCGGCAATTTCGATTTCGCCGTTGGCAATGTAGAGGCCCCTGTCCTCATGCTCGGTGGTCAGCGGCAGTTTGGCGCCTTCGAACAGGACCGCGTCTGCATAGAACATGTCGGAAAAGGTTTTGACCGGCGCTGTCTCCCCGTAAAGCGTGCCCAGGATGAGGCGCACCTGCTTGCCTTCGCCTTCCATGAACGGAAGCTTTTTCCTGGACGCATGTTCGAAGGCCGGGTCGGTGTCCTCCGCCGCTTCCGGCAGGGCGACCCAGGTCTGTATGCCGAAC